>DASQOL010000048.1:0-10173 GCA_035644475.1 Gammaproteobacteria bacterium | reverse complement strand
CTGCACACATGAAGCTTCGTTCGGAAACCAGTCCATGAACTGGTCCCACGTACGCGGGTAATCTCGACCAGCAGCTAGGGATTCCGCGGAACGGCTCACCCCTATATATTGACGCAGGTGGAGCTAAGTGGATACCCCATGTAAAATACCAGTACCTAGAATCAGCCCCCGGAGACCCAATCGATGAGCGCCAATCCGAACTACGCGGGCACCCCCGCGTCCGTCCTCGCGGAGGAACATCACCGGTCGATCGACGAGCTCGACGACGCGATCCGCTCGCTCGCCCGCCAAATGAATGCCGAGACTTATCGAATGCTGATGCTCGTGCGTGAGTTCGACGACAGGTTCGGATGGCGGGCGTGGGGACTCCGCAGCTGCGCCGAATGGCTTGCGTGGCGGTGCGACCTCTCGCTGTCCACGGCGCACGAGAAGGTTCGCGCCGCGCACGCGTTGCGGGAGATGCCGCTGATCTCCGCCGCGTTCGAGCAGGGGCGCCTCTCCTACTCGAAGGTGCGCGCGCTCACGCGCGTCGTCGAGTACTACGATGAGGCAGCGCTGCTCGAGTACGCGCTGCGCGTTGACGCCGCGCGGCTCGAGGAACGCTGCCGCGAGATCCGCAACTCGGCGCCGGAATCGACGAGCACGGCGTGGCGCGCGTGGGAACATCGCTCGCTCACCATCGCGCGGAACGCTGCACGCGGGATGATGAAGATCACGGTCGAAGTGCCGATCGAGGACGGCGAAGTGATCGCCAACGCCATCGAGCGCGTCGCGAACGCGGGAGATGCCGTGACCGGTCTCGAGTTCGCGGCCGCGTTCAATGCCGCCGGCATTCGCGATTCGGCTGATGCATCGACGAACGGCTGGTGCGCGCAGCAGGCCGATGCGCTGCTCGCGATCGCGAAGGCGTCGTTCGCCGGTACGGTCGGCGACGAGGCGCCGGCGTCGGCCGCGGATCACTATCAGGTTGTGGTGCACGTCGACGAGTCCGCCCTCCGCGGAGGGCGGGGGCGGTCGGATTCGCCCGTCGACACCGTGAAGCGTCTCACTTGCGACTGCAGCGTCGTCACGATCGTCGAGGACGAGCGCGGCAGGCCGCTTGACGCGGGCCGCAAGCAGCGCACGGTGTCGACGCCCTTGAGGCGCGCGCTGTGGTCGCGCGATCGCGGTTGCACCTTCCCCGGTTGCGGCAACCGGCGCTACATCGACGCGCATCACATCCGCCATTGGACGGACGGCGGCGACACGAGCGTCGACAACCTCACCCTACTGTGCTCGCACCATCACCGGCTCGTGCACGAGGGCGGCTTCCGGATTCGGCGAGACCGCGACCACGACCTCTACTTCGTGCGGCCGGATGGCCGCGTCGTTCCCAATTGCGGTTATCGGCGGGAGGACATGGAAGACGACTTCGCCGAGGCGGCGCCGCCCTCCGCGGAGGTGCGAGAGACGGCTGCCGTCTACCGAATCGGCGCGGGCCGTTTCGTGGCGTAAAAAAAGCGCCGGCCTCTCGCGAGGCCGGCGCGTTCGATGGCTCGTTTCAGCGCGCGGAGAGCCGCGTGTCGGGCACCGGCCCGAAGCCCGGCGGCGCCTTGCGATGGTGCGTCGCCGCCTCGTACGCCGATGCGACCTTCAGCACGATCGACTCGTCGCCCGGGCCCGCCCAGAACGCGATGTTGAACGGCAGCGGGCTCGCGAGCTTGATCGGTGTCGTGCCGGGCGTCGCCGAGTACTCCTTGCCGTCGGCGCTGAGCTTCGCGACCGGCTCGTAGACCGTGTCGGCGAACCCCGCCGGCACGAAGACCTCCGGAAGGCCGAGCCGCGCGCCGTAGCCGTGGCCCGCTCCGCCGGCGTTGCGCATGTTCGGCGCGCCGATCCGATTCGGCAACGCGATCAGTGGCGGATTGACGAACACGTCGATGGCGTTCTGCTCGAGCACCTTCACGATCGCCATCCGCATCGCGTCCTTGCGGCGCATCACGAAGCTCACCTCGTCGGTGCGGATGTCGATCGCCTTGTGCTCCCAGTTGTCCATCGCGACGTCGCGCGCGTTGCTGTAGTACTTTGCGTTGGCGTTGAGAGTGGCCCAGTCGTGCACGCGCTTGTCGCCGCGGTTCAAGAGGTACTGCGCGAACTGGAAGCTGAAGGTGTACGCGCTGACGGCGTCCTCGGTCTCGGGCGCGTTGCCCATGATCCTGTTGAAGTCGAGATTCGCCGGCCACGGCGCCTTGAGCGACGCGGCAGCGACGAGATAGTCGCGGCTCGTCACGTCGAAGCCCGGCACCGAGAACTCGGGCTTGCCGTCCTTCTGCCATGACAGGATCTCGGGCAGGTGGTACGGCACGACCTCGGCGATCGCGTTCTCGAACGTGTACGGCATGTTCGGGATTGCGGGATCGTCGGTATAGCCCGGGCCGGTCGACTCGACGAGCTCGGCGCCGAGCGACTGGAGCACTTTGAGCTCTTTGTCGATGGTGTCGATGATGGCCTCGTTCGCCGGGCTCGACTTGACCATGAGCTCGCGGAGCACGCCGATCTTCATGCCGGCGAGCGGTTTCGCGGTCTTCGGGTCGGCGAGCGCCGCGACGTACGGCGTCTTTGACGCGAACGAGCGCGGCAGCGCCGTATAGATGTCGCGCGCGTCGAAGTACTTGCCGGTCTTCTTGTCGCGGAAGGCGTCGAGCACCGTGGCCGCGTCGCTCACCGAACGGCACGAGATGCCGGGACGGTCGCGATACGGGTCGGCGCCGATGCCGCCGCCGTAGGAGATCATGCCCTTGGTCGGCACGAACGTGACGACGCCGTTGTGGGTGCCGGGGCTGCGGCACGAGCCGCCCGTCGACTCGCAGATCGAGCAGACGACGAGGTTGGCAGCCACCGAGGCGCCCGAGCCGCCGCTCGAGCCGCCGGTTTCGCGCGACGTGTCGTATGGGTTGCAGGTCGTGCCGCCCCACGTCTCGCGCGCGCCGCCAGTGCCGAGCATCGGGTGGGTGACCGCGGCCATTCCTTTGGGGTCGCCGCTGCCGCCGTTGTATTCGGCGTTGTGCGCGTGCGCGTAGATGATCGCGCCGGAGTCGCGCAAGCGCGCTACGAGCGTCGAGTCCTGCGGCGCGAAGTCCGTGGCGTAGCTCACGTCGCCGCCGCCGGTGGAGCGGATGTCTTTCGCGTCGTAGACCGCCTTGAACGACATCGCGACGCAGTACAGCGGCATCGCCTTGAGATCGGGACTGCGGCCGTACTTCGCGTCGAGGGCCTTCGCCGTCTCGAGCGCGTCGGGTTGCTGGCGGAATTTGTCGCACTCGGCCGGCGCGCCGGCGGGCAGGGGCGTGCCGGGCGGCGCGTCGAACGCCCCTTTGCAGGTCACCGAGCGCTCGCCGCGAATGTTGATCGACTCGAGCGCGTTGACTTGGCCCGCGTTCGGGATGCCGGACACCATGCCGTACTGCTGCATGACCGTCGGATCCGACGCCGTGGCCTCCACGCGGCCGAAGTCGGGCTTGTCACCAGTGTAATTGGCGTAGTCCGGGAAGAGATCGGTGATCTTCACCGTCTTTGTCGGAAACTGCAGCGCGGCGCCCGCGCGCACGGCGCCGGTAGCGGCCGCTACGGGCTTGCCGTCCTCGGTGACGAGCGCGGTGCAGACGCCGTTGTAGGCGCGCGCGCGGTCCATGTAGCCCTGCACGACCTGGGCGCAGGTCGTTTTACCCGACCTGATTGCCGCGTGAATGCCCGCGATGGACGCTTCTTCGAGAGCGAACGGTTGCTGCGCGCTGGCCGCGGTGCCCCAGAGCGCGGCCGCGGAGAGAACGCACGCGGAGACGGTGAGCACTATCGACTTCCTGTGAATCGGCATGGGATTCCTCCGAGCTTGGGTTGCGACGAGGAACGACGCGCGTCCCCTTGTCGCGGGGACTGCGCTACTTGATAGACGCGAAGCGAACGGAGTGTCCCTACCGGGTGGGGCTCAGCCGCAACGTCGCGGATGTTTCCGCGGAAACGCTCGCCCCGGATTGGTGCGAAATCCCTCCATGGAGGGATCGGTGGGAGCGCCCAAAACGAAACCGGCCGCTCGAGTGAGCGGCCGGCGTTTCTCAGGAACGATCCTACGTTGCGTCAGCGCGCGGAGAGCCGCGTGTCGGTCACCGGCCCGAAGCCCGGCGGCGCCTTGCGATGGTGCGTGGCCGCCTCGTACGCCGACGCGACCTTCAAGATGATCGTCTCGTCGCCCGGGCCCGCCCAGAACGCCATGTTGAACGGCAGCGGGCTCTCGAGCTTGGTCGGCGTGGTGCCCGGCGACGACCGGTATTCGGTGCCGTCGTCGGAGAGCTTCGCGACCGTGTCGTAGATCGTGTTGGAGAAGCCGGCCGGCACGAACGCCTCGGGTAGGCCGAGCGACGCACCATAGCCGTGGCCCGCGGCGGCTCCGCCGCCACCACCGCCGTTGCCCGCCGCGCCGATCTTGCCGGGCAGCGCGAGCAGCGGCGGATTCACGAACACGTCGATCTTGTTCTGCGCGAGCACCTTGAGCACGACGGTGCGCATCACGGTTTGACGGCGCAGGTCCCACGACAGTGTCGGCGTCGCGATGTCGATCTTCTTGTTCTCCCAATTCTTCATTGCGACGGTCCGGACCTCGGTCATGTACTTGGCGTTCGCGTTGAGCGACGCCCAGTCAACCACCTTCTTGTCGCCGCGGTCCTGCAAATACTGCGCGAACTGGAACGAGAAGGTGTAGCCGGTCACTGTGTCATCGTCGTTCGGCGCGGCGCCCATGATGCGGCGGAAGTCGAGGTTCGCGGGCCACGGTGCCTTGTGCGACGCGGCCGCGACGAGGTAGTCGCGGCTCGTCACGTCGTAGCCGGGAACCGAGAACTCGGGTTTGCCTTCCTTCTGCCAGGAGAAGACCTCGGGCAGGTAGTACGGCACCGCTTCCGCGATCCCCTGCTCGAAGTTGAACGCCATGTTGGGGATTGCGGGATCGTCGTAGTACCCGGGGCCGGTGGACTCGACCAGCTCTGCGCCGAGCGACTTCAGAACCGCGAGCTCCTTGTCGATCGTGTCGATGATCGCGGCGTCGGCCGGGTTGGCCTTGACCATGAGCTCGCGGAGCACGCCGATCCGCTTGCCGGCGAGCGGCTTCGCGGCCTTCGGGTCGGACAGCGCGGCCATGTACGGCGTCTTCGACTCGAACGAGCGCGGTAGCGCCGTGGCGGTGTCGGCCGCGTCGAAGTAGCCGCCGGTCTTCTTGTCGCGGAACGCGTCGAGCACGGTCGTCGCGTCGGCCAGCGAGCGGCAGGTGATGCCCGGCCGGTCGCGATACGGGTTCGAGCCGATGCTGCCGTCGAACGAGATCATGCCCTTGGTCGGGACCAAGGTGACCACGCCGTTGTGCGTGCCGGGATTGCGGCACGAGCCGCCCGTCGACTCGCAGATCGAGCAGACGACGAGGTTGGCCGCGACGGACGCGCCCGAGCCGCCGCTCGAGCCGCCGGTCTGGCGCGTGGTGTCGTACGGGTTGCACGTTGTGCCGCCCCAGGTTTCGCGGGCGCCGCCGGTCACGACGCTCGGGCGCTCGACCTTGGCCATGCCCTTGGGATCGCCGCTGCCGCCGTTGTACTCGGCGTTGTGTGCGTGCGCGTAGATGATCGCGCCGGCGCCGCGCAGCCGCGCGACCAGCGTCGAGTCGTCGGGCGCGAAGTCGGTGGCGTAGCTCACGTCGCCGCCGCCCGTGGAGCGGATGTCCTTCGCGTCGTAGACGGCCTTGAACGACATCGCGACGCAGTACAGCGGCATCGCCTTGAGATCCGGATTCTTGCCGTATTTCGCGTCGAGCGCCTTCGCCGTCTCGAGCGCGTCGGGCTGCTTGCGGAACTCCTCGCACGCGGCCGGCGCGCCCGGCGGCAGCGCCGTGCCGGGCGGCGCGTCGAACGCGCCTTTGCACGTGACCGAGCGCTCGCCGCGGATGTTCAGCGACTCGAGCGCGTTCACTTGGCCGGCGTTCGGGATACCCGACACCATGCCGTACTGCTGCATGACGGTCGGATCCGACGCCGTGCTCTCCATGCGACCCCAGTCCGGCGTCTTGCCCTTGTACTTGTCGAAGTCGGGCAGGATCGACGCGATCGAGACGGTGCTCGTCGGGAACGCGAGCGCCGCGCCGGCGCGCGTCGTGCCCTTGGCCGAAGCGACGGGCTTACCGTCCTCCGTCACCAGCGCAGTACAGACGCCGTTGTAGGCGCGGGCGCGCGCGACGTAGCCCTCGACCACCTGGGCGCACGTGGTTTGCCCTGACTTGATCGCGGCGTGAATACCCTCGATGGAAGCCTCTTCGAGGGCGAACGGTTGCTGCGCTTGCGTGGTGCAAGCCCAGAGCGCGGCCGTGATCGCGAGGCCGGCTCGGAAAGTCGATCGCACCGACATGGGAACCTCCTGGGTGAATGTTGCCGCAGCAAGAAGTGGGCGCCCTTGGGGCGGCTGGTGACGCTGCGGTACTCGATAGACGTAAAACGGCGCGCCACTCCCTACCGACGCGTTCTGTCGAATCGCGGGGTGGGGTGAGCCGCACGGCGCTCCGTCTCATCAAACGAGGCCACCGCGAGCAGCAGCGCCGTTACGTGCCCGACCATCCCCACGAATCCCAACGCGACGCGCCGTCGATCAAGCGGCGATCGAGGCCGTTCATTCGCGTGCTCTTGATCGCGGCGGTGGTCCTGGCCGCGGCGGTGCCGAAGATCCGCTCCGAGCTCACGGGCGGGTCGGCCGCCGGCGCGCCCGCGACCCGGCCGGCCGGCGGCGCGGCGCCGCGCTCGTCGGCCGCGGCAGCGGCGCTCAAGGTGAGCGCGGTGGTGGTCGAGCCCACGTTGCTCGCCGAGACCGTGAGCTCCACCGGCACGCTGCTCGCGGTCGAAGCGGTCGACCTTCAAGCCGAGGTCAGCGGCAAGATCACGGCGATCACGTTCCACGAAGGCGCGCACGTCGCGCGCGGCGATCTTCTCGTGAAGCTCAACGACGCGGATCTGCAAGCGCGCCGCGCCGGCGCCGTGCACCAGCTCGAGCTCGCCGAGACGCGCGAGCAGCGCGCGTCCGACCTCTTGACGCAGGGCTTCGTGATCCAGGACGCGCACGACGGCGCGGTGGCGACGGCCCAGGTGCGCCGCGCCGACCTCGCGCTCATCGAGGCCGAGATCGCTAAGACCGAGATCCGCGCGCCGTTCGACGGCACAGCCGGTCTGCGGTACGTCAGCGAGGGCGCGTTCGTCGGCGCGACCACCAAGATCGCCACGCTGCAGCGTGTCGATACCCTCAAGGTCGACTTCGCCGTGCCCGAGCGCTACGCGTCGAAGGTCAGGATCGGCAGCTCGATCGCGTTCATGGTCGACGGCCGCGCCCAGCGGTTCGGCGGCGAGGTCTACGCATACGATCCCCGGATCGATCCCGAGACGCGGACCCTGCTGCTCCGCGCGCTCTGTCCGAATCCCGGCGGCGTGCTGCTGCCCGGCGCGTTCGCGAACGTGAAGCTCGTGCTCACCGAGGTCCCCGACGCGCTGCTGATCCCGGCCGAGGCGCTGATCCCCGACTTCGAGGCCACGTACGTGTTCGTCGCGAAGGACGGTAAGGCCGAGCGGCGCATCGTCGTCACGGGCACGCGCACCGACACGAGCGTGCACGTGCTCGAGGGGCTCACCGCCGGCGACGTGGTCGTGACCTCGGGGCTCCAGCAGCTCCGCCCCGGCTCGCCCATCCACGCCGAGGTCGCCGCGCCCGCGCATCCGCCCCTCGCGGAGGCAGCCCGCACCGCGGAGGCGCCCCCCACCGCGCAGGCGTACCGATGACGCTGCCCGAGCTCAGCATCCGCCGCCCCGTGCTGACGCTCGCGGGGTCGCTGCTGGTGACGCTCGCGGGCCTGGTCGCGCTCACGCGCTTGCCCGTGCGCGAGTACCCGGCGATCGACCCGCCGACGCTGTCGGTGTCGACCAACTATTCGGGCGCCGCCGCCGAGGTCATCGAGGCGCAGATCACCGAGCCGCTCGAGGCCGCGATCAACACCGTGGGCGGCATCACGTCGCTGCGCTCCACGAGCCGCGAGGGCGCGAGTCAGATCTCGGTGGAGTTCTCGCTCGAAACGAATCTCGAAGCCGCCGCGAGCGACGTGCGCGACCAGATCGCGCGCACGGCACGCAAGCTGCCCGCCGACGTCGACCCGCCGCTCGTCAACAAGGCCGACGCCGACTCGTCGCCGATCCTGGGTCTGGCGCTCTCGAGCGACCGGCGCTCGCAGCTCGAGCTCGGCGAGCTCGCCAACAACTTGAAGGAGCGGCTGCAGACGATCCCGGGAATCGCCGAGGTCCAGGCCCCCGCGGAGAAGCGGTACGCGATGCGGCTTTGGATAGACGCGGAGAAGCTGCGGGCCTACGGTCTCACCCCGCTCGACGTGCGTCAGGCGGCGAACCGGGAGAACGTGGAGCTGCCGTCGGGCCGCATCGAAGGTCTGTCCGTGGAGCTGCCCGTGAAGACCCTGTCGCGGCTCGGCACGCCGGAGGAGTTCGAGAGCCTCGTGATCAAGCGCAACGGCGACCGCGTCGTGCGCTTCGGCGACGTCGGCCGCGCCGAGCTCGGCGCGCAGAACGATCGCGGCTCGCTCAAGTTCGGCGCGAAGCCGATCGCCGGTCTCTACTTCAAGCCGCAGGCGGGCGCGAACCAAATCGAGATCGTCGACGAGCTGCGGCGCCGGTTGACGCAGGTCGAGCGCGAGCTGCCCGAGGACGTGACGGTCGCCGTGGCGTACGACAACACGGAGTACGTGCGCCACTCGCTGCTCGAGGTGGAGGAGACGATCGTCGTCGCGTTCGTGCTCGTGGTGCTCGTGGTGTTCGCCTTCTTGCGCGAGTGGCGCACCACGCTGATCCCCGTGGTTGCGATCCCGGTATCGATCGTGGGCGCTCTCGCGCTGATGCAGGCCGCGGGCTTTTCCATCAACACGCTCACGCTGCTCGGCATCGTGCTGTCGATCGGCCTCGTGGTCGACGACGCGATCGTGGTGCTCGAGAACGTCTACGCGAAGATCGAGTCCGGCAGCAAGCCGTTCGAGGCCGCAGTCTCCGGCACCAACGAGGTGTTCACGGCCGTGATCGCGACCACGATCGCGCTCGTGGTCGTGTTCCTGCCGTTGCTGTTCATGGCCGGCCTGTCCGGCCGGCTGTTCCGCGAGTTCGGGTTGACGATTTCCGGCGCGGTGCTGATCTCGGCGGCCGTGGCGCTCACGCTTACGCCGATGCTGAGCTCGCGCCTTCTCGGCGCGCACAAGCGCGGCCGGCTGTTCGTTGCCACCGAGCCGTTCTTCGCCGCGCTCGAGCGCCGGTACTCGGCCGGCCTCGCCGCGAGCTTGCGGCGGCCGTGGGTGGCGCTGCTCGTGCTCGCAGCGGCGGGCGGCGCGATCTGGTGGATCCAAACGGCGCTGCCGCGCGAGCTTTCGCCGCTCGAGGACCGCGGCCGGGTATGGGTTCGCGCATCGGCGCCCGACGGCGTGAGCTACGAATACATGCAGAGTTTCATGGACGAGATCGCGGCAGAAACCGCCCGCCGCGTGCCGGAAGCGCACATCATGATGACGCAGGTGCCGGCGAACGGCGGCAACGGCGCCCAGGGCGCAGTGAACAACGGGTTCGTGCGGCTGTTCCTGGACGATCCGGACCGTCGCTCGCGCACGCAGCAGGAGATCGCGGCGGACTTGCGCTCACTCGCGCGTGAGTACACGGGCGCGCGCGTGAATATCACTCAGGAGCAGAGCATCGGCGAACGGCGCGCGAACTCGATCGGTGTCGAGTTCGTGCTCCAGGCGCCGGAGCTCGAGACGATCCGGGAGAAACTGCCGGCGTTTCTCGCGGCCGCGCGCGAGGACGCCACATTCAGCTTCGTCGACAGCGATTTGAAGTTCTCGAGCCCCGAGCTCCGCGTGAGCATCGACCGCGAGAAGGCGCAATCGCTCGGCGTGAGCGCGCACGACATCGCCGAGACTCTCCAGGCCGGCTTGAGCGGCCAGCGGTTCGGCTACTTCGTGCACGACGGGCGGCAGTACGACGTGATCGGCCAGCTCACCCGCGACCTGCGGTCGCGGCCCGACGATCTCGGCAATCTCACGGTGCGCACCACGGACGGGCGGCGTCTCGTGCGGCT
>DASQOL010000047.1:0-32557 GCA_035644475.1 Gammaproteobacteria bacterium | reverse complement strand
CTGCACACATGAAGCTTCGTTCGGAAACCAGTCCATGAACTGGTCCCACGTACGCGGGTAATCTCGACCAGCAGCTAGGGATTCCGCGGAACGGCTCACCCCTATATATTGACGCAGGTGGAGCTAAGTGGATACCCCATTGATAATCACAGTAGTAGAATCTTTGCTTTACGGGAGTCCATCCATGAGCGCGAATGCCGATTACTGGGGGGCTGGACCATGCTCCTCCGATTCGATGAACGAGCCGCGATCGATCGACGACCTCGCCGCCGCGATTCGCTCAGGCGAGCGCGGCCTCAGCGCCGACGCGTATCGAATTCTGATGCTGGTGCGCGAGTTCGACGACCGGTGCGGCTGGCAGGCGTGGGGCTTGCGCAATTGCGCGGAATGGCTCGCGTGGAGCTGCGACCTGTGCATGTCGGCGGCGCGCGAGCGGGTGCGCACGGCGCAGGCGCTGCGCGAGATGCCGGCGATCTCTGCGGCATTCGAGGACGGGCGCTTGTCGTACTCGAAGGTGCGGGCGCTTACGCGCGTCGTCGAGTACTACGACGAGGACGCGTTGCTCGACTACGCGCTGCGAGTCTCGGCCGAGCAGGTCGAGGAGCGTTGCCGCGAGATCCGTAACGGCGCGCCGGAGTCCACCGCAAGCGCGTGGCGCGCCTGGGAGCACCGCTCGCTCGTCATCTCGCGCGATGCGGCGCGCGGCACGATGAAAATCACGGTCGAGCTGCCGATCGAGGACGGCGAGGTGATCGCGAACGCGATCGAGCGCGTGGCGGACGCGGGCGATGCGGCGATCGGCCTCGAGTTCGCGGCGGTGCGCAAGGCGGCGGGCGTGCGCGATGCGGGCGATGCGTCGGCGAACGGTTGGCGCGCGCAACGGGCCGACGCATTGCTCGCGATCGCGAAGGCGTCGTTGGGGGGCGATACGTCCGCCGCTGCGGCCCACGCGATGGACGCCGCAGGCACTGCGCGCACGGTCAGCGCGGCCGGCGCGGCCAGCGCGGCCGGCGCGGCCAGCGCGGCCAGCGCGGCCAGCGCGGAGTCTGCGTCGACCTCGGTGGCAGATCACTACCAAGTCGTCGTCCACGTCGACGAGTCTGCCCTCCGCGGAGGCGTCGGGCGCTCGGATCTGCCGATCGCCACCGTCAAGCGGCTCACGTGCGACGGCAGCATCGTCACCATCGTCGAGGACGAGCGCGGCACGCCGCTCGACGTCGGCCGCAAGCAGCGCAGGGTGTCGACGCCGCTCAAGCGCGCGCTGTGGTCGCGCGATCGCGGCTGTCGGTTCCCGGGCTGCCGTAACTCGCGCTACGTCGACGCGCATCACGTTCGGCACTGGGCCGACGGCGGCGACACCAGCCTCGACAACCTCACGCTGCTCTGTTGGCACCACCATCGGTTGCTGCACGAGGGCGGGTTTTCGATAAGACGCGACCGGGACGGCGAGCGCTACTTCGTGCGGCCGGACGGGCGTGTCATTCCGCGCTGTGGATATCGTACCGAGGACATGGTCGACGACTTCGTGGCGGAGGATTCCGCGAATCCCTCCGCGGAGGGATGTGGATCATTGCCCGAGTACGATCCCTCAGCGGAGGGATGTCGACCAGCCGCCATGCACGATACCTCCGCGGAGGGATATCGATTCGCGCCCTCGCGCGATCCCTCCGCGGAGGTGCGGGATACGATCGGGATCTATCGAATCAAGCCGCGCACGTGGCGACCGGCTTCCATCAGGGGAAACGATTTCTCTTGATGATCTCGGTGATGCCGTGGAGGTCGTCGATCTCGTAGTCGGCCGGCACGTCGCCGGGCTTGAAGGTGTCGCGCGTCATGCCCGAGCGGAGGATCTGCGCGGTGACCATGTTCACGGCCATCGCACCCATGCAGTCGAACGTGGGGCCGGCGCAGTAGAGCACGTCGCGCGTGTCGAGCCCCGTCTTGTTGAGCACCCAGAAGTAGGTCTTCGGATGCGGCTTGTGGAAGCCCGCGAGGTCCGTGGTGCCGACGAAGTCCGCCCTGAACTTCTTGAACTTGCTCACGTACATGTCGAGGTATTCCTTCTCGACGTCGGAGTAGATCAGGACCTTTACCCCCAAATCTTGCTGCTCTTGCAGCGCCGCTTCGGTCTCGGGGAACAACTGGACCTGGTCCTGCACGTCCAAAAAGAAATCGATATCGTCCGGGGACCCGTCGATGCGATGGACCTTGCTGGCCATCAGCATCGCTTCGCGAATCAGATCGGATAGCGGCGTGTAGCGGACGGCCGCCGCGCGGCGGTGAAAACCCTCGAAGAACTTAGCCCAGGTCTCGAGGAACTCGTCGCCCGTGACGGCGGAGTTGTACTTCTTGACGATCTTCTGCGCCGCCTGTCTCCATGTCCACGGCCAATCGAAGAGCGTGCCCTTGGAGTCGTAGAACACCGCACGCGGCCATCTTCCTTTCAGTACGCCCATCTTCGATCCTCCGAGGTCACCGTCGATGGAGTGTAATGTTCCGCCGTTGCGGCGCGCCAGCCTTCTAGTCCGGACGGTCTTCCGCCAACTGCTCCAACCTACGCCGTGCCAGCTCGAGGGTGCGGTCCGCACTTTCCGCGGTTTGCGCCGCCTCTCGGGCGTTAGCCTCGGCCTCGCGCGCTCGCTCGCGCGCCGCGTCCGTTTCCGTGACGACCTTGGCGAGCTGCTTCTCGATCTCGGCGCGCCGCCGCTCGGCGTCCTGCGCGCGCGTCGCGGCAGTCTCGACTGCGGCCGCGGCGCGGTCGGCATGCGTGCGCGCGGCGCGCAGCGCGCGCTCCACCTCGCGCACAGCCGCCTTCGCCGCGGCCAACAGACGCCGGCGCTCTTCCTCGCCGCGGCGCGCCGCGGCCTCGAGCGCGTGCTTGCCGCGCACCGGTTTCGGTGCGCGCTCGGCGCCGCGCGGACGCTTGGCCGCCGGCGCGGTCCCGGCCGCCGCGCTCCGGGTCTCGCCGCCGAGCGGCAGCAACGCCGCCACCATGTCGAATCCCGGCGGCGCCACCTCCGCCGTGAGACGGCCGGCGCGCGGCCCGTCGGGCAGCGAGCCGTAAGTCGCAAGCGCTTCGAGCGTGCTCGTGACGCGACGCAGCATGTCGCGCGTGTCGCCGTAGCCGCCGTCACGCAGCACGTCGGCGGCGATCCGCACGAGCGCCGCCTGCGCCTCGCGTCGCGCTTCGAGGCGGTCGCGCACCTCGGCCGAGTTGCCCGTCCGCTGCGCCGCTTGGGCTTGTCGAAAACGGTCGCCGGCGTCGATCAGCCGATCGAACGGTTCGCGCTGCCGCCAGTAGAGCTGATTCACGACCCACGCCGCGACGGAGGGTTTCGGCAGCGCCTTCGCCTCCTCCGCCGCGGCCTGCTGGCCGGTTTTCTTGAGCCGCGCGGCGAGGGCATTGCGCGCGGGCGTGAACTCGCCGAGCGGCAGCTTGAACAGCGCGTCGAGCTCGTCTTGCAATGCTTCCGCGGTCACGGTTCCCTGACCTCGTAGCCCTTGGCTTTGAGCTTCGCGATCGGTCCTTCGCTTCTCAACAAGTCGCCGATCGGCAGGATCGCGAACGTGGTGCGGTGGGCGTGCAGCGCCCTCTCGGCGTTCTCGAGCCATAGGGTGTCGAGCTTCGCGCGGGTGTCGACGAAGACATCCCGCTCGGAGCTCGAGACGATCAGCGCGAGACAAGAATCTTCGTCGCTGCCGGGCAGCGGAGCACCGCGGAAGTCGTCGATGTAGCCGCGCGCCCAAGAGTTGGCCCTGCGGCGCATCTCGTCGACGTCGTTCTCCATGCGGCTCAGCTGGCTCTCGAAGCACTCGAGCTCGAGCGCCGGATCGAGGCTGGCGGTGAGACCCTCGGCGCGCTTGGCGAGCTCGCCGAAGCCGCCTTCGAGGTCGACCTTCACTTCGATCTCGGTGCGCTCCGCGTCGCGGTTGCGGCGGATCAGACGCTGGAGCGTCTTCATGATGTCGCCGTCGCCGCCGAGCCCCTCCTTCGACTGCACGCTCCCGACCATGCGCTCAGCCGCGAACGCGGGCCGCAGCTCCTCAAGCTCCTCGGAGTCGTTCGGGAAATACTTCGCCTCCAGGGCCAGGAAGCGCGCGTAGAGCGCGGGCGGCAGCGCCTCCTCGAGCGTCCTCCCGGCGGGATCGCGGCTCAGCCGTTTGGCGAGCCGCATGCCGCGGAAAAGGTTGACGGGGTTCAGGTATACGCGCGTCGAGACGTCCACCCCGATGTTCGGCAGCTGCAATACTTCCTGTGCCCGCGCGATCACGGCGGCCGCCTTGTCGGACTCCCAGATCATGTCCTTCGGCACGGGAGTGAGCTGCGGAAAGATCCAGAGCACGTTCTCGCCGTTGATGACGCGCCACATCGGCGGACCGGGTTGCCGGCCGGTGACGATGATCTCGTCGGGCGTCTCCGCGCTCGCACCGGTCTGCGCGGCCGCAAGCACGGGCAGCGAGCACAGGAGGGGGAGCAGAAGATTCGCGGCTTTCACGTGCGACACGATACTCCGTCGCGTGAACGCAGGGACGCACGGCCCCCCACACGTCACACCCGGGCGGTAAGCCCGTAGGCAGGCCGGCGCCGCCTCAGTCCTGCCGGAGCACCTCGGCAGGAGTGGTTCGCGCCGCACGCACCGTTTGGCCCAAGACCGCGGCGCATGCGATTGCGACCGTGATCGCGACCGACAGCAAGAACGGCCACGGCGTCAGCGGGATCGACTGCGAGAACTGGTTGAGATACGCGCGAGCGGCGAGATAGCCCGCCGGCCAGGCGATCAGATTCGCGATCACCACGGGCTTCGAGAATCCCACGAGCAGCAACGCGATCATGCGCGACGTGCTGGCGCCGAGCGTCTTGCGCACGCCGATCTCGCGCCGGCGCCGGCCGGCGACGAAAATCGCCATGCCGAACAAGCCGGCCACGCAGATCCCGAACGCCATCACCGCGAGCACCGCGAAGAGCTGATTGATCTTCAAATACTGCGCGTACGCGCCCTCGAATACCTCGTCGAGGAATCGCCGGTTCACCGCGACGTTCGGCGCGAGCTCGCGCCAGGCGGCGTCGATCCCTTGTAGCCCGCCGTCGAGGTCGGCCGCCGCTACGCGCGCGACGGTGAGCTCGAGGTTGGCCTGCATCGAGTAGATCGCCCCGTTGTTGTTCGGCGTCTTGAAGAAGGTGAACGACCGATCCTCGACGACGCCGATGACGCGCAGCGGCGGCTGCGGCGCGATGCGCGGGCCCGGGCCCCCTGGATTCACCGGCACCGGTCGGTAGACCAGCTTGCCGACCGCTTCCTCGGGCGTGCCGAGACCGAACGCGGCAGCGAACGTCCGATCGACGACGATGTTCGTGGGCGGCACCGGCTCGCTCGATGGCTGTACCGCCGCAGGCGCGGGCTGGGTTGCGGGGCCCAGACGGTCGATGGGCCCGGGACCGGTTGGCGCACGCGGCGCGTCCTCGGCGTGATCGCGGTCGAACAGGCGCCCGGCAAGCAGCTCGACGTCGAACACATCGAAAAAGTCGTAGCCCACCTGCCTCGTGGTGACGGGGCGCTGCGCGCTCGTGGGGTCGGGCGAGCTCGCGACCGGGCTCATGAGCAGCCCTTCCCACGGCGGGAGCTGGATCTCCGTGACACCCCGAACCTGCGGCACGCTTCCGAGCCTCTCCCGCAGAGTCGTGGCGGCGACCTTCGTCTGCCGCGCCGGATTCGCGATCAGGACGAGGGGATCCTCGATCGCGGCGAGCGCGTTGCGCCGCATCTCGGCGTTCTGCATCGAGATCACGGTCAACGCGATCAGCAGGAAACTGGCGACGCCGAACTGCGCGCCGACGAGCAGCGTCGAGAACAGCGGCGAGCCGAGCCGCGCCTGGCCGACCGCGATCGCGCTCACGGGACGCACGCGCGAAAGCACCAACGCGGGATACGCGCCCGCCGCGAGCGTGACGACGACCACCAGCACCGCGAGCGTGGGCCACACGCCCAAGCTCGCGAAGAAGCTCGTGTCGACCTCGGCGCCCAGTAGCCGTTTCACGAGCAGGGGCTGCACGGCCACGAACACCGCCAGCGCGACGACCAGCGCCCCGAGCGCGAACGCCGCGGCCTCGGCAAAGCTCTGCACGGCGATTTGCGCGGGCGACGCGCCGAGCGCCTTGCGCACGCCGATCTCCCGCACGCGGCGAGCCGCGCGAGCGGTGGCGAGGTTCGCGTAGTTCACGCACGCGACGCCGAGCACGAGGCCGCTCAAGAGCAGGAGCACTGCGGAAAACGACAAGCCGGTGTCGAAGAAGTCGTTCGTGCCGGTGAGCAACACACCGACGGGCTCGATGCCGAAGCTGTACTCCTGGTTCCTCAGGCTCTCGGCCGGCACGTGGCGCGCTACGAAATCGCCGAGCTGCGCGCGCAGCGCGTCGGGCGTCAGCCCACCCGAGGGCGGCAGGTACAGGTAGACGATCGAGTTCACGAAGAACCAGGAAAACTGCGCCGGCGGCGCAGGACCGTTGCGCAGCGCCTCGAACACGTCGCGCGACGCGATCAGATCGACCGGCCGCGTCGCGCTCGCCGAGCGGCCCAAGTGCGACGGCTCCGGAATCGCGTCGATCACGCCCGTAACAGTGGCGTCGACCGAGTTGCCGATCAGGACCGTCTTGCCGATCGGGTCATCGGCGCCGAAGAAGCGGACGGCATACTCGCGCGTGATGATGGCGCTGCGCGGCGATGAGAGCGCGGTGCCCGGGTCGCCGGCCACGAACGGCAGGTCGAACATGTCGAGGAACTCCGGGTCGACCGCGACGCCGAACAGCCGCTCGGCGCGGCCGCCGCTCGCGACCATGGTCTTGCGGTCGATTATCACGGAGCGCGCGATCTTCGTGATCGCCGGGAAGTCGCTCCGCAAGAACTCCGCGGCCACGTCGGGGGCGTTCGGGACGTTGTCGAGCCCGCCCAACCCCGAGCTTTCGCGTTGCTTGATCGTGAGCGTCAGCACGTAGAGGTCGCGCGCCTTCGGGAAGTGCTCCTCGGCCGAGCCCCAAAAGGCCACGAAAGCGTATGCGCTCACGAAGCAGACGAGCCCCACCGCGAGCGTCAGCAGGTTGACGGCCGAGGTGAACGGCGCGCCGCGGATGTTGCGCAGAGCCACGGCGACGTAGTGCTTGAGCATGCCGATACCTCCGGTGCGAGCCGGTCGTTAGTTGGAACCCACCGCGGTCCCGACCATATTCGTTTTAGATGCGCGAACGGTTCCCGCCGGTCGCTTCTGCCGCCGCGGGCGACGTCGAGGCCGGCACGGCGAGCGCCGCCACCGTCATTCGCCGCGACGACTCCATGACGGAGACGGCCCCCTTATGGCCGGCGAGGGTAGCACGCAGCCGGTCGCGACCGGCAGCCTGCGCACCCCCGCCTCGCCGTGGGTATTTGCGGCCGCTATCGAGCGGCGGCAGACTCTTGCCGATGCCGGTAAACGAGTTGCGTGCGGCCTTGCCACAGAACATCGACGACGACGCCCCGGTGCCCGCGAAGCTGCGTTTCGCGATCGCGCACAAGCGGCTGATCGGCCTCTCGTACGACGGGCGGCTCCGCATCGTCGAGCCGCACGACTTCGGCGCAATGAACGGCACCTCGAAGCTGCTCGTCTATCAGCTCCACGTCGACGGCCCGGCACGCGGCAAACCGGCGCTGGGCTGGCGGCTGCTCGACGTCGCGAAGATCGGCGTCTGCAAGGTGCTCGAGGAAACGTTCGCGGGCAGCCGCGGCGATTCGCACGAGCGGCACATGGAGTGGGACGCCGTATTCGCACGCGTCGAGTAACGCGGCGGGCGCGCCTACGTGACGTCCACGCCCACCGGCACGTGATCCGACCCTTGCGCCTCGGGCCAGATGAACGCGTCGGTCACGCGTCCCGCCGCGCTCGGCGACGCGAGCACGTAGTCGATCCGCCAGCCGACGTTGCGCTCCCGCGCCCCGCCCCACTGCCGCCACCACGTGTAGTGGCCTCGCTCGCCAGGATGGCGCTCGCGAAACGTGTCCACCCAGCCGGCCTCGATCCAGCGCGCGAACGCGGCGCGCTCCTCGGGTAGGAAGCCGCTGTTCTTCGCGTTCTCTTTTGGCCGCGCCAGATCGAGCTCCTCGTGCGCGGTATTGAAGTCGCCGATCACGAACACGGCGCCGCGCCGCCGCAGCGACTGCACGCGGGCGAGCACGGCCGCATAGAAATCGAGCTTGTACGGCACACGGCTGTTGTCGCGCTTGGTGCCGCTGCCTTTCGGGAAGTAGCCGTTGACGACGAACGTTCTGCCGAATCGCGCGGTGATGAGCCGGCCCTCGGCGTCGAAGCGCCGCTCGCCGATGCCGATCGTCACTTCGTCCGGCTCGGCGCGCGAGTAGATCGCCACGCCGCTGTAGCCCGGCCCGCCCGGTGCGAAACATGAGTGCCAGCCGGGAGGCTCGCGAGTCGCGGCGTCGAGCTGCGCGGGCAACGCGCGCACTTCTTGCACGCCGATGACGTCGGCGGCCGACTCGCGCAGGAATTTCGGGAAGGCCTCCCGCGCGCACGCGCGCAGCCCGTTGACGTTCCAGCTCACGATCCGCATGGGTGCGCTAGCGTGCGGCATGGCGAGGGGGTCGCGCAACGCGGTCGAGCGCCCCCGATTGTGCGCATATATAGTGAGCGGACATGCGCAGGACCGCCGTCATGATTGCTCGCGCCGTTATCGCTTCGTCGGTGTTGCTCGGCGCACTCTCGGGGCCGGTGGCCGCCGCGGAGCCGTTCGACATCGGCCTCGCGACGAGCGGCGCGCGGATCGACGCGGTCGCCGCCGACGCGCGCGCGGAGTCCGCGCCGACCGTGGTGTTGGTCGGCGGACTGCACGGCGACGATGCCAGCGCGGCCTCCGTGCGCGCGGCCGTCGCCGCCTACGAGAAGCGCCGCGGTCGCTCGCTGCGGCTGCTCGCCGTGCCGGTCGCGAATCCCGACGGCGTCGCGCTCGAGTTTCCGCCCACGGGCGTCGCGTATCGCGAACATTCCGAGTCGCACGCGTTGTGGCGGTGGCTTGGGAGCCAGGCGCCCGATCTCGTGCTGATCGCAGGCGACGACGACTTCGGCCTAAGCGCGGCGCTAGGCTCGCAGAGCGTGGCCGACATGGGCCGGATTCCGGCGAGACGCTGGTCCGGAACAGCGGACGCGCTCGCGGAGCTCGGGCCGATCGCGAAGTCGGAAGCGCACGCCGAGCTCGAGCGGCGCCGAGCCCGCTCGCCCCGGCAGGTCGCCGATGAGCTCGCCCAGCACTACGGCCACGACTTCAATCAGCCCCTGTACATCAACGCAATCGCGCTTATCGCGCGCGTGCGGCTCGGCGACCTGGACGACGTGCGGCGCATCGTCGAGCCCTACGTCGACGGTACGAAAGACAGCCTCGCACAGAAGAGCGCGCTCGTGATGGCGGGCCACATCGTGTTCACCGAGCTCGCGCGCAGGACGAACGACCCGCGCTACGTCGCGGCGGTGCGGAAGGTCGCCGATCTCGGCTTCGACGCCTCGGGGCAGATGCTCGAAGCCATGCCGTACCACGGCGAGTTCAGCGACTCGGTGTTCATGGGCACGGCGATAGTCGCCCAGGCCGGCGCGCTCACGGGCGAGCGCAAGTACTTCGACATGGCCGACCGGCACCTGCGTTTCATGGAAAAGCTCGATCTCAGGCCCGACGGGCTCTACCGCCACCATCCCACGACCGACGCGGCCTGGGGCCGCGGCAACGGGTTCGCGGCGCTCGGCCTCGCGTTGACGCTGTCGGAGCTGCCGCGCGATCACGCCGGCTACGGTCATGCCCTCGCGAGCTATCGCAGCCTGATGGCGGCGTTGTTGCCGCTGCAGAACCGCGACGGTCTGTGGCGCAACGTCGTGAATCATCCCGGCACGTATGCCGAGTTCTCGGGCACCGCGATGATCGGCTTCGCGCTGCGCCGCGGCCTCGAGAACGGCTGGATCGCGGGCCGCGAGTACCAACGGGCCGTCGAGCGCGCCTGGCTCGCCGTGAATTCGCGTTCGTCGTCGTCGGGCACGTTCATCGACGTTTGCGAGTCGACGGCGCGCATGGCGTCGGCCGAGGAATACTTGCGTCGCGCCGCGATCCTGGGCGAGGACGCGCGCGGCGGCGCGATGGCGATGTTGTTCGCCACGGAGCTCATGGGCGCGCGGCGCTGATCGAGTTTGGACGACGGACCTGAAAGGAGGATCGGATGAACGGGACCGCAAGCCAACCGGGGTGGACGACCGCCGCGGTTCTCATCGGCAGATTGATTTTCGCCGCGCTGTTCGTGATGGCGGTGAGCTTCAAGCTGAGCGACGTCGCCGGCACGGCCGGCCAGATCGCCGCCGCAGGTTTTCCGCTATCGCAGCTGCTCGTGTGGCTCGCCGTGGTCTTCGAGCTCGGGCTGGTCGCGGGCTTTCTGACCGGCGCGTACTTTCGGGAAACGGCGCTGCTCGCGGCGGTCTACGTCGTCTTTCTCGGCTTCGCGTTTCATGGCCCATCTCACTGGGCCGCCAACCAAGACGAGCTCGGCTTCTTCATCGATCACTTCACGTTCTGCGCGGGCTTGCTGTTTGCGGCTGCCCACGGGCCGGGACGCGTGCTCGCGCTCGACCGCAGCTTGATCGGGCGGTAGTCAGGCCGAGGCCGGCGACGGCCGGGCGGAACGGCGCCGCTTCGCAGGGCGTGACGGCGGCGGCGACGCGCTCAAGCTGTCGAGGACCTGAGCGGCGGACGCGGCAAAGCGCGCGACGTCGTTGTACGGCCGCGCCACCAGCATCGCGCCTTCGAGCGCGCCGAGCACGAGCCGCGCGACCTCCTCCGGTCTGCCGCGCGAATGGAACGCCCGCGCCTCGCGTCCCTGCTCGACGATGCGGGCGAGCCAGCGCTCGTTCGTGTCGAAGAATCCGCGGATCGCGTCGCGCATTTTCTCGGGCAGCGAGCTGTACTCCGCGGCCAGCATCCCGCAGAGGCAGAGGCCGTCGCCGCGCAGCACCCCCTCGTAGAGCTGCACGTAGGCTTCGAGCTTCGACCGGGGGTTGCTGCGCTGGCCGTCGATCGCCGAGAGCGCCGCCGCAAAGCGGTCGCTATAGCGGTCGATCAGAGCACGGCCGAGGTCACCCTTGGTCGCGAAGTGGTGGTGCAGGCTCGCCTTGCGGATGCCGAGCGCTTCGGCGATGTCGGCGTAGCTGAACCAGTTGAAGCCCATCGTCTGCACGAGGCGCTCGGCGGCGTCGAGCGCTCGTGTGGCCGTGTCCGCTCGGCGAGCGGAGGACGTGGGTGTCGCCATGCCGGGATTCTAGCAGGCGGTTGCAAATCTACCTACTAGTTGGTAGAAAGAAGCCCCCGGGAGGAGTCGAGTCAAATGGCCATCGACGAAAACAAGCTGAACGCGTTCCTCGGCAAAGCGGTGCAGGACCTCGGGGCCGCGGTGAGCGCGGTGTTGGTCCTCATCGGCGACGAGCTCGGCCTCTATCGAGCCCTCGCGAGCACGCCGCTCACGCCGGCCGAGCTCGCGGGGAAGACCGGCACTCACGAGCGCTACGTGCGAGAGTGGCTCGGCAATCAGGCGGCCGGCGGTTACGTGGAGTACGACGCCGCGAGCGAGAAGTACTCGCTCTCCGCGGAGCAGGCTCTGTGCCTCGCGGACCCGAACGGACCCGTCGACATCCCGGGCGCGTACTCGATGGTCCAAGACCTGTTCTACGTCAAGGAGCGCGCGGTCGAGAACTTCCGCACCGGCAAGGGCATGGAGTGGGGTGAGCATCATCAGTGCCTGTTCCACGGCACGGAGCGCTTCTTCCGCGCGAGCTACAACGCGAGCCTGCTCGGCGCGTGGCTGCCCGCGCTCGAGGGTGTGGTCGCCAAGCTCGAGCGCGGCGGGCGCGCCGCGGACGTCGGCTGCGGGCACGGCGCGAGCACGATCCTCATGGCGAAGGCGTTTCCCCGCTCCGAGTTCGTCGGCATCGACTACCACGACGCGTCGATCGTCACGGCGCGCGAGCGGGCCGCAGCCGCGGGCGTGCGTAACGCGCGCTTCGAGACGGCCGACGCCACGTCCTACTCCGCGCGCGATCTCGACTTGATCGCGTTCTTCGACTGCCTGCACGACATGGCCGACCCGGCCGGCGCGGCGCGCCAAGCGCACAAGGCGCTGAAACCCGACGGTCACTGCATGGTCGTGGAGCCGTTTGCCGGGGAGCGCGTCGAGGACAACCTGAACCCGGTGGGGCGCATCTTCTACGGCGCGTCGTCGCTCATCTGCGTGCCGGTGTCGCTGGCGCGGCGCGGCCCCGCGCTCGGCGCGCAGGCCGGCGAGAAGCGCTTGCGCGACGTCGTCGTCGGGCAGGGTGGCTTCACGCGCTTCCGCCGTGCGGCCGAGACGCCGTTCAATCTGGTGCTCGAAGCGCGGCCCTGACGCTAGTCCGGCTCGAACATGTGCGCCTGAAACGGGAAGCCGTTCATCGCGAGCCGGCACGAGCGTAGCCCGGGCTCGCCGCCGTTGCTCGCGAGGTGCCAGGTCTGGCGCGGCACGTACACCACGTCGCCGGGCTCGGCCTCGAACTCGTCGAGCCCCTCGATCTTGTAGCGGATCTTGCCGAGCATGATCAGCCAGAACTCGGAGCCTTCCTCGTGGAAGTGTCCCTTGTCGGTCGGAGCGGGACGCTGATAGTTGCCGACGATCACGTTGGCGAACGCGCGGTCGTCGCTGACGAACGCCCCGCCGCGCTCCTCGCCCGTCACCACCTTGTTGAAGTCGAGCACGGGACGGTTTTGCGCGTCGAGCGTGCCGCGGCCGCCGGTCACTTTCGTGGGGACGTAGTCGAAGCCCGCTAGCGGCGTCGGCGTCTCGTCGAGCGGATAGAGCTTGCGCGCGCGTCACGTTCACCTCGAAGCGCAGCGCGGGCTCGTTGCCGACGTTCTCGATCTGATACAGCGTGCGGTACGGCACCTGCACCATGAAGCCCTTGGTCGCGACCACGGACTCGCGGCCTTCGACGGTGAACCTGAGCGAGCCGGACTGCACGATCCACCACTCGCGCGTGTCGCCGTTCATGCGCCGCGGCGTCTTCGCGCCCGGCGCCATCGAGATCCACTGCGCGAACAGGCTCTCGTCGTCGACCACCGTTTCGGCCCAGTCCGCTTTGCCCGCGTGCCGCGCGAGCACGTCGGCGAGCTTGGTGTGCGGCCGGTGCACGCCGGTCCAGCCGGGGGATTTCGCCTTCGGCGAGAGCACCGCGAGCGGCGCTTCCTGGCCGGCGACCGGCTGCACGAGCCAGACAGTGGCTACGGCCAACACCGTGGCGAACGCCCGGCGAAAACGTTGCGGATGTGCCGCCACCTTCATCGCTCCGGCAGTGCGAACACGTACACCGTCGCGCTGCGCACCACCGGCAGGTCGATCTCCGGCGTCAGCATCGGAAACGTGATCGACTGCGCCGAGCCGTAGCCCACGACCATCGCGACGTACTGGCGGCCGTTCACCGCGTACGTGATCGGCGCCGCGCTCGGCACGTCGCTCAACCGCGAGCGCCACAGCGCGTTGCCGTTCGCGTCGTCGTAAGCCGTGAAGTAGCGGTCGAGAGCGCCCGCGAACACGAGGCCGCCGGCGGTCGCGAGCACGCCCGTCGTCTGCGGTGCGCGCTGCCGCGCGGTCCACTTCGTCGCGTGCGTCGCGAGGTCGATCGCTTGGATGCGGCCGAAGCGGCCGTCGCTGTCGAGCCGCGGGCGGATGCTGAACTTCACGCCGGTCGAGAGACCGCCGCGCTGGTCCTGCGGCACGGGCGTCAAATCCATGCACGACTCGACCACCGGCACGTACAGCGTCTTCGTCGTCGGGTTGATCGACGCCGGAGTCCAGCTCTTCGCGCCGCCCGCGTGCGGGCACACCACGATCGGCCGCTCGCGCGACGGCACGAGCGACGGGTCGATCTGCTTCGCGCCCGTCTGCGGGTCGACGCCCTTGATGATGTTCTGGAGCCCCAAGTCGAAGGAGAAGAGATACTTGCCGCCGTCGAGATCGAGCGCGTCGTAGAGCGCCTCCTTGCCCGACGTGACGAGCACCTCGCGGTCGCGGCCATTCACGGGCAGAGTCACGAGCTGGCGCTCGAACGCCCAGTCGAAGTCCCACTGGTCGTTCGGCACGTGCTGGAAATACCAGACGAGCTTGCCGGTGTCGGGATCGAGTGCGAGCGTGGAATTCGTGTACAGCGCTTGGTTCGTAACGCCCGGTTGCGCGACCGGATCGCGCATGGGTCCGGTGTCGTAGGTCGGCGCAGGACCGAAGAACGCGAGGTTGCGCTTCGCGTCGTAGCTGCCGGCGGTCCACACCGACCCGCCGGAGCGCTGGTCGAGCGGCAGGCCGTTCCAGGTGTTGCCGCCGGGCTCCCCGGGCCGCGCGATCGTGTAGAAGCGCCACGCCTCTTTGCCGGTGTCGGCGTCGAGGCCCACGATGTAGGCGCCGCCCGCCGCCTGGCCGTTCACGCCTTGCATCACCTTGCCGTGCGCAACCAGCGGCCCACCCGTCAAACCGAAGCCGCTGCCGGGCTCGGTGATCGGCTGATCCCAGACCACGTTGCCGGTCTTCGCGTCGAGCGCGACCACGTGCACGTCGGATGTGCCGAGATACACCTTGTCGCCGTAGAGCGCGATGTTGCGCTTCAAGGTTGGACGGACACCGTCCGGGAGCTTGCGCGCGTAATGCCAGAGCTCGTCGCCGGTGGCAGCGTCGAGCGCTTGGACGTTGTCGCCGAAGGAGTGCACGTAGAGCACGCCGTCGTGCACGAGCGGCGTCGCCGCGTTCGGGCCCGGCGGCAGCGCGAGCGACCACGCGAGCTGGAGTCGGCCGACGTTGCCTTTGTCGACGAGCTTGAGCGGCGAGAAGCCCTGGTCGTCCAGCGTGCGGCGCCACGACAACCAGTCGTTCGCCGACGGGCTCGCGAGCAGCGCGTCCGTGACCCGCGCCGACGCGCCGAGCGGGTTTGGCGAGCTCGGCCAGCGGGGTTGCTCCACGTTCGGCGTCAGCGGGCCGCCGGGGCTGAATTGCCGCAGGCGCTGCTGCTCCGACAGCTCGGTGGCCGGGGGTTGCGGCGCTTGCGCCGCTGCGACTCCCGCGAGCGCGATGCTCGCCAGCGCGAATGCCCTTAGCCGTCCGTTCATGCTAGCCCCCCCAATCCGAAATGAAATGCCGCATCGGCCTCGACGAGCCCAGAGATGGGCTCAGACGAGCTGGTACTCCGCCGTGCTCATCACGAGGTGCACGGTCATTCGCAGCGCGTCTTCCATGTAAGTCTTGGCGCGATCGAGGCTGTCCGTGCCGAGCTCCTTCGTGAGGAACTCGATGAGCGCCGCGCGCATCGCATTCGACGGCGGCATGCGCAGAAATCGCGACAGCACATAGTCGACCGCTTCGGTAGTCGTAGCGGCGTTCGCCGCGACGAGCGCGCTCAAGTCGAGCTTCGCCGCGTCGCGCGGCGTGGGGATCAGCTTGCGAGCCGCCTGCTCCCAGCCGATGTAGCCCGAGATCCGCGTGTTGAACTTCTCGTCGCGCTCGAGCGCGACGCGGTCGAACTCCGACATCTTGGCGGGGTCGTTCACGGCCGTGGCCGCGCCGATGTCGAAACCGTCGCGCAAGCGCTGGCCGAGCACGTCGTCGGAGCCCGCGTTGAAGTTCCAATCGCGGAAGCCCGTCATGTCGGGGAGCAGCACGTCGCGCGCCACGTTGCCGCGCGCGATCAAGAGGCCCGGCGTGATCCAAGCCTTGCCGCCGGCCCAGCCCGCGACCGACGGCGGGTTCAACAGGTGTTGGCCCATCGCGATCGTCGACTGATTGAAGTCCGGCACGCCGGGGACCGCGTCCACGCCGAGCTGCTTCAGCATCGACACCAGGTGCTCGACCGGCGCCTTGATGTGCCCGCCGTAGCTCGCCGCGCTGTAGAAGTCCTTCGACATGAGGATCGCCGTGAGCAGCGGCTTGACCTCGTAGTGGGCATCGCGGAGCAGGGCGCCGAGCTTGGCGCGCAGCGCGGGCGAGAGCTCGTCGCGCACCAGGAAGCGGTAGATTTTCGCCGCGAGAAACTCCGCCGTCACCGGCTGCTCGAAGATGATCCCGAGCACGTCCACGCCGTCGAAGGCGCCGGTGCGGCCGAGGAATTCCTTCGCGCCCGCGTCGTGCTTCGCTGCGTCTACGTTGAAAGCAAGGTCGTCGAAATACCAGCCGGTGAACGCGCGCGCGCACTCGCGCACGTCCTTCTCGGTGTAGTTGCCGACGCCCATCGTGAAGAGCTCCATGACCTCGCGCGCGAAATTCTCGTTGGGCGCGCCCTTCACGTTGTACTGCGCGTCCAAGAAGTAGAGCATCGCGGGGTTCTGCGCGACCTCGATCGCGAGGTCGCGGAGGTTGCCGGTGGCGTAGAGCTCGAATAGCGCGATCTGCTGGAGCATCTTGCGGTAGTCGCGAACCTTGTTCTCGTGCGTGGCGAAGTGGCCGTGCCACAGCAGCGCCATCTTCTCCTCGAGCGGATGCGTGGTTTGCAGCATCCGGTTAGCCCACCAGTAGCCCACCCGGCGCGTCTCGAGCATCGTGGCGCGCAGCCAGTAGAAGAAGCGGTCGGAGATGGGCTGGATCGGGCGGTTGCCCGCCGGCTTGGCCGCGACCCCCATCGAGGCGCCGCTCGCCTCCGCGCGATCGGTGGCCTCGGGGCGGCTGTCGGGGAAGCCGTCGAGCGACGGATCCCAGAAGCCCGACTCGACGAACGGCGTGAGCCGCGGATTTTGGGTGCGCTCGTAGTGAACGAGCGATTGCACGGCGCGTTCGAGACCCAAGTCCGCGAGCGCCTGGATCTCTTCCGGCGTGCCGCCCAAGCCCGCGTGCGCGAGCAGGTGCGCGGCGCGGTCGTAGCTCCACTCGGAGCGCGGCAGCGGTGAGAGATCGTCGTGCCAAACCGTGGGTCCGGGTGCGAAGCGCTTGATGTCGGCCATCGTCGTCGCCGCCCTACGCCTTGATGAAACCGAGCGACTCGAAGCGCTGGCCGAGCACGACGGCAGCGTCCGCGCCGAGCCAGTCGCCGATCAACGTGGCGTAGACGCGGCGGAAGTCGGTGGTGCTCGCGAGGTTGTCGCCGAGCACGAGGTCCGCGAGGCTCGGCGGCTTGCCGTACTGGCCGCCTTGCACCGCGTCGCCGATCACGAAGTTCACCTGCGCCGTGCCGTGGTCGGTGCCCAAGCTCGTGTTCTCCGGCACGCGCCGGCCGAACTCGCTGTGCACGTACATCACCACGTCGCCCGCACGGCCGATGCGCGCCATCTCGCGGAAGAAGCCTTCGATCGCGTCCGCGCAATACTGGAGCTGGCGATCGTGCGGCGCAGCCTGATTCACGTGCGTGTCGAACAGACTGCCGCGCAGCGGCACGTAGTAGAGCTTGGTGGGGAAGCCGGCTTCGATGAGCGCGACGACTTTGTCGAGATCGAGGAGCCGCAGGTCGGGATTCGCCTTGCGCCGGTACTCGCCCCACGCCGCGCGCACCACTTCCGACGCCTGCGCCGCGCTCTTGGTGACCTCGAGCACGTAGCGGTGTGCGTCGCCGACGGGCATGTCCTGCGCGCTCAGCGCGTCGACGAGCGGCAGCTCCTGCGCGAATAGGCCGCGCTTGAAGGCCGCCGGGTCGACGAACACGAGCGGCACGTGGTGCTGCGCCTTCACCGCGAGCGTTTGGCTGTCGGAGACGTTGACGATGAGGTTGTCGCGCGCGCCCTTGGGATCGACGCTCGACGCGGTGCGTCCCACCCACCCGTACTCGTTGCCGCCATTCGGCGCCGCCGTGTGCCAGAACGACATCGACGTGAAGTGCGAGAACGACGGCCGGTCGTAGCCCACGCCGTGGACGATCGCGACCTTGCCGTCATCGTAGAGGCCCTTCATGCCGCGCATCGACTTGTGCCAGCCGAAGTGCGCGTCGATGGGGAGGAGATCGGGCTCCTTGATGCCGATGGTGGGCCGGTGCTTGTAGTAGAGCGGGTCGCCGTACGGGACGACGGTGTTGAGTCCGTCGTTGCCGCCGAACCATTCGAACACGACGAGGATCTTGCCGGTGGGGTTCGCGGCGACGGCGCGGCTTGCTTGGCCCAGCACCGGCGGCACGGAGCCGAGGCCGCCGAGCAGGCCGAGTCCGAGGCCGCCGGCGCCGATGCGCAGCAGTTCGCGGCGAGAAACGCCGCTGTCGTTTTCGATCGTCATGCCGCTTCGCCCCCGATGACGCGGCTGCGCCGATTCGGAGTATAGCGCCGCCGGTTGTAGCAAACTCTCGGCGCCGATGACGCAATTCACGCTCGACGACAGTGCCGCGTGCACGAAAAGTGGGAGCCCGTCGCCGTCAAAGCCGGAACGGTGGACATTCGCCGGTCCGCGATCCCCGTTCGTTTCGACCTAGGCCGCTTCGCTTTGCCGCGCTAGCCGTGGCGCAGCGCAGCGCCGCCACCGGCCCCCGCCTATCGTTCACTGCGCCCGCAACACGTCCGCGGGCTCGACCCGCATCGCTCGCCGCAGCGGCAGCAGCAACGCCACCGTCGCGCAAACCGCGAGCATCACGATCGCCGCCCCGAGCACCACCGGGTCGAACGGCGACACTCCGAACAGCAGCCCGCGCAGCAGCCGCGCCACGTAGAGGACGCCGAGCATGCCGCTCAGGAGTCCGACGGCCATCGAGCCGGCCCCTTGCCGCAGCACCAACCGCGCGACGGCGCCCGGCCGCGAGCCGAGCGCCATGCGCACCGCGATCTCCCCTTCGCGCGCCGCCACCATGCTCGCAAACATGGCATACACGCCGATGGACGACAGCAGCAGCGCCAGCACGCCGAACGCGCTGATCAGCATGGTTGGAAGCTGCCGACCCACGAGAGCCTGGCCGACGACGTCGCGCAGCAGCGTGGCGCGGTCGAACACCACGTCGGCGTTCAACGCGGCGAGCTCCCGCGCGGCGGATCTCGCGAGCGTAAGCGGATCGCCGCTCGCCTTGACGAGGAACCGCGCGATCACGGGCGCGGGCCCGCGGGCCGACATGTACATCATCGGTTCCGCGTCCGGTCGGGCGGGGTCGTTCCGTACGTCGCCGACGATACCGACGACTTCGGTGAGCGGCGCGGCGCGATTCGGGCCGAACCGGAAGCGCGCGCCGAACGCGCCGCCGTTGGGCCAGAATCGCCGGGCCATACTCTCGCTGATGATCGCCGTGGGCGCCGCATTCGCGGCGCGGCGATCGCGCGCATCGAAAGTCCGGCCCTGTTTCAGCGGGACTTGGAGCAACCGGAAATAGTCGTCCGAGACGATGCCCACCAGAACGAACGGCACCGCGTCGTCCGCAGGCGCACCCTCGACGCCGACCCCCACGCGCTGCACTACGGCGGTCGGCAGCGCCGAAGCGGTCGCAACCGCTTCCACGCCGGGCAGGCCACGCAGCTGCTCCGTGACCTGCTCATAGAATGCGGCGCGCTCCTCGGGAGTCGGGTAGTCGCGCGGCGGTAGCCGCACCGTCGCGGTGAGAACACCTTCCGGCGCGAAGCCGAGCGGCGCCATGCTCATCGCGAGCAAGCTGCGGCCGAGCAGCCCCGCTCCCACGAGCAAGCTGATCGAGAGCGCGAGCTGACATGCCACGAGAGCTCCGCGCAGCGCGCGCGAGCGACGCGTCTCGCTCGTGCCGCGCGCTTCCTCCCGCAACGATGCCTGCGGGTCCGTGCGTCCGATCGCGAACGCGGGTATCGCGCCGAACGCGAGACCCGCGAGCAGGGCCACCGACGCGGTCACGAGTATCGCCACGCCGTCGAGCGACGGCACGGCATAGCTCGGCAGCGATTGCGCGACGAGCCCGCGCAGCCCGGCCAACGCGACGGACGCGAGCACGAGCCCGACTGCGCCGCCGGCCAAGCCGAGCAACACGCTCTCGCACAGCGGTTGCCGCACGAGCCGCCAGATCCCGGCGCCGAGGGCGGCGCGCACCGCGAACTCCCGTCGCCGCGACAACGCGCGCGACAGCAGCACGCCGGCCAAGTTCGCGCACGCTACGAGCAGCACCAAACCGCCGCTCGCGAGCAGCACCAGCAGCGGCGTGCGCGTGTCGCCGACCATCGCGTCGCGCAGCGGCATGGTCACGATGTCTTGCGTGCTGTAGTCCGCCGGATGCTCGGCGGCAATCTGTTCCCAGAGCGCCGCGATCTCCGCTCGCGCCGACGCCTGGCTCACCCCGGGCTTCAGCCGGCCGACGAGCCCGAGCCACCCCGATCGCAAGCCGAAGACCGGATGCGCGGCGACGGGCGCGAGGTCGAAGGCCAAGTAGAAGTCCGCGTCGCCCGCGACGCCGACGAAACCCTCGGGCAGCACACCGACCACGGTTCGCGACACGTCCGAGACGATGACCTTTCGGCCGAGCGCGGCGGGGTCCGCGCCGAACAGCCGCTGCCACGCGTCGTGCGACAGCACGATGGCGCTCGCCGTATCGTTGCCTTGCTGACCGCCCGTCAGCGGCACGAGACCGCTCGCGGCTTCGTCCGGCCGGAACATACGCCCTTGCGCCGCGGCTACGCCGAGCGCGTCGAACAATTCGGGCTCCACCCATGCGACTCGCACGACGCGCGGGCCGTCCGCAGCTCCGAGCACCCCGTCGCCGATCAAGCTCGTGAACGCGGCCAAGCTCGCGAACGACTGCTGCCGGTCTGCGATGTCGGCGATCGCGCTTGCCGTGAGGGGCCCGCGATCCTGCGAGCCGTCGCGCAACCGGCCGTAGACGCGCACCAGGCTGCCGGCGTCGGCGTAGGGAAGCGAATCCAATAGCACCGATTTCGCGACGCCGAAGATCGCGGCGTTCGCGCCGACGCTGAGCGCGATCGTGAGCACGGCCGCGGCCGTGAAGCCCGGGGCGCCGAGCAACCGGCGCGCGGCGTGGCGAGTGTCTAGCCACAGGTTCGACAACATTCTTCCTCCTGCAGGGGGCAAGGGATGCGAGGTCGGTCCGTGCCGCGGCGAATCGCCGATGGGGAATGCATCGAGCTTGCCAACCCGCCGTGCGCGGCTAACCGATTGATTTGGAGCGGAGGTAGAAGTCGTGGGCACGACTCCCGGCACGCCTGTGGTTCCGATATCGAAACGGCTGTCCCGCACGCGAGAAGCCGTAGACCTCGGCGGCGTCTTCGCGAGCGGCGAGTTGGGGTCGCTGAGCTACGGCGCGTCCGTCTACGCCGTGAACTAAGAACAGCTGTTCTGTATTCTGTGTCGCACCCTCCGTCGCGCGGCCCGCTGCCGTACGCGACGGCCAACTTCGACGCGTTCAATGGGACCCGATGCGCAACGAAAACACAGTGCGGAGCGACGTCGACGCGCCGGTGCCGTTCTCGGGCCCTGGCCGCCGGATCAAGCAGGCGCGGGGCCGCAAGACCTACGACGCGCTGATCGCCACGGCCTTCGAGCTTCTCGAGGAACGCGAGTTCGATACGCTCACGGTCGCGGAGCTCGCGAAGGCGGCGGGCTATTCGGTGGGCGCGTTCTACGCGCGCTTCAAGAGCAGGGACGAATTCTTCGACGCAATGATCGCGCAGCACATGGAGCTCCGCACCAAGGCGCGCACACATCTATTCGCGACGGCGCCGGACGATACCCTAGTCGACGAGCTGATCGTGGAGGTCTGCGCCTACTTCGGGCAGCGCGAGCGATTCTGGCGTGCCGCACTGAGCCGGAGTATTCGCAAGCCCGAGTTCTGGGAGCCGCTACGCCGTCACGGGCGCGAGTTCGCGGATCTGCTGATCGAGCGAATCGGTACCAGCGCGGCGCGGCCTCTCACCGATACGGAGCAGACGAACGTGCGTTTCGCTTTTCAGATCACGCTCGGCACGATCAACAACACGATCATCAATCGACCGGGCCCGATCGTGCTCGGCCAGACGTCGTTCGTGGCGAACCTTGCGCGCGCGTTTCGGCTCGTCTCCGGATACGACGATCTGGTCGGCGTGAAGCGAGCGGACTGACGGAGCTGGGGCTCAGGACTCGTCCTCGCCCGGCGTCGCGCCCGGTGTCGCGACGGGCGTGGCGCGGCGGCCCGGTCGCAGATCTACGCGCCCCCGCTTTACATGACGCCGCTCGTTCAGCGCGGCCACGATCTTTTCGACGTCCGCGGTGACAACCGCAGGTTCGCCACGCCGATAGCCCGTGATCATGTTGATGCCCTGCGAGATGAGGTACTTGTGCCAGTCGCGGCCGGCGCTGCCGCTGGGGGCGTCGGCGCGTTGGATCGCGACGATGCGATAGCCGTCATGGGCGACTTCGTCGGGCGGTTGCTCGGTCAACGGCGCACCGGTGCGGCCGGGCACGGCAGGTCGCTCACGTAAAGCGTCGTTGCTCACGCGTGTTCCTTTGGTTGGGGGGAGCGCCGGCGGGTCCGGCTGAAGGCAGTGTAGCGTAGCGGGCCTCCGGCCGTGCGCTTATCGGACGGGCGGCAGCGCCGGGCTCAGCCCGCGCGCCGGTGAGTCAGGAACTTGTCGAGCTCGCTGGCGAACGCCTGGAGGTCGGTCTTGCTCAACGCCGCCGGGCCGCGAGTAGTCTCGCCGGTGGCGCGCAGCCCCTCCATGAAGTCACGGCGCGCCAAGTGATCCTTGACGTTGTCGGCCGTGTAGAGCGTGCCGCGCGGATTCAACGCGAACGCTCCCGCGGCAACCGCCTGCGCCGCCAGCGGCACGTCCGCGGTGACCACGAGGTCGCCGGCCGCCAGGCGCTCGAGTATCTGCGCGTCGGCCACGTCGAAGCCGCGCTCCACCTGTAGGGCCTTTACGAACCGGGACTTCGGCACGCGCAGCGCGTGGTTCGCGACCAGCAGCGTTTGCACCTGCACGCGCTCGGCGGCGCGGAACAGGATCTCCTTGATCGGAACCGGGCAGGCGTCCGCGTCGACCCAAATGACCATCGCACGATACTATCCCCGGCGATGAGGAACTGCAGGGGATGGCGAATGGCTCGGCGGGGGATTCACATGCGACGCGTGTTCGTGGCGGCGGCCTTGGGCGCACTCTGCTGTTTGCCGGCGGTTGCGCAACCGCAAGTCGACTACTCGAAGCTCGAGATCAAGACCACGGACCTCGGCCACGGAGTCTATCTGCTGGGTTGGCAGGGCGGCGATTCGTTGATCCTGGTCGGGGATGACGGCGTGCTGCTCGTCGACACGTCCGTCGCGCAGATGGGCGACAAGATCAAGGCAGCCATCGCCAAGGTCAGCAGCAAGCCGATCAAGCTCGTGATCAACACCCACGCCCACGCCGACCACTTCGGCGCCAACGAGGCGATGGCGAAGGGCGGCGCTGTCATCGTCGGCCACGACGGCCTGCGCGAACGGATGGTCAAGGGGTTCACGGCCTTCAACCAGGCGATTCCGCCGTCGCCGCCGGCCGCGTTGCCCACGGTCACCTACGCCGACGCCATGACGCTGCACTTCGACGGCGAGACGATCCAGCTGTTTCACCCGCCGAACGCGCACACCGACAGCGACACGCTCGTGCATTTCCAGCGGGCCAACGTCATCCACGCCAGCGGCACCTTCGGCGGCGACGGCGGTTATGCGTTCTTCGACTCGTCGACCGGCGGCTCGCTCGCCGGGATGATCGTCGCGGAGGAAAAGATGCTCTCGTTGGCCGATGACAAGACGCGGATCATCCCCGACGAGGGCGATCCGGCGAGCACCGAGGCGCTGCGCGCCTCACGCGACGCGCTCGTCGCGATCCGGGCCCGGGTTCAGAAGTCGATCGACGAGGGCAAGAGCGAGGACGAAGCGGTCGCCGCCAAGCCGACCAAGGACCTCGACGCGAGATGGGTACGCCAGGGCGGCTTCCTCACCGGGGACACCTTCACCCGCATGGCCTATCAATCGCTCAAGAGCGTCAAGCCTCTGACAGCGCGGTAAGCAGGTGCGCGGCTGGGAGCTGCACGGGCCGTAGGTAGGCCGGCCACAGCTCAGCGCATGAGAATGCCGCCGTCGGCGATCAGCGTCTCGCCGTGCACGAAGCCGGCGTCGGCAGAGACCAGGAACGCGATGCACTCGGCGATCTGCTCGGCCGTGCCGACCTTGCCGACCGCCGCTTCCACCTCTTTGCGGCGCTCTGGATCGCTCATCGCCGACGCGACGAACGGCGTGTCGATGAAGCCGGGCGCCACCGCGTTCACGGCGATGCCCCTCTGCCCAAGCTCGCGCGCGCAGCCCTTCATGAGCGTGAGCACGGCGCCCTTGCTCGTCGCGTAAGCGCTGCGTGCGACGTAGCCGCCGCCCGTGTAGCTCGAGATGCTCGCGACCATGCAGATGCGCGCGCCGCGCTGCATGTACTTCGCACCCTCGCGCACGCTCAAGAACGAGCCGATGACGTTGACGTCGAACAGCTGGCGAAACTCGGCGACGGGCGTTTCGAACAACGGCCGCGTGTTGATGATGCCCGCGGCGGTGACGAGCGCATCCAGACCGCCCAAGGCCGAGCCGGCCTGCTCGAACGCCCGCACGACGGACGGCTCGTCGGCCACGTCCAACTCGATCGCGATGCCGTCGGCACCGGCCGTCGCGCGCGCGCCCGCGAGATTGCGGTCGAGGCAAGCCACACGCCAGCCGAGCGCCTGCAAGCGCGTCGCGGTGGCGGCGCCGATGCCGCTGGCCGCTCCGGTAACCGCTACGCGTAGCCCCTGCGTCGTGGCGCGGGCGTTCGCGGGAACACTGCTCATCGGAACTCCTCCTCAAGTCGCGAGTCGAGTTGGAAGGCTAGTCACTTTTCGGGCGCACCGCGAGGATCGGGTCCCCAAAGCGGGATGTGTAAAGCACCACGCTATTCGTCGCGGGTGACAACCGCTCCGGTCCGGCTCTACTATCGGGACGCGACCGCGTTGATCGCGCCAACCGCGGAATACAGCCGCGCCATCGAACCCCCCAAATGTCAGCTACCTGCAGCGCCTGCGCCAGGCCGATCAACGTGCATCAGCAGGTGCGTGGCGGCACGTGTGACGACGTGTCATGCCGCACGGCAGCCGTGAAGCGCCGGATCGCGCAACGGCACGCCGAGCAGGAAGCGGTGCAGAGGTCGGTCGCGAGCGCACATCTGCAGACGTTGCTTACGAAGCGCCAGCAACGCGACGCGGAGCTGGTGCTGGTGACGGTGTCGACTTCGATGGCGTCGCTGGAATCGGTGTCCGCGGCGCGCCGCGAGACGCTGCGCGAGAACATTGCCCAAGCGGTTGCGGCCAGTGCGGAGCTCGAGCCGGACGTCGCCTCGACGGAGCTCCCGGCCGCCGATTGCGCACCCTCTTCGGAGGCCCTTGCCGCTGCCTGCGCGACGTGCCGCGGGTTCTGTTGTCGCAGCGGCGGCGACAGCGCGTACGTAGACGCGAGCACCGTACGAAGGGTCCGCTCGCAACGGCCCGATCTCAGCCCAGGCGAGCTCGTTGCCCTATATGTGGATGCGGTGCCCGAGCGCAGCGTGGAGCGCTCCTGCATTTTCCACGGCGAGCAGGGCTGTGCGTTGGCCCGCGAGCTACGCTCGCGTACCTGCAACAGCTACTTCTGCAGACCGATGCAGGAGTGGATCGGCCGGCCCGCGGCAACCACTGCGGGGCTGACTGCCGTGATCATTTTGCATGAGGATCGGGTGGTCCGGTCCACCTTGATCGATCGGAAATAGACTTCAAGCGGGCCAAGGTCCATTCCGTGGTTGACGGTCAGCGCCCGTCGAAATAGTCGGTGGCGAACGCGTAGGCCGCTTTGCCGATCTTCTCGCCGACCACGCGGCCGGGGATGTCGTCGGCCGGCGGGTGAATGCCGCCCCAGATCCGCGACAGGCTGCTCTGCTCCGCCGCGTCGCGATAGGTGGCCCATTGGAACGTCATGTCGACGCTCGGGCCTTCCTCGAACACCAGAAACTGATTCTTCTTGATCGCGAATTGGCTCATGCCGCCCGGAAAGAACGCGTCGCCGGTGATCGCGGTCAACACCTCGGCTGCCGCGCGCGAGTACGTGGAGTGCCCGGAGATATAGCCCGGGAATGGCGGCGTCACGAACGTCGGCCGCTGATACGGCCACCAGTTCTGCGCGAGGATCCAGCCGACCCCGGCTTGCTGCGTCGCCGGATCGCTGACGTAGGTCGGGCCGCGCCAGGCCCAGAGCTTGATCTTGCCCACGTTCTCGCCGTTCGCGCCCGCGAGCGGATCGCCGGCCGCGACGATCTCGATGTGGCCGGGGTACAGCGGCAGCCCGTCCGGGTGATACGACGGCGCGCTCGGATCGGAGCTCTGCCCACGATCCGCCATGGCCCGAATCGCCGACACGGGGCGGACGGAGTCGTACCAGCCCTTCATGCCCCACGCGGCGATCGCGACGTCGTGCATCGCGCCGCCGAGCGCGAGATACCCTTTCACGTCCCACTCGAGCGGGCCGAGCTCCGCGCCGGCGCCGCCGATTCGGCGCTTGAGCGCGGGATGATCGGTCACGGTGTTGAAGATCACGAACCAGTGACCGGGTGGCGTCTCCGACGTCGGGCCGTCGGCCCAAAACTCCGCGAGCGCGCGCGTGTAGTCGCCGCGCGGCACGAGTTGCGGCGTGTAGGGAGCGCCGGTGGCTGGATTGAGCAGGTGGCCGCTGTGGTGCACGCCGCCGTTCAAGGTGTCGTAGAAGGCCGGATACTCATCGAAGGCGGCGGGCAGCGTCTGCGTGTTGCCGTTGCTCGCGGGCGAGATGTCGATCATCACGCCGTCGGACTGGTCGAGGTGACCCGACCAGATGGCGACGAGCGCGTAGTTCCACCGGTACAGGTCCGCGTACGTGCCGTGCACTTTCGGCGGCGGACCCGGATCGTGGTAGACCTGATAGCGGAAGCCGCCGCGAAAGTAGTTGGTCCGATCCTGGTCGGCCAGCGCGAACGGCGCCACCGCGCCCCACTCGGGCGACAGCGCAGGCGGCTGCGAATTGACGACGTTGCCGGCCTGGTCGATGGCGATCGGCAGCGCGATGGGTTGCCAGCGGTCGAGATCGACGATGTTCGGGTTGCCCGGCTTGAACGGCTCGATCGCGGGATTCGCCGGCTGGTAGAACTGATTACGGTACCCGTTGGCTTCGTTCGCTCCGTCCTGCAAGCCGTACGCGATGTAGCACTCGGCGATGCGGTTGCCGACGGCGGCCGCCGAGCCGGTGCTCACGTCGGTCGAGGTCTTCGCCGTGTCGTAGCCGAGCGTGCTCATGAGCTGATCCATCGCTGGCAGCGTGGCCGCGCCGCCGGGCGATGCGCCGAAGCGGTGACGCAGGATCCGATAGGCGGCGTAGCTGATCGCTTCCTCGCGCGCCGGCTGGCGGTCGCCGTGGAAGGCGGGCACCGTGAGCGCGCAGCTATAGCCGTGCAGGGTTTTGCCCGCCAAATAGGTTTCCGCGGTAGCGGAGTAGGTCGCCCAGGCGTCGTACATCGCGGCCGAGACGTGGAACAAGTTGCGGGCGTGCACGGTGGGCCGCGCCAGGTCCTTGCGGATCGCCTGCAGCATCACTTCGTTCCACTGGCGCGCGACGGAGGGGCTGCGCGTGTCCGCCGTCTGCGCAACGACGTCGTCGCCGTTGCGGGAGTCGCACGCGCCGAGCATGCCGAGTGCGCCGAGGCACGCGAGCAACCGGGCCCGCGGCTTGTCGCCGCGGAAGAGCGCCGTCCCGATCATTGCTCGTGCCCCCCTGCGCATCGCGTGCTACTCGACGAACGTCGCCTTGCCGGCCGCCACGTTCGCGTAGCTGTCCGTTCTGCCGTCGGGCCATTCGATCTGCACGGAGTCGGCGGAGCCGGCCGAGCCGAGCCCGAACACCTGCGCGGTCGGCGTCTGCGACGTGAAATTGCCGCCGATGGCGATCTCGCGGAGTTGCGTGGTGCCGCCGATGGTCACGCGGATTCGCGCGCCCACGGCCTCGGTGTTCGGGGCCTTGGCCACGAGCTTTACGGTGAGCGATTTGTTGGTGCTGGTCTTGTCGTCGTTCAGCCAGAACGCGCCGGAATTCGCGAGGCCGCGGTTGGTCATGAAGATGTCGACGTCGCCGTCGCGGTCGAAGTCCGCGCAGATCACGGCGCGTCCTTGTTCGGCGTCGCTCATGCCGCGCGTGCCGGCCGCGTCGACGAATCGCAACCCGTTCGGCTGCGAGATGAACAACCGGCTGCGGTCGTGCTCGAAGTCGTCGATCGGATTGAGATTGGTCCAGCCGTTGGTGTGAAAGATGTCCAAGCGGCCGTCGAGATCGAAGTCCGCGAGGCATGCCCCCCAGCCCCAGCCGCCGTCCTGAATGCCCGCCGCGATCGACACGTCCTGCAGCAAGCCGCCGCCTTGGTTCAAGTAGAGGCGATTACCCACGGTCTCGGACGCGCCGAAAATGCCGGTGACGAACCAGTCGAGATCGCCGTCGTTGTCGACGTCGCCGACGGCGGAGCCCATGCCGTTGCGGTCGATGATGACGGCATTGTCCGTCGCGTCGCGAAACGCGCCCGGCCCTTGCGCACCCTTGTTCATCAGGAACCGCGTGTTGTTGAAATCGGAGACGATCAGGAGCTCGGGGTAGCGATCGCCGTCCATGCGCGCGAACCCGGCGACGAACGAGTAGTCGTAGTCGAGCGCCGTCGGCTGAAAGGGCGCGTATCCGCCGCGCCGAGGGATCGTGGCGGCGGCCACGCCCGACGCGACGCTCGCGTCGGTGAAATGAATCGTGCCCGCGGCCCCGTCATTGAGCCACAGCGTTTCGGTGTTGCCGTTGCCGCCGGCGCCGTCCGGAGGCCGCGGCGTGCCCCAGTGCGCAAGCAACAGGTCGACGTCGCCGTCGAGATCCGCGTCGCCGAACGACGCCGAGATGGTGTTGCGCGCGCCGAGCGTGTTCAGGCCCGACTGTGCGGTGACGTCGCGAAACGTGCCGTTGCCCAAGTTCTGGAACAGCACGCACGGGTCGCCCTCGAGGCCGCCGACGAACAAGTCGAGATCGCCGTCGCTGTCGAGATCGGCGAACACGGGGCCGCTTTGCAGGTAGCCGCCGCCCGCGGGTTTGGCGCGCGCGACGCCGGCCGCCGCCGCCACGTCGGTGAAATGATTGCCGCCGTCGTTGCGATAGAGCAGGTTCGGCCCGACGTCGCCGCGCACGACGTAGAGATCGAGGTCACCGTCGCCGTCGTAGTCGCCGGCCGCGGCGCCGCCGGCGAACATCTCGGCCTTCGAGTTGGTGGGATTGACGATCTTGTGAACGAAGCTGATGCCCGTGCTGTTGGTGATGTTCGAAAACTGCGCCGGTGGCGCCGGCGGGGCCGGGGGCGGAGCTCCGCCGGACGAGCCGCCGTCTCCGCCGCCGCCCCCGCAGGCCGCGAGCACGCCGAACGTCGCGAGCAGCAGCAGACGCGCTGCCGCGGCGGAAGCGCGCGTGCAACCGGTCCGCGACGACCGCGGGTCGCTCGAGGGCAGCACGCTCACTCCCCGCGGGGCCGATTGCGTCCGGCGTTGCGCCATGACGAGTCCTCCGGTAGCGGCCGGCCGTAGCCGGATCGGTCTTATTTGTACTTGAACGACACGCGGATTCCGGAGATTCGCGGATCGCCCCACTTGTAGAACGTCCGGGGCGTGCCGTAGAAGGCCTCGGTCTTGACGGACTCGTCCGTCGCGTTGTTCACGAACAGCTCCGCCGTCCACTGATCGCTGGCCGGGCGGAACGAGAGGCTCAAGTCGACCTTGGTGTACGCGGGTTGGACGCCGAAGTCGGCTTCGCCGGGATCCGTGGGGCTCAGCGTGCCCGCGGGGCGATCCGTGCGGTTCTCCCAGCCCAAGAACATCTGGTCGTAATAGCTCACGCGGATCCTCGGCGCAATGCTCGCGCCGCCGTTGAGCGGGAACGTGTGCTCGTACTGCACGGAGATCTGGTACTCGGGCGCGTACGGCAAGTGGTTGCCGGCGAAGTCGAAGACGCTGGACACACACGCGCCGCTCGGCAGCACGCCCAAGCCGCACGGATTCCAGATCCGGCCGCGCGCGTCGCCGAAGTTGCTTTCGTTGCCGAGGAACTCGTCGTAGGTCGCGTCGAGATAAGCGAACGTGGCGTCGAGGTGGCCCATGCCGCCGGCCACCACCGTGGACGCCTCGAGCTCGAGGCCGTCGATCGAGGCGGCGCCGGCATTGGTGTTGGTGAGCGTCGACTGGTTCGTCACGGGATCGATCACGGCGCCGGTGACCTGCATGTCCTTGAAGTCCATGAAGAACAGGTTGGCGCTGAGCCGCCAGGCTTGATAGTCGGTCTTGACGCCGACCTCCACGCTGTCGACCTCTTCCGGCTTTTGCAGCAGGACGTCGTTGCGTGAGAAATCGAGCCCGCCGCCGGCGGTGAGGAGGTCGGTATAGCCCTTGCCGTCTTGCAGCACGCCCGACTTCCAGCCGGTGCTGTACGAGGCGTAGAGCAGCACGGAGTCGTTCAAGTCCCACTCGCCGCGCAGCATCCCGGTGGTCTTGCTCCAGTCGCCGTGCATGTCGTTGTACTGCCGGTAGAAGCAACCCTGGCCGCCGTTGAGCGCCGAAGGTTGCGCGGCGATGTTCGCCGGCAGGGGTCCCACCAGGCCGAACGTGCAGTCGATCGAGCGGCCGCCCGTGTCGCTGCGCGAGTCGTCAATGTAGCGCAGGCCGGCGGTCAAGCGGAAGGCGTCGGTGATGCTCAAGGTGCCTTGGAAGTAGGCGCTATTCGAATCGAGCGCGCGATTCGGCTGCACGAACGTCGAGAGCACGCCGTTCGCCGAATCCTGCGGCGTGAAGCCCCAGCTGCCGTGCAGCATGTCGAAGCGGATGCTGTTTTCCTCTTGGAAGTAGAACAGGCCCGTCGTCCAGTAGAACTTCCGGTCGGCCGGGCTCGTGATCTGCACTTCGTGCTGCGTGGCGTCGTAGGTGGAGTACACCGTGTTGCGCGTGTCGCCCTGCGCCTGGTTGCCGTACAGCTGGCTCTGCGTGAAGTCGGACCACCCGCCGATGTAGCTCACGGTGTAGCCGTCGCCGAAGCCGATGTCGAGCCGGGTGCGGATGTTGTCGGAATCGAGCTCCAGGTTGCCGGGCGCGGTGGCGTCGTTGACGCGGTTGTCGAAGTCGAGGCTGCCCACGTCGCCGGTGCCGGTGTTGCGGAAGTTTTCGTACGCGAGGTACCAGCTGATGTTGTCGTTCGGCTGAAACATCGAGCTCAACCGATACGAGGCGAGATCGACGGTGCCGTAGTTGCGGTTGGTCTCGAAGCGGTTGCCCGGCGTGAATGCCGTGATGCCGTCGCGCTCGTCCTTGGCTCCCGCGAACCGCACGGCCCATTTGTCCGACGCGGCCAGGTTGACCATGCCGCGGAGGCCGAGCAGCGAGTCGGAGCCCGCGGTGATCTCGCCGTTCGCGTCGAAGCCGTTGGCGTTGGGTTTGGCGGAGTGCAGCGAGATGGCGCCGCCGGTGGAGTTGCGGCCGAACAGCGTACCCTGCGGGCCGCGCAAGATCTCGACGCGATCGAGGTCGTACATCATCACGGTGGTGCCTTGCGAGCGCGCCGCAAAGACTCCGTCGGAGTAGAACGCGATCCCCTGATCGCCGGCCTCGGTTTGGTTCCGAGTGCCGAGCCCGCGGATGAAGATCAGCGGCACCGCGTGATCGCCGTTCTCGAAGAACTGCAAATTCGGCACGAGGCCGCGCAGGTCGAGGAGCGACACGACGTGGTTCGTGTCCAGGGCTTCCTGGTTGAAGGCTGAAATCGCAAGCGGCGTCTGCTGCAAGTTCGTCTCGCGGCGCGTGGCCGTGACGACGATTTCTTCTAGCTGCGCCTGCGCGGCGAACGTGCACGCGCACAGCGCGGCGCCAGCCAACACCGGAGTCAAGATCCTCATGACGGCCCCCTCATTCTCGTGGTAGTTGCGGTTGTAAACGAACCACTTGTCGCTGCTGGACTCTACGGCCCTGAAAATGACAGCGTTATCATCCTAGCAGAAATGACAGCGCTGTCCATAGATTTCGTTTTTGGTCGCCGGAACGCGCGTTGCGTCGTCGCGACGGGAGCCCGCGGTCAGCGCGCTCGCCGCGGCCCCGCGCTCTCCCGGATCACGAGCTCGGTGGGAATTTCGGTGCTCGTGGGCGCATGGTCGGCGGTTCTCAGACCGTCGAGCAGCATCGTGGTGGCGATGAAGGCGGCCTTCTTGGTCGGTTGGCGGACGGTGGTCAACGGCGGCCAAAGCCGCTGCGACATCGCGATGTCGTCGAATCCCACGATGCTCATCTCGGCCGGCACCTCGACCCCGTGGCGATGCGCGACGAGCAGCGCGCCCGCGGCCATGTCGTCGTTGCTGGCGAACACGGCGGTGGGCCGCTTCTTCAACGCGAGCAGCTCCTCCATGCAGCGGCTGCCCGACTCGAACGTGAAGTCGCCTTGGCGAATCCAGTCCGGGTTCGACGCGAGACCGAGCTCCTTGACCGCGTCGCGATACCCCTGCAGGCGGTCGATGCTCGCTCCTTGGTTCTGGTTGCCGACGATG
>DASQOL010000046.1:0-2276 GCA_035644475.1 Gammaproteobacteria bacterium | reverse complement strand
GTCGCTCGATGACGCCCGATCCGCCGCCAAGGAGCTGCTAGCCGCAGGCGACAAGACTTTCGCCGAGCTCTGCAAACTGGGTGGCCTGGACCCGCGCACGGACTTCCGCTGGGCAGACCTGCATGGCATCGACTTCAGCGGTCAGCCGCTCGAGGGCTTCGATTTCCGGGGAGCAGACCTTCGCAACGCGAATCTTCGAGGCGCAAGGATCGAGCCCTCGCAGCTCGAGGGCGCGGACTTGAGCGGCGCTCTGCTCGATCGAGCTGTGCCGATCAAACCGTTCACGCTCTGCTTGAGCGGGGATGACGGTTGGGAGACGCCCGGCGAAGAGGAGCGCTCGAAGCTGTTCGAGGCGATCACTCCGATCGATGATGTGCTGCGCTGCGAGCCGAAGAGCTCGACGCTGCAAGCGCGCCCGTTGTACTGGTGGAAGAATTGGTTTTTGCTCCGGCTCGAGGACGAGACTTGGTCTCGTCCGCACCTGCGGGTCTACCATCTCATCAACGGGCCGAGGCTGCTACGTTTGGACGGAACGTCGCTACCGATTCATGAGGCCAACGAGGCGGCGCCGCTGAAGTTGCGCGATCAGGACGTTTTGGATTACCTGCGGTTCTTCTGCTATTTCGTGCACGGCGAGAACGGACCGTTCTACATCGTCGAAGACGTGGGCGATCCGCTCGTTCGGCCAGCCTTAGCCGCGCGTACGCTGCCCGCCAAGATCGAGACACGCGGCGCGGACGGGCGTTGGGTCTGTAAAGCCCATGTCTGGTACGGCACCGCTCTGTTCAAGGCCGAGTTCGCCGTGGATCCAAGCGGCACGGTCGAGATGCTCGACGACGAGCCGATCGAAGTGCTCGAGGAGCGAATAGCTGCGCCCCTAACGGTCCACGAATCGGCAACCCGGCTGGAGTGAGCGCGGGACCACCTCGGCGCTTTGGCCTCAGACGCGCGCGAGCGCGGCGCCGCGGGTGAGCGACTCGAGCTTCGCCCACGCGATCTGCGGGTGGCAGCGGCCGCCGAAGCCGCAGTCCGCGCCGGCCATCATGTTGTCCGCGCCGACCAGGCGGGCGAACCGCTCGATGCGCTGTGCGACGAGCTCCGGGTGCTCGACGACGTCGGTGGAATGCGTGACGCAGCCCGGCACGATGACCTTGCCGTCCGGCAGCTTCACGCCTGCCCAGACGACGTGCTCGTGCTCGTGGCGCGCGTTCGCGGCCTCGAACAAGTACGTGCGCGCTTTCACCCGCAACATGAGATCGACCACGTCCTGCATCGGCAGGTCGTGTGCGTGCGGGCCGTGCCAGCTGCCCCAGCAGAGGTGATAACGGATCCGCTCCTCCGGCACGTTCGCCAGCGCGTGGTTCAGCGCGTCGATGCGCAGCGCGCAATAACGCCGGTAGCGCTCGAGCCCCATCGGGATACCGATCCGGTCCCAGAGCGCGAGCAGCCACGCGTCGTCGATCTGCACCGCGAAGCCCGCGCGCACGATCGCCTCGTACTCCGTGCGCAGCGCGTCCGCGAGCGCGAACACGAACTCCTCGTCGGTGGCGTAGTGCTCGTTGCCGCGGTAGGGCTCGAGGCTCGCGGGCGCGGTCGTGGTGATGAAGCAATCCTCCGTGTCGGCACCGACCACGGACTTGAACGTGTCGATCTCGCGCGCGAGCGCGGCGTGCGCGCTGTAGCGGATCGGGCCGGTGCACACCCAATACGGCCGCTTGGCCTTCATTCGGCCGTCCTCGGCGTAGAACAGCGTCTGCTTCTCGGCCGCGTAGCGATAGAAGTCCGCAAACTCCTCGCGATCCGCGCCCTGGAGGATCAGCGGCCCGCGCTCGGAGACCGGGCGCTGCTCGAAGCCCGCGAAGCGCCCGTCGAGAAAGCTGAGCCAGTCGCCGCCCTTGGTGAGCTCGCCTTCGTTGATGACGTCGAGCCCGATTGCGCGCTGCTTGTCCACCACCCAGCGGACGGCCGCGCGCAGCTCGGCGTCACCGGCCGAGCCGTCGGCCGCGAACCCATGCGGCTCGGGCAGGCTGCCGATGTGCGTGGTCCTGATTCTCGTCATATGCGTAGTGTCTCGCGGAAAAATGGGGACATGTTGGTTTTTCGCGCAGCTCGGCTCGCGGCCGCGCGGCACGCTTCTCGCGGGTGCGGCGCGATTGGCGGTCGAGATCCGGGCGGCGTGCTTGTTCGGCGGCGAGCGCGATCGCACCTCGGTCGAGACCCGCGAGATCATCGGCCGCAAGGTCGCGCGGCGCGTCGCCACGGACTCGAGCTCGTCG
>DASQOL010000045.1:0-54681 GCA_035644475.1 Gammaproteobacteria bacterium | reverse complement strand
CGCTTTGGTATGAGCACGGACCGCGTCGAGCGTGAACAGGTTCTTCGTGGTGATCGCGCGCACGATGTCGCCCTTGCAGACGCCGTTGCAGCCGCAGATCTCGGCTTTGTCCGGCAGGCTCGTGACGCCGGCCGCGCCCCCGAGGCCCGAGTCGCCGAGATGCGCCTGGCCGAACAGGATGTTCTCGCGGAAATCCGCGATCTGCGTGCCGTCGCGCAACAGTTGGAAGTACCAGGCGCCGTCCACGGTGTCGCCGTAGAGCACCGCGCCGCGAATCTTGTTGTCCTTGACGACGAGCTTCTTGTAGACGCCGCGCGCCGGGTCCTGGAACACGAGCTCTTCGGTGTCCGGGCCGCCCGAGAAGTCGCCGGCGGAGAACAGATCGATACCCGTGACCTTGAGCTTCGTCGATACCTGCGAGCCCACGTAGCGGCCGATGCCGAACTCGGCGAGGTGATTCGCGACGACCTTGGCTTGCTCGAACAGCGGCGCGACGAGCCCGTAGCACGAGCCGCGGTGCTGCACGCACTCGCCCACGGCGTAGATCCGCGGGTCGAAGGTCTGCATCGTGTCGTTGACGAGCACGCCGCGCTCGCACGCAATGCCGCTCGCCTTCGCGAGCGTCGCGTTCGGCCGGATGCCGACGGCCATGACGACGAGGTCGGCGGGAATCTCGCTGCCGTCCTTGAGCTGCACGCCGGTGACGTGCTCCGCCCCGAGAATCGCCGCGGTCTGCGCCGGCATCAGGAACTTGAGGCCGCGCTGCTCGAGCGAGCGGCGCAACAGGTCGCCCGCGGCCGAGTCGAGCTGACGCTCCATGAGCGTCGGCATGAGGTGCACGACCGTGACGTCCATGCCGCGCTTCTGCAAGCCGTACGCGGCCTCGAGGCCGAGCAAGCCGCCGCCGATGACGACCGCGTGCTTACCGCGCCGCGCGGCCGCGATCATGCGGTCCACGTCGGCGATGTCGCGGTAGCTGACGACGCCCGGCAGCTCTTTTCCCGGCAGCGGCAGGACGACGGGATTCGAGCCCGTCGCCAAGATCAGCCGGTCGTAGGGGACTTCGAGGCCACCCTCTGCGTGCACACGGCGGCGCGCGCGGTCGATCTTCGTGACCTCGCGGCCCGCGTGCAGCGTGATGCCGTGCTCGTCGTACCACTCGCGGGTGTTGAGCATGATGTCGGCGATCTTCTTCTCCGACGCCAGCACGGGCGACAGCAGGATACGGTTGTAATTGCCGTGCGGCTCGCTGCCGAACACGGTGATGTCGTACATCTCGGGCGCAAGCTCGAGCAGCTCCTCGACGGCGCGCATACCCGCCATCCCGTTCCCCACCAGCACGAGCTTCTTGCTCATCTCTCCTCCCCAAAAAATAGGGACATGTTGGATTTTTTCCGAGCGACGCACGGACGTCCGCGCACGCGCGCACGGGCAAAAAGGCAACATGTCCCTATTTCCGTCATCAGAAAACTAAGTCGACGGACAGCCAGAGCTTGTCGGTGTCGGTGAGCAGCTGGTCCGCGCGGTAGTCCGCGTACTTGAGCGTGAAGACCAGCTTGTCGGTGCGCGCCACGAGCTGGAGGTCGAGCTCCTCGCCGTAGTGCGCCGAAGTCTGCTCAGCGGCAAAGTCGTGGAAGACGGCAGCCGCGCTGATGTTCGTGAACGCGCCGCGCTTGCCCATCGGATAGCTGACCTTGAGATACGCGTCCTCGATGCCGGCCGCCGGCGTCGTCAAGAATTTGTCGGCCCATCCCTCGAAGATGTGCAGCGTCGCGAGCGGCGTCTGGAAGGCCGTTGGGCCGTCGCTGCCGAGCACCTCGTAGCCGAGCCCGACCGCAATCCTCGCGAAGTTCAGCCCACCCTCGAGCAGGTAATAGTCGTCCGAGAAGCCCGCCGGGTTCTTGCCGGCGTCCACCTGCTGGGCGTACGAGAGGATGTACGTCGCGCCGATCGTGCCGAGCTTCTTCGAGCCGTTGAGACGCGCGCCGAGCGTGTTGCTCGATTGCGTAACCGCGTCGTCGAGGTCGAGGAAATAGTCGAAGAACGTGAGCGTGCCGACCGGCAGCGTCCAACCGACGTTGCCGAGCACGACGTCGCCGTGCCAGCGCCCCACGGGGGAGTCCGGCCCGAACACGCGGTTCACCTGATCCGCGTAGGTGAAGTCGGCCTTGAGCTTGCCGCTGCCGAGCTGCGCGCGCAGCGCGTCGAGCGTCTGCTCGTTCTGCCGCCAGCCAACGTTGCCGACGAACCGCTGGTCGTCTAGCACGACCCGTTGCCGGCCGAACGTCAGCGTCGTGCTCGGCAGGGACTTGTTGATGACCGCGAAGCGGTTCACGGCCGCGAAGTCTGCGGGGTCCGCGACTACGGGGAAGCCCGTATTGCCGTTCGTGGTGCTGTTGTAGTCGTCGTCAAGCGCCTCGATCGCGACGCCCTCGACGAGCAGCGAAGTCTTCTTGAGCGGCGCTGTTTGGAAGCCGACACGGAGCCGGCTCGTCAGCGCCTCCGCGTCCTCCGCGAAACCGTCCTGGCCCACGCCTTCGTAGCGCACGCGCAAGTCGAAGATGAAGTCCGACTCGCGAACGGCTTGCTCCACGCTATCGGCGGCGCGGCTCGCGCCCGATGCGATGGCGAGCGCCGCCGCGGCGGCGCCGAAGAATCCTCTGCCGAGCTTCATGTTGGTTCGTCTCCCGTCAACTGAACCGCCAAGACAACGTCCCCTGTGCGCGCGCCCCTAACAACGAGACTCACGCGGCCTTGGCCGCAGCGGCTTTCGCCCGCTCGCAGCCCGCCAAGAAATCGAGAACCTCTTGCCGATACGCGTAGTAGTCGGGATGCTCGAGCAGCGCCTTGCGCGTGCGCGGCCGCGGCAGGCCCACCTTCATGATCTTGCCGACCTTCGCGTTCGGACCGTTGGTCATCATCACCACGCGGTCGGCGAGCAGGATCGCCTCGTCGACGTCGTGGGTAACGCAGATCGCGGTGACCTGCGTGCGCGCCCAGACCTCCATCAACAGCTCCTGGAGCTCCCAGCGCGTCAGCGAGTCGAGCATCCCGAACGGCTCGTCGAGCAGCAGCAGCTTCGGATTGAGCGCGAACGCGCGCGCGAGCCCGACCCGTTGGCGCATGCCGTTCGAGAGATCGCTCGCGAGCCTGCCCGCGTCACCCGCAAGCCCTACGCGTGCGAGGTAGTAGCTCACGATGTCCGCGCGCTCGGCGGCGCTCGCTTGGCCGTAGACGCGGTCGACCCCGAGCGCCACGTTCTGCGCGGCCGTGAGCCACGGGAACAGGCTCGGCGCCTGGAACACGACGGCGCGGTCCGGCCCCGCGGTGTGTACCTCGCGGCCGTCGACCACGATGCCCCCGCCGCTGACCTCGGAGAGACCGGCCGCCATCGCGAGCACGGTGGACTTGCCGCAGCCGGAGTGCCCGATCAGCGCCACGAGCTCGCCGCGCTCCATCTTGAGATCGAAACCGTCGACGACCGTGAGCAGCCCGTCGCGCGTCGGGTAGGTCTTCGACACGCGGAAGAACTCCACGTAGCGGCGCGCCGGATGCTTGCCCGCCGCCTGCATGTAGGCACGCGGCGGCTCCTTCGGCGCGAGCAGCGTGACGTTCGGCAGTGGGTTCGGCGGCTCAGCTCGGCTTGCGTGACACGCATCCTTGGCGCGGCTCGCGTCGAGCAGGTAGCGCGTGATCGCGGCGCGCAGACGACGGAACTCGGGGTCGTCGCCGAGAGCCGTTCGGTCGCGCGGCCGCGCGAAGGCGACGCGGAACTCGGGCCCGAGCGTCGCGCTCGGCCCCGGGTTCAGCGGGATGATCCGGTCGGCGAGCAGCAGCGCCTCGTCGACGTCGTTGGTGATCAGCACTATGGTTTTGCGCTCGCGCTCGGAGATCGCCGCGAGCTCGTCCTGGAGCTTCGCGCGGGTGAGCGCGTCGAGCGCGGACAACGGCTCGTCGAGCAGCAGCACCTTCGGCCGCATCGCGAGCGCGCGCGCGACGGCGACGCGCTGCCGCATGCCGCCGGAGAGCTCGGCCGGCCTACGATCGGCCGCGTGCGCAAGGCCGACCATCTCGACGTAGCGGTCCACGACGGCGCGCCGCTCCTTGTGCGGCCGGCCGCGCAGCACGGCGTCGACGGCGAGCGCCACGTTGCCGCGCACCGTGAGCCAAGGCATCAGCGAGTAGCTCTGGAACACGACGCCCCGATCAGGACCGGGCCCCGTCACTTCCTTGCCCTCGAACAGCACGCTGCCCGCCGTCGGCGCCGTGAGGCCCGCGAGCAGCGAGATCAACGTCGACTTGCCCGATCCCGAGAAACCGACGATCGCGACGACCTCGCCTTCACGGATCGCAAGATCGATGCCGCCGAGCACCGCGGTGGCGCCGAACGACTTGCGGAGACCGCGGACCTCGAGCAGCGGCACGGCACCGCCGGACGCACGGGCCGCGTCATCCGTCGCGATCCTCGCCGCTCCCATGGCTCGCTTCCCGCTCATCCCAAGAGCTCTCATCGATTCGCCGTGTGGGTGACGGCGGCCTGGACCGCCAGCATCACGCGGTCGAGCAGGAAGCCGATCGCGCCGATCGTGAGCACCGCGACCATGATTCGAGCGAGCGACGCCGACGAGCCGTTCTGGAACTCGTCCCAGACGAACTTGCCGAGCCCGGGGTTCTGCGCGAGCATCTCCGCCGCGATCAGCACCATCCAGCCCACGCCGAGCGACAGGCGCAGCCCGGTGAAGATCAGCGGCAACGCCGACGGCAGCACGATCTTCGTGACCTTGGTGTGCCACGGCAGCTGCAGCACGCGCCCCACGTTCATCAGATCCTTGTCGATGCTCGCGACGCCCAGCGCCGTGTTGATCAGCGCCGGCCACATCGAGCAGAGCGTCACCGTGATCGCCGAGGTCAAGAACGATTTTTGGACGACCGGCTCCGAGCTCACGTAGAGCGCGCTCACCACCATCGTGACGATCGGCAGCCACGCGAGCGGCGACACCGGCTTGAAGATCTGCACGAGCGGATTGATCGCCGCGTTGATCGTGCGCGACAGCCCCGCGAGCACGCCGAGCGGCACCGCCACGAGCGCCGCGAGCACGAAGCCCGTGAACACGGTGGCGAGGCTCGTGCGGATCTGATCGAGGTACGTGGGCTTGCCCGTGTACTTACGCACGCGGACGTCGGCCTGCGGATTCTCCGCAAACGCGGCCGCGTTGCGCACCTCCTGGCGCGCGTAGAACTCCACGCGGCGCTCGCGCTCCGCGCGGTGCTCGGCTACGAGCTCCCGCGCCTGCTGCCACACCGCGGCGGGCCCGGGGATGCCGCCCAAGCTCGTCTCGACCCGTGCGGCGATCTGCGCCCAGGCGACGACGAAGATCGCGATCGCCGCGAGCGGCACGCCGAGCTCGCGCCACAGCTCGCGGGCCTGTTGCCGCCGGTCGCCGCCCGACGCGATCTTCACGAGCGGCACGAGCCAGCCCAGGCCGAGCAGCGCGAGGTAGGGGTTGGCGCGGTCGATCAACGCTTGCATGCGGGGCGTCTCCGTTCTATTGGGAGCTCACGAGCTCTTTCGCGCCCGGACGATCCGCGCCTTTGAGCCCGATCTTCAAGCTATTGATGTAGCCGTTCGGCTTGCGGCCGTCGTAGGCGACGCCGTCGATGAAGTCGGACGTGGGCGCGCGGTAGCCGTCCGTGGTCCACGGAAAGTCTTCTTCCTTCGCGCGCCCTTCGGCGACGAGCATGCGCGCGGCCTTCAAGTAGACGTCGGGCTTGTAGACCGACTTCGCCGTGGCGTCGTACCACGCGTCGGGCTTCTGCTCCGCGATCTGACCCCAGCGGCGCATCTGCGTGAGATACCAAACCGCGTCGGAGTAATACGGGTACGTCGCGAAGTGACGGAAGAACACGTTGAAGTCCGGCACCGCGCGCTTGTCGCCGCGCTCGTACTCGAACGTGCCGGTCATCGAGGCCGCGATGACGGCGCGGTCGGCGCCGACATAGGCGGGCTTGGCGAGCATGTCGACCGCCTTCTGCCGGTTGGCGTTGTCGTTCTCGTCGAGCCAGATCGCCGCACGGATCAGCGCCTTGACCAACGCGAGGTGCGTGTTCGGATTGGCGGCGGCCCACTCCTCGGTGACGCCGAAGATTTTCTCCGGATTGTTCTTCCAGATCTCGTAGTCGGTGACGACCGGCACGCCGATGCCCTTGACGACAGCCTGCTGGTTCCACGGCTCGCCGACCGCGTAGCCGTAGATCGTGCCGGCCTCGAGCGTGGCGGGCATCTGCGGCGGTGGCGTCACCGACAGCAGCACGTCGGCGCCGAGCTGGCCGGTCATGTCGGCGCTGGAGTAGTAGCCGGGATGAACGCCGCCGGCCGCGAGCCAGTAGCGCAACTCGTAGTTGTGCGTCGACACCGGGAAGACCATCGCCATGTTGAACGGCTTGCCGGCCGCGCGGTACTCGGCGATCACGGGCTTGAGCGCGTCCGCCTTGATCGGGTGCACGGGCTTGCCGTCGGCGCCGAGAGGCACGTGGGCCTTCATGGCTTTCCAGACCTCGTTCGAGACCGTGATGCCGTTGCCGTTCAGATCCATCGAGAACGCGGTCACGACGTGCGCGTTCGTGCCGAAGCCGATCGTCGCGCCGAGCGGCTGGCCCGCGAGCATGTGGGCGCCGTCGAGCTCGCCCGTGATCACGCGGTCGAGCAGCACCTTCCAGTTGGCCTGCGGCTCGAGCGTGACGAACAGGCCTTCGTCCTCGAAGTAGCCGAGCTCGTACGCGACCGCGAGCGGCGCCATGTCCGTGAGCTTGATGAAGCCGAGCTTGAGCTCGTCTTTCTCGAGCGTGAGCTTGTCGGCTCGCGCGCCGGCGACGCCGAGCGTAGCGAGCGCAGCGAGAGCGGCGGACGAGACGCAGCGCGCGACGCGCGTCGTGAGCGAATTGCGTTCGGGTGCTCGAGTCATTGCGGTCTCCCGTGTGGCGTTCCCTCGGGCTCCCGTCGCATCGCCGCCTTCGCGCCTCGCCAAAAAGGAAACGCCGCTGAAGGTTGCTTCCCGATGCGCGGGAGCGTTTCAGCGGCGTTGCTGTGGGCCCGGCCTTGGACCCTTAAGCGCCGGTCTCGATTTACCGAGCTCGACGCGTCGTCGCGGGACTCAATACAAGTCCCGTGCCAGGCGACCGAGATGAATCGAGACCGACGTTAATCGATTGATGCGTCTAGGTTTGCGTGCGTCGGATCGCGACGGCGCGCCGACTGGGCGGCGCGCGAGATGCGCCACGATGGTTCAAATCGAAGGACAGCGCGCTACACGCTGGTGCAGCGCGCGGAAAATAGGGACGGGTTACTTTTTCGGCGGAAGGGCCGGCGCAGTCGGCGCCGACGGCGGCCGCCGAAAACCAACCTGTCCCTGTTTCCGATCAGCGCGGATTGACGCGCAGCCTCTGCTGGCCGGACGCGTCCTCGTACTCGCGGTTGTCCTCGCAGATGTACTCGTACATCTTGTAGTCGGGACGGCGTTGATAGCGGAAGGTGAACTTCCAAGGCTCGGTGAGGTACTCCGGATCGACGACCGTGACTTCGTCCTCGAAGTGGTCGGCGTCGGTTTTACGCATGCGCTCGTTGATCCGCACGTTGGCGGAGTGCGGCACGTTCTGGTAGCGCACGACGTCCTTGATGCCGACCGTTTCGACGACGAGCGTGTCGCCGTCCCACCTGGCCCACGAGTGCCCGAAGAAGCCCGGCTCCGCATCTTCGATGGCGACCGGCTGCCCGCCGACGTAGATGCGCCGCACCTGGTTGAATGCCTCCTCGATGATCGTGAGCTGGCCGCTCGTCTGCAGCACCTCCATCGGGAAGATCGCGAGCATCATGCCGGGCATCCCCTGCGGCAGGCACTGCACGTCGGGGGTGGCCAGCGGTTCGCCGCGCGCGGTGGCGTCGCGGACCTCCTTCTGCCGCGCCTGATACTTGCCCAAGAATTCGGGCTTGAGCGGCGGCGTGGGCACCGCGGGCGGCGCCGCACCATTCGAGGGCCGCGCACCGGGAACACCCGATCCGCCGAGCGCCGGCGACACACCGGTCTCCTGCGGGGTCGGCGTCGGAGCCGCACCGGTCGGACGCGGCGGCGCCGCGCGATCCCACGTGCCGCCGAAGTCACGGCTCGCCGGCGTACCGCTGTCGGAGCGCGTGCGGTCCACGGACTGCGAATGCGCCGCGGGCGCGAGCGCCACGGTTAGACTAGCCGCCAACAAGGTGAGCGTGCGGCGCGCGCTGCGCACAGCGGCGAACGATCGGTCTCTCATGGTCATCCCTCGAGCGCGCTAGTGAATCAGCGCCGGACCCGCGGGTCCGCCGTTGCCGAACACGCGGCCGTCCGGCAGCGTGACCTCCTTCAGCAGGGCGCCCGGTTGACCGTCGCGCAGCGGCGCGACGATGACCGTGACCTCGTCCCCGGGCTTGATCATGTTGAACTTCCAACCGATCCGATTGAGGATGCCCGGATTCGCACACTCGATCGTCCACGACGCGATCTTTCCACCCGCCTTGTCGGACGGCGCGTCGAGCTCGAGGTAGACGTGCGGATTTTGCCACTGGAAATCGCTGACCTTGCCCTTGAGCTTGATCTGATGATCGTTGTCGAACATCGCGAACGAGTGATGGGCGCGGGCAACGGTGGCTGACAGCAGCGCGAGCACCGCTACGGCGCCGAACGAAGCGCTGCGAATGGCGTTTCTTCGCATGTTTCAGGTCCCCCTTCTTGGACGACCCAAGTATAGGGGGTTTTGCCGCGGGGCGTCCCGCCCCCCCGAGCGTTCAGAAATCCCGGGCGGGGGGCTCCACGAATCGCGTCGAGACCGCGAACCGGCCCACGTACTCGTCGATAGCGCCCGGCGTGAACCGGACTCCGTCGAACGCCGCGGGTACGGCCTCGGGCGGCGCCGCGCCGCCGACGTAGCGCCGGTACAGATCTTCACGGAACACGCGGGCCGCGAGCCGCTGGAGCGTTGCATGCGCTCGCACCTGCCCCCATCGAACCATTTGCGCATAAGCCCACAGCGCTTCCTCGGCGCGCGGCAGGTTGGCCCCGTGCCGATGGAAATACATGAAGTCCGGGTGGCTCGCCGCGCGCCCGTCGCCGAGCGCGAGCCGGCCGCGTAGCACGAGCTCGATGAGCTCGGCCGGCGCGCCCACGTACTCCTGCCGGGCGAGCAGCGCGGCCAACGCGCCGTGATTGCCCGGATCGTCGGCCCACTGGGCGGCCGCCGCGAGCGCGCGGAGCAGCGCACCGAGCCGCCGTGGCTGGTACTCGACGGAGGCCCGCACCGCGAGCACTTTTTCCGCGCCGCGCGGCACGAGCTGCGCATTGGTGGCGACGATCCGCCCGATGCCTTCGGCGACCGCGAGGCTGTTCCACGGCTCACCAACGCAGAACCCATCGACGTGCCCGGCCCGCAGGCTGTCGACCATGAGCGGCGGCGGGATCGCGACCAGGCGCACGTCGCGATCCGGATGCACGCCGGCCGCCGCGAGCCAGTAGCGCAGGTCGAAGTTGTGGTTCGAGAACGGGAACACCATGCCGAGCGTCGGCGGGCTCGCGCGCCGCCTCACCGCGGCGGCGAGCGCCTCGGCGGCCGCCGCGGGAGTCGCGATTCCGCGCTCGCCCGCGGCGTCCTGCATCTCATCGTGGAGCGTTGTGGACACGGTCACGGCGTTCCCGCCGCGGCTCAGCACGAACGGTACGAAGCAGTCGACTTGGACGTGGCCCACGCCGAGCGTCGACGCCACGGGCAGCGGCGCGAGCGCGTGCGCGCAATCCACGTAGCCCAAATTCAAGTGATCGCGGAGGCTCGCCCATGACGGTTCCCTCACGAGCTCGAGCTCGAACCCCTCGGCCTCGGCGAACCCTTGCTCGCGCGCTACGACGAGCACCGCGCAGTCGACCAGCGGCACGAACGCGGCCGCGATTCGTTCAGCCATTGTCGTTCCCGCCGTCGAGCAGCGCCGCCGCGCCCACCAGCGACCGAGCGAGATCGCCGATCTTGCGATTCTGGTTCATGGCGGTGCGGCGCAGCAGCACATAGGCGTCCTCCTCGGACAGATTGCGTTGCTTCATCAGGATGGCCTTGGCCTGGTCGATGATTTTGCGATCCTCGAGCGCCGACTTCGCGGCGGTGAGCTCGCTCTGGAGGCGATCGAACGCATGAAAGCGGCTGATCGTGACGTCGAGGATCGGCTTCATGCGCTCCTTGCGTAGGCCGTCCACGATGTACGCCGATACGCCGGCGTCGATCGCGGCTTGCACGGTCGCGCTGTCGGACTTGTCGACGAACATCGCGATCGGCCGGCGCGCGAGCCGCGACACCTGGAACATCTGCTCGAGCGTGTCGCGGCTCGGGTTCTCGAGGTCGATCAGGATCACGTCCGGATCGACCGCGGCGATGCGCGGCAGAAGGCCGATCGTGTCGCGGATGTGGACGATCGTGACGCCCTGCTCGCCCTCGTTCACGTGCGCCTCGCGCAAGCCCTCCTCGAGAATCGCGGCACGCACCGCGTTCTCGTCGATGATGAGGATCCGGAGCGGGCGTCCGGTCATACGTGTGCATTGCGCTCGAGCCGCATGGCGGGACGCGCTGCAAGAACCGTGCGCGGACGGAGTTGAGCCAATCTCACTTCGGATCGGCGGTTTCGCCGCACCACAAACGAACACGCGGCGGCGACGGACGCCCGACAACCGGGCAGCACGCCGCGACTCGGCTCATCAGAGCTCCGCGAGCCGGCGCTCGAGCTCGGCCCGATCGAGGCCGTCGATCTCTATGCGCTTGCGGCGCGCCGTCTGACCCGACGCCACGCGCACGGCGGCCTTGCGCACGCCGACGGCCGCGGCGAGCAGCGCCTCCACCGCGGCGTTGGCCTTACCGCCCTCGGGCGCGGCAGTCACTCGCACGCTGAGCACGCCTTCGCGCCAACCGACGATCTCGTCCCGCGACGCCCGCGGCGTCACCTTGACGTCTAGCTTCGCGATCGGGCCCGTGCTCATGGCGACAGTGTAACGAGCACCCGCCCGCGGCAGCGACGCGCACGAGGCGCCGCCCGCGCAATTGGAGAAGCTCGAAGCCTAGCGGTGCGCGAGATAGCCGGCGAGCGCCTCGAGCTCGACGTCGCTGATCTCGGTCTTGCGAAAGAACGGCATCACCGACACGCCGGTCCGCACGAACTGCTTCGTGAGCTCCGGCGGGAGGTCGGTGCGTTGCTCGAGCAGCGCCGGCTTCGCTCCTTTATATAGGGCCTGCAGCGCGGCCGTACCGGGCTTGCCGGGACCGTCACCGTGACAGGGCGCGCACCACTTCGTGAACACGGCCTTGCCGTCGAGCTTGCCCGTGTCCTGCGCCTGCGCCGCGAAGGCGAACCCGAGCGCGGCGGCAGCGACGAGAACGTCGCGGGCGCGCGGTAAACGAGTGCGATTCATACGGTCTCCTAAGCCTTGCGCAAGTGCTTCGGCCAAATGCCGTAACGGCCGGCCGACAAGATGCCGTTCGGATCGACGGCGTCCTTCAACGTCTCGTGAAATCGCCGCAGAGCGTGGTTGTTGAACGAGTACGTGTCCATCACGGCCTCTTGATACGCGGGCGGCGTGCGGTACTCGGCCCAACCGTGCTCGGCGCAGATCTTGACGACCTCCTCGAACTTCGCGCGGTTCTTCTTGTTGATCGCGGGGTCCTTCGTGACCGGCAAGCCGAATAGAAAAATGAACGCGCGATTCCAATAGGTCGTCGGCAAGCTGAAACCGACCGCGTTGAGCGGCAGGTCGAGCTTCTTCGCGGCCTCGGCGAACACGCGGTTCGCTTCGAAGATCGCCTCGCCCGTGCGCGGGATGATCGGCGAGAACCACATGTGGCCCGCGCCGGGATTCGGATTCGTCTCCGTGCGCGCGCCGATCGAGAACATCGTGAGGCTCGGGACGCCGAACTCGGGCAGCGTGCCGTTGCGTGAGCCCGCGGCTTGGTTGCGCGTGACGTCCTCGATCTCGGCGGCCGACAGCGGAAACTTGTACCGTTCGCCGTCCTCGAACGTGGCGCCCGGGATCGCCCCGAATTTCTCCCGGCAGTAGTCCCAATTCGCCTGGATCGCCTTCGCCGGGCCGTAGAACTTGACCGTGCAGCTCCAGTAGCCCACGCCGCTCTTCTTCGCGTACGCCTCGAGCTCGTCCGTGGACGCGTTGCGCGACAGCAGCTCGCGGAGCTCGGTGCCGATCGGATTGAAGAACCCGCCGAGCAGCGGACTGCCGAGCTGCGGCATGCCGTTCACGATGCCGCTGTTCTCGAGGTAGTTGAGAGTGTCGACGAGCGGGATCAGATCCTGATGCTTCGGCACGCCCACGGCGCCCGTGAGATACGCGTCGGGCTCGGGCATCAGCCAGAATCCCATCTTCGTGACGACGCCGAAGTTCGATTGCGAGAACAGGCCGTCGATCCACGGGCCCGCGCCGAACTTGTATTGCTGCCAAGTCTTCGCGTTCGGCACCGCGCCCATGCCGGTGCGCAGCAAGTCGCCGTTCGCGAGCACCACTTCCATGCCGCAGTGCGCGTCGAAGTGGTTGCGGAACGTGGTCGCCGTGTAGCCGCCGCCGTGATCGACCGCGTTGCCGATCAAGCTGCCCCAGCCCGGATCCGGGCAATCCATCCAGACCTTGAGCTTGTGCTCCTGGATGTAGCGATAAAAATCGAAGTAGCTGACGCCGGGCTCCACCAGCGCGGACGCGTTCTTCTCGCTGACCTCGAGGATGCGGTTCATGCGCTTGAGGTCGAGCACGACGCTGCCCGACAGGTTCGGCGCGGAACCGCCGTAACCCAAGTTCTTGCCCGTCGAGATCGGATAGATCGGAATGCGATACGTGTTCGCCGTCCGCAGCACCTTCTGGACTTCTTCGACGGTGTAGGGCGCGACGGCTGCCGACGCCACTCGCTCCTCGGGCTCGCCCTGGAACGGCGAGTAGGCGTCGCGATAGAGCGCGACGTCGTCGTCGCTCGTGAACACCCACTGCGAGCCGACGGCGGCCTCGAACTCTTTCAGCGCCTTGGCGAAGGTTTGCTGGGTTACGCCTGGTGGTAGCGCCATTGTTCTTCTCCCCCCGTTGGCCCAGTGGCCGATGGGCGATTCTATCTCGCCGCACAGAAAAGACGAGGCGGGTCCGGCCGGAGTCGTCTGGGGAGGCCGGCGCTGGTTGTAAATATCTTATCGGTCGGTTACTTTTGACCCGGCGCGGGCGTCGATGGAAAGAGGCGCGTGCCGTTTTTTGCTCGGGTCGCGTCCGCGCGTTCCGCGAAGGCGCCCCTCTCCACCGACGCGGGACGCGCAGAATGCGACCGCCATGGATGGCGGGAGTGCCGCAAATGCAGGAGCGAATTGCGGCCGTTCACCCTGCAACGGTATTGTCAAATCCCGCCGATCGCTCGGCCGCGAAATCGTCTCGCGGTCGCGTGCTTTTCAAGTATCATGGCCGGCGATGGGACGACGCAGACAAGTCAGCGATCAGCAGATCAGCATAGCCGCGCGCGAAGTTTTCCTCGATCGCGGCCCCAAAGCTCCGGTAGCGATGGTGGCGAAGAAGCTCGGCGTTTCTACGGCCACGCTCTTTCAACGCACCGGCTCCAAGCAGCAGCTCATGCTGATGGCGCTCCAGCCGGAGGTCACCGCGATCACGGAGCTCGATCGCGGCATCCAACTCGACGTGCCCGTGCGCGAGCAGCTCGCGAGGATCTTGGTCGAGCTCAACGATTACCTCGGCATGCTCATCGGCGGCTCGATTACGCTCCGTGCCGCGCAGATCGAGGCCGAGCTGCCCGATCCCACGCCTTCGAAGTGCCGCGCGCTGCTCGCCGACTGGCTCACCGCGGCGAGCGCGGCCATGCTTTTGCGAGTCGCCGACGCCATCACCACGGCAGACGTGCTTATCGGCACTCTCGAGTCGCGACACATTCACGCCTACATGCAGCAGGTCCAGCTCTCGTCGAAACAGCACCGCGACTACATCCGCGCGATGCTCGACGTGGTCTTCCCCGCCTTCGGCTGACACCCTCGCCCGGAACCGCACCGTTCGACGGCAGCCGCAAACGTCGAATATAGTTCGGCGTTTGCCGGCGCGCCGCGCCGCTGTTTTGTCAACGCAGAGGAAGACGAATGACCGACCACAGAGAAGACACGATCGACGAGCTGTTCGACCGTGGGCTCGCCGTGCGCCGCGAGGTGCTCGGCCGAGAGTACGTCGACGGCTCACTGAAGTCCGCGAACGACTTCATGCAGGCGTTTCAGCGCATCACCACCGAGTGGTGCTGGGGCTATGCGTGGACGCGAGAGGGCCTCGACCGCAAAACCCGAAGCCTGATTAACCTAGCGATGTTGACGGCGCTCAACCGCTCTCCCGAGGTCAAGCTGCACGTGCGCGGCGCGCTCAACAACGGCGTGACCGTGGACGAGATCAAGGAAGTGCTACTGCACGCAACCGTTTACTGCGGAATCCCCGCAGGACTCGACGCGTTCAAGGCCGCAAACGAAGTGCTCAAGGAAATGGGCGCGGTACCCAAGTAACCGCGACGACCAAATCCCCGGCCGAGCACGACGCCGGGCCGGCCGCGATGAGGTGAGGCGCGGCCGGTCCGGTGCTGACGTGCCGAGCCTCTTTAGCCCTTGAGGACGCCGCTCTGCTTCGCGGCGTGCGTCGCCAACGCGTCCATGAGCGGCGGCGACAAGCAGTCGTACGGCTCGAGCTTCAGTTCCTTGAGCCGGGATCGCACGGCGCCCATGTTCTTCGGGTCCGCGCCCGACTCGATGATCGACGAGACGAACGCACCGAACTCGGCCGGGGCCCAACCTGGCTCCGACGATAGCTCCGTGTGGACGAAGTCGAGCCCGTAGAACGCGTGCTTGTCGTTGTCGATGCGGCCGTACATGTGCACGCCGCAACCCGAGCACGCATAGCGTTTGATCGTGGCCTTGGGATCCACGACCTTGAGCTTCTGCTCGTTCGCCGTGACCTTGACCTTGTCCTTTGAAACCACGGCGACTTGCGAGAACAACGCGCCTTTCGGTTTCCAGCACTTGGTGCAGCCGCAAACGTGGTTGTGCGCGACTTGCGCGCCGATCGACACGGTCACCTGCTGCGAGCTGCACTTGCACTTCAGCGTGCCGCCCGAGAAACCTTTCGCCGCGGGCGTGAGACCCTTGTCGACCGATGGATGAATCGAGGTTGCCATTGTTCTTTTCCCCCATCTCGAGGCGAGAGGCCGTCCGCCACGAGCACGATTGGTAAGAAGTGAGACGCGCTCGGAGTATAGAAACAGGCCGCGGGAGCGGCAAGATGGAGCGCGCAAGTAGCGCACCCTACGGCCGCGTCCACTCGAGCGCCTGCGCGCCCAAAAGTCCCTCATCGACCCACCCCAGGGCGTGCTACGATCCCTCCACGACGAGCTAACGAGGGGCGTTCCGTGGCCAGGACACTCGTAGCGATCTCGATTCTTCTTGCCGCCGCGGCTTCCGCCGCCGCGCAGCCCCCGGCCGCCCAGGCGACGGCCCCGGAAGCGACGACCAGAGCCAATACGCCGGCACCGATCGAAGCGGCGCTACCCGCGACCACGCATTTCGCGGAGCCGGTCGCAGCACCCGCGGCGGCCGCGGCCGCGACACCGCCTGCCAAACCCGCCGAGGCCCGGCCGACTGCCCCCGCACCAACCGTCGCCGCCGACGTGCCGAAGATCGAGATGAAAAAATTGACCGACGATACGGTCTGCCGCACCGAGCGGCCGACCGGCTCGCAAATCGGCATCCGGCGCTGTTATTCCCGCAGCGCGGCACAAACTCCGAACGACGAAATCATGCGCCGCGACATCGAGGAGATGCGGGCGCGGCAGAACGAGCAGCAGGCGCGCGAGGCGGCCGCGGCGATGACGCGCCGCCGTACGGGGTTGTAGCCCAAGGTCTCCGTCGTCAAACCGCGCCCGGGAGCCGCGCTAGGCGGCGCCCGGATCGATCGAATAGCCCGCGTTCGGCATCGTTCGAATCAGCTTCGGCGCGGACGGATCGACCTCGACCTTCTGCCGCAGCCGGTGCACGAGCTGCTTGAGCAGCTGTCGATTGCCGTCCGCGCGGTTGCCCCACACATGCACGAGCAAACGGTCGGTCGAGACCGTACGGCCGGCCTGCACGATCAGCAATTGCAAGAATCGCGTCTCGAGCGGCGTGAGGCGCACGACACCGCGCGCGAGGCCCGACAGCGTGAGCTCCGCGGCGTCGAGCGACAGGTTGCCGAGTGCGACGGTCTCCTCGGCTTCGATGCCGACGCGGCGCAGCAGCGCCTTGACTCGCGCGAGCAGAATTTTCGGGCTGAAGGGCTTGGAGAGATAGTCATCGGCGCCGAGGCTCAACGCCTTGACGACGTCCTCCTCCTCGTTGCGCGCCGTCAACATGATCAACGGAATGCGGCTGCGCTCGCGCAGCTGCCGCGCGAGATCGAACCCGTTCATTCGCGGCAGATTGATGTCGAGCACCGCGAGGTCCGGCTGCTCGCGCTGAAACGCGGCGAGCGCCTCGACGCCGTCTTCCGCCTTGACGACGAGAAATCCCGCCTGCTGAAGCGCGAAGCCCGTAACCGCGAGCAAGTCGGGATCGTCGTCGACCAACAATATCTTCATCGGGGGACCTTCACGGGGGAGTCTTCACGTCGGCGCCTCTTTGGGCAACCGAACCGTGGCGCGCGTCCGCGCTTCGGCCGTGCGGCCAAGCGACACGCCGCCGCCGTGTCGCTCGACGATCGAGCGGACGATGAAGAGCCCTAATCCTAAGCCGCTCTCTTCGGGGTCCTCGCCGCCCGAGCGGTGGAACTGCTCGAACAACGCGCCGTCGTCAGGGTCTTTCGGCCCGGGTCCCGAGTCGTCGACCCAGAACTCGAGGCCGCCGCCGACCGCGGCGCGCGCACCGATCTCGATCATGCTATTCGGCGGGCCGAACTTGCTCGCGTTTGCGAGCAGGTTCACGACCACCTGCGTGAGCCGCTGCTGGTCGCCGCGGACCACGGGCACGTCGTCCGCGAGCCGCACCTCGATGCGTTGACCGCGCTGCTCGATCAGCGGCTCGATGAGCTCGCGTGCGGCCACGATCACGTCGTCGAATAGCACGTCCTGATGACGAATGGCGAGCTGACCCGATTCGATGCGCACGCTCTCGAGCAGGTTGTCGATGAGCCACGTGAGCCGCTGGGTGCCGCGCTGCAGCGACGACACGAGCTCGCGCTGCGCGTTTTCGCTCATCGTACCGATGCCGTCGGAGAGGAGCTCGATCGACGCGAGCTGCGCCGCGAGCGGCGTGCGGAATTCGTGCGAGATGTTGGCGAGCACCGTGTCGCGCGTGCGGCGCACCGCCTCGAGCTCGGTCTCGTCGCGGAGCACTTGCACCTGCAGGTCGTCGACGGGCGCCGCGCTCGAGATCACGACGCGCCGCACGCCGCCGTCCGGAGCCGGCGCGACCTGCTCGAGCGCGCGCGCCGAACCGTCGCGCCGCGCCAGGAGGATCGGGCACGAGTGCTCGCACGGCCGGCGGCCGTGCGCGTCGCGCTGCGGCTTCAAGACGTCGCCGCAGAACATGCCGGCCGCGTCGGCGGCCGACACCTTGAGCAGGCGCTCGGCCTGCGGGTTCAGGAACTTGATTCGCCGCTGCTCGTCCACGGCGTAAACGCCCTCGATGATGCCGCCGAGCACGGCCTGCGCCTGCAGCTCGCGGCGGCGCAGCTCGCCGGTGAGGTCCACCAGGTTGCGGCGCATCTCCTCCATCGTGTTGCCGAGCATCGTGAGCTCTTTGCCGCCGCCCACGGGGATCGACGCCCCGAGGTCGCCGGCGCCGAGCCGGCGCGCCGCGTCCGTGAGCCGCTCGACGGCGCTGATCGAGTAGCGGCCGATGAACACCGAGCTCCCGGTCGCGAGCGTCGCGATCAGGATCGCGACGAGCCACATGCGGCGGCCGCTGCGCGTGACGGGGCTCGCCACGCGGCTCGCGGGCAGCACCGCCTGCAGCAACGCGATCGTCTCGCCGCTCGCCGACGCCACGGGCAGGCTCGAGCAGTAGGAGTCGAGCTCCCCGACGTAGGCCGCGACCGGCTCGCCGCGCGACAGCGCGTCGGTGTTCAGCACCGCGAGCGGGCCCTCGCCGGGCTTGAATGAACCGAAGTCGACGATCCGAACCTCCAGCCCCGCCCGCTCGCTCAAGCGCTGCGCGAGCTTGTCGTTCATTCGGCGAATCGTGAGGACGGCGACGCCGTCGTAGTCCGCAACCGCGGCCTGCGCGCCGGCGATCGCGACGTCGCCCGCGCCCGTCAAGAGAAAGCGCTCGCCCTGCTCCGCCGCCGCCTGGACGATCAGGTCCCAACCCAAGTCGGCGCCGGCCGACGTCGCGAGCACGTGGCCGTCCTGCAGGATCGCGCACGCGTCGAGCCCGGCGCCCTCGCAATAGCGCGTGAGGTACGGGGGCAGCGACTCGCGGATCGAGCCGCGCAGCAGCCGCTGGAGGGCCGGGCGCTCGCTCAAGATCCGTCCGGTGGCAAGCAAGTCTTCTGTGCTCTGCCGGAGCCCTTCGCGTGCGGCCGACACGGCGAGCTCGACGCGCGTAAGCGCCTCCGTCTCGGCGAGCGAGCGCAGCGCGCCCAGGCCGACGATCAGCATCGAGCCGACGGCGAGCGTGACCAGCACTCCGGTGGCGATTGCGAGGCGGCCGGCCAGACCCGGCGCGTGCAGCTTGAGCCACGGCGCGGGCAATTTGAGCTGCTTCAGTCGCTCGAGCGGCTTCATCCGGCGGGACGTCGGCGCCGCGCTCCGAACGCCTCGACGAGCGCCTTCACGATCAACGTGAGCAACGCGAGCAGCATGAGCAGCGACGCCACGGCGAATGCACCGACGACATCATACTCGTCGTACAAGACCTGCGCCTGAAGGGGCATCGTGGTCGTGAGTCCGCGGATGTGGCCCGACACGACCGCGACCGCTCCGAACTCGCCCATCGCGCGCGCGTTGCAGAGGATCACACCGTAGAGCAAGCCCCAACGGATGCTCGGCAACGTGACGCGGAAGAACGTGGTCCAGCCGCCGGCGCCGAGGCTCACGGCGGCCTCCTCCGCTTCGCGGCCGTGGAGCTGCATGATCGGGATCAGCTCGCGCGCCACGTAGGGGAACGTCACGAGCAGCGTCGCGAGCACGATTCCGGGAAACGCGTAGACGATCTGCAGGTCGTTGTCGCGCAGCCACGGCCCGAACCAACCCTGCGCCCCGAACAGCAACACGAACACGAGGCCCGCGATCACCGGCGAGACCGAGAACGGCAGGTCGATCAGCGTGATCAGCACCTGCTTGCCGCGGAAATCGAATTTGGCGATCGCCCACGCGGCCGCCACGCCGAACAGCGTGTTGAGCGGCACGACGATCGCCGCCGTCATCAACGTGAGCTTGATCGCGGCGATCGTGTCCGGCGTGTGCAGCGCCGCGAGATAGACGCGTAGGCCGCGCGAGAACGCATAGCCGAGCACCGACACGACGGGCACGACGAGGACCAGGCCCAAGAACGACACCGAGATGATGATCGCCGCCGCGCGGATCAGCTGGCCGGCCCAATCGGTGCGCGCCTTCTCCGCGGCGACGCTCGTGGACTGAGCCATCAGCGTCTCCCCACCACGCGGCGGATGCGCCAACCGTTGATCGCGTTGATGGTGAACAGCATCAGGAACGACACGCAGAGCATCACGAGCCCGAGCGCCGCCGCGCCGAGGTAGTTGTATTGCTCGAGATTCATGACGATCAAGAGCGGCGTAATCTCGGTCTTGAACGGCAGGTTGCCGGCGATGAAGATCACGGAGCCGTACTCGCCGATCCCGCGAGCGAGCGCGAGCGTGAAGCCGGTGGCGAGCGACGGCAGCACGGTCGGCAGGATCACCCGCCGGAACACCGTCCAGCGGCCCGCGCCGAGCGACTCTGCGGCTTCCTCGAACGCCGCGTCCACTTCCTCGAGGGCGGGCTGCACGGAGCGCACGACGAACGGCAGGCCGATCAACGTCATCGCAAGAACGATCCCGATCCACGTGTACGCAACCTGGATGCCGAACGGCTCGAGCAGCGACCCGATCCAGCGTTTCGGCGAGTAGATCGTGGCGAGCGCGATGCCGGACACGGCCGTGGGCAGCGCGAACGGCAGGTCGATGATCGCGTCGACGAGGCGGCGGCCGTAGAACCGGTAGCGAACCAGCGTCCACGCGATGATGAAACCGAACACGGCGTTGATGCATGCCGCGAGCAGCGCCGATCCGAACGTAACGCGATACGACGCGAGCGCGCGCGGATCGGTGGCGATGCGCCAAAATTCCTCGAGCGGCAGGCTCGCCGCGCGCATGATCAGCGCCGCCATCGGCACGAGCACGATCGCGGTCAAGAACATGCCCGCGAAGCCGAGGGTCAGGCCGAAACCGGGAAGCACGCTCGGCGCTACCCACCCTCTCGCGGTCGCCATTCGCTAGGTCTCTCGAGGGGAGCCGGGGCGCGGCATGCTAACGCGGCGCCGAGGACGCGGCCTCGGTGAAGATCCGGTCGTAGACGGCGCCGTCCTTGAAGTGCGTTTCCTGCGCCTGACGCCAGCCGCCGAACACGTCGTCGATCGTGAAGAGGCGAATCTTCGGGAATCGGTCGGCGTAGGTTTCGGCGATGGCGCGCACGCGCGGCCGGAAGTAGTTGCGCGCGACCACGTCCTGGCCTTCGTCGCTGTAGAGATACTGGAGATACGCCTCGGCGACGCCGCGCGTGCCCTTGCGATCCACGACCGCGTCCACCAGCGCAACCGGCGGCTCGGCAAGGATGCTCACCGACGGAATGATGACGTCGAACGCGCCCTCCCCCATCTCCGCTTGCGCGAGCAGCGCTTCGTTCTCCCACGCGAGCAGCACGTCGCCGATACCGCGTTGCACGAACGTATTGGTCGCGGCGCGCGCGCCCGTGTCCTGTACCGGCACGTGCTTATAGAGTTGGCGGACGAACTCTTCCGCCTCGCCCTGCGCCTTCTCGAGGTCGCCTTTCGGCGCGTCGACCACCTTGCCCAAATCGCCGCCGAGCGCGCGCTCGAGCGCGAAGCCCCAGGCCGCGAGGTAGTTCCAGCGCGCGCCGCCCGAGGTCTTCGGGTTCGGCGTGATCACCTGCACGCCGTCGGCGAGGAGGTCCGGCCAGTCGTGGACGTTCTTCGGATTGCCCTTGCGCACGAGGAACACGATCGTCGACGTGTACGGCGAGCTGTTGAACGGCAGCCGCGACTGCCAATTCGCGGGCAAGCGGCGGCTGTTGATCTGGATGTTGTCGATGTCCCAGGCGAGCGCGAGCGTGACGACGTCGGCGTCGAGACCGTCGATGACGGCACGCGCCTGGCTGCCGGAACCGTTGTGCGACATCTGGATCTCGACGCGCTGCCCGGTGTCCGCCTGCCATTTGGCCGCGAACTTCTCGTTGAACTCGCGATAGAGCTCCCGCGTGGGGTCGTACGACACGTTCAACAGCCGGATCTGATCGACGCCGACGGAGTCTGCGCCGCCGCCACACGCGCACAGCAGCGCGAGCGCGGCCCCGAGAACCACATTTCTGGTCATGTCGACTCCGAAACGCAGACTAGAGTGCGAACGCGGCGGCATACGCAGGCTGCTCCGCGGCTACCGCTTGCGGCTCCTGCTCGTCGCGGCCGCTCACGAACAGCACGGCGGCGGGCGGCGACTCGCGCAGCAGCTGTTTCAAGTCGTCGACGAGGTCGCTGCAGCGCTCCGGTGAGGTGAGGCCGATCACGAGCAACGTCTGCTCGTCCGACGACGCGAGCCGCTCGCGGATCACTTGCGGCGCGTTGCCGCGGAATGTCTCGGTGCGGATGTCGAGGCCGTGCAGACGCAGCGACGTGTTGCGCAGATCCAGCAGGTCGCGGTAGCAACCGCCGCTGATCGACCGCTCGTCGTCGCGCACCAGCATCGTGACGTCGATCGTGAGATGGCGCGCGAGGCTCGCGGAGGCCGCGAGCGCGGCGTCGCGGCCGCACGACGACGGCTCCACGTAGATCAACATGCGCTCGATCTGCTGGCGGCCGTCGCCCACGGCGAGGACTTGGCGCGCGCCCTGCTCGAGCAGCACCAGCGCTTCGCCCAGATCGGCGTCGGGGTCGAGCGTGACTACCGGAAGGCCGCGAACGCGCTGCGTCTTCTCCGACGCCCCTTCGTAGAACAGCGGCTCGATGTGCATGCGATCGCTGAGCTCGCGCACGATCGACGTCGATACCAGCTCGTTGCCGGTCTCGCCCGGCTTGGCGATCAAACGCAAGCTGCTGATCGGCGTGGGGAGGGCGTGCATGCGCTTGAAGCCGAAGTGCACCGTCTGGCCGACCTCGAGCGGCAGAAGCTCTACCTCGCGCGCCGTGCGCGAGGCGTCGATCTGGAACGTGGCGGCGCCCGGCCGCTGCGCGCTCGCGAGCGTGTCGGCGGCAGCCACCTCGAGCCGCAGCCGCTCGTTCGCGCCCACGAACTGGAGCTCGAGCACCTTGGCGGTGGACACCACCGGTACGTTCAGCTGCTCGCGATGCTCGGCGAGCACCACGTCCTCGGGCCGCACCACGACCGCCGCTTCGTCGCCGCTGCGCAAGCTTCGCGACCACCGGTCCACTTGGAAGAACGACTCACCGAGCTGGATGTCGCGGTAACCGTACGGCCCGAGCAATAGATTCGCCGCGCCCAAGAAGGTGGCGACGAAGCGCGTGCCCGGGCGCTGATACAGCACGCGCGGCTCGCCGACCTCTTGCAGCCGGCCGCGATCCATGACGCCGATCCGGTCCGCCATGCTGAACGCTTCTTCCTGGTCGTGCGTGACGAGAATCGTGGTGATGCCCACGGCGCGCTGGATCTCGCGGATCGCGCGTCTGAGCTCGTCGCGGATCTTCGCGTCGAGCGCGCCGAACGGCTCGTCGAGCAACAGCACGCGGGGCTGATGCGCGAGTGCGCGCGCGAGCGCGACACGCTGCTGCTGGCCGCCCGAGAGCTCGCTCGGCAGGCGCTGGTCGTAGCCCTCGAGCGACACGAGCTTCAAGAGCTCGGCGCGGCGCCGGCGGCGCTCGGCACCGCGAACGCGCCGCGCGCGCAGCGCGAACTCGATGTTGTCGGCCACGGTCATGTGCCGGAATAGCGCGTAGTTCTGGAAGACGAAGCCGACTTCGCGGTCCTTGGCGCCGAGATTGGTGACGTCGCGGCCGTGCAGCACGATGCGGCCGTGGTCGATGGTGGTGAGCCCCGCGATCGCGCGGAGCAGCGTGCTCTTGCCGCTGCCCGACGGCCCGAGCAGCACGAACAGCTCGCCCTCGGCGATATGAGTCGTGACGTCGCTGACCGCGGGGGCGGCGCCGCCGTACTCTTTCGAGACCTGCTCCAAGAGGATCGACATACCGGGGAAAACACCGCGCGCGGAAGGCCACTCGTTAGCACCGCATGGTACTGAACGGTCGCGGCGTTGTCGGTCTCCACGCGGTTATGTAGCGGTGACATTTCGGTATTAGCGTAAGCGCCCGCACTGCAACAAGGCGCCATAACCCGCTGATCTTGCTAGACTCCGCGTCGGCTGGACGTGAGCCCGGCCGACGCTGGAAGCCGCGCGGGACCCAGTTACTCGAGCGAGTAACGAACCGTGATGCCGTAGGTGCGCGGATCGCCGAGCACGGCGCCATAGTGACCCGCTCCGTTGCCTGCAGGCGCCGCGAGCAGTTGCTCGAAGTACTCCTCGTCGAGCGCATTGCGGGCCCACAGATAGCCGGACCAACGGTCCGCTCGGAACCCCACGCGGAAGTTCAGAAGCGAATAGCCCTCGACGTTCAGGTACCGAGAGGGCGACGGGCTCGACGAGAAGTCGCCGCGGTAATAGACGTCAAACCCCGTGAAGAGCTCGGCGCCGCCGAACCGCTTCATCGGCGTCGTGTATTCGCCGCCGAACGAAGCCGCCCACTTCGAAAGGCCCGGCAAAGCGCCGCCGGAGATGTCCTTCGACGAGGGGCCGCCCGTCTCCTCGAGCGGCGGCGGCGCGTCCGTGAAGGAGACGTACTTGCCGTCGCTGTACGCGATTGCGGTGTGCAACGAAACCGACTCGCCGATCTCGAAGCTGCCGTCAAACTCGGCGCCGCGTACGCGGACCTTGTCGGCGTTCGCGAGGAACCCTCGAGCCACGCCGAATTGCGAGTTGAAGACCTGAGTCTGAAAGTCATCGATCTGTGTGTCGTACATCGTGAAGTTGGCTGTCGACCGCCTGGTCGGCTTGGTCTTGATGCCGATCTCGATGTTCGTGACGTCCTCGGGCGCGATCACCGCAGATCCCAGAATCGTTTGATTCTGCGCGTCGAGCGGCAGACCGCCCAGGTTTAGGCCGATGGACTTGAAGGCCGTCGCATAGGTCACATAGGCGTTGATCTTGTCGTTGGCCTGGAAGGACAACGTGAGATTGCCCGAGGTGTTGGTGTCGTCGGCGTCGACCACGAACGCCTGCGGCCTGTACACCGCGAGCAGCAGGTTCAGCTGTTGCGCGGTCGGATTCGCGGGACCGCCGTAAACGGACCGACTGAAGTCGACGTCCTTCTTGTCGTAGTTGAAGCGAATGCCCGGCTGGAAGTGCAGCCGGTCGGTGATCGACCAGTCGATGTTGGCGAACAACGCGGCACTCTGGGTATTGAGATTCGACCTGATCGCACTGCCGTAGCCGTCATAGAGCTGCGGCGTCGCGCCGGCGGTGCCGGGCGCCACGAGGAACCGATACGCGGCCGCGCCGGCTTGCTCGATCTGCACGGGATCGCTCTCGATCGTCTGGTCGAACGCAAACAAGCCGAACACCCCGCTCACGCGGTTCGACAGCTCGCCGGCCCAGCGAATCTCCTGCGTGAGTTGATCCTGCTTCGACGTCGCCTGCGACAGCGTACCGACCGGCAACCCGAGGTAGTCTCGGTCGTTCGAGGGGCGCCACTCCCAATAGCGCCAAGCCGTCGTCGAGGTCAGCGTGCCCGGGCCCATGTCGACGTCGACGTTGACCGACGCACCGCCCATGTTGTTCTCGGACCTCCACGGGGTATCGGTGTCGATGAGCCGATCGAACGGATTGCGGTTCGCCGGCTGATACCCGAGGTCCGCGATGATCTGCTCGAACTGCCGGTTTGCGGGCCGCAACGTGGGCACGACCCCGCCGAACACTTGCGCGTAACCGTTGGGATCCTGTTTCGTGTCGTCCAACGTTGCCGTGACCGCCACTCGGTCGGAGGGCTCGAACAGCAGCTGGGCACGCCAGCCGGCGTTGTCGAGCTCGTTGACCAACTCGCCCGTCGTGACGTTGCGAAGGTTGCCATCGCGCTCGGTAGCCGACACCGAGAACCGGCCGGCGAACTTCTGGCCGAGCGGACCGGTGACCGAGCCTTTCAGCTGCGTGAAGCCCTCGTTACCGTAACCGAGCTCGAACGTCGCGCCCGGGTCGCGGCTCGGCTTGCGGGTAGTCACGAGGATCGCGCCCGAGGTCGTGTTCTTGCCGAACAGCGTCCCTTGCGGTCCGCGCAGCACCTCGACCTGCTGGACGTCGACGAAGTCCAGCGCGGTGGCCGCGGGCCGAGCATAGAGCACGCCGTCCACATAGAAGCCCACGCCGGGCTCGATGCCGTCGTTCGTGAGACCGAACGGTGCGCCGAGGCCGCGAATGTTCACACCGCTGTTCCGTGGATTGGACGAGTACAGCTGGACCGTCGGAACGAGCTCCTTGATGCGGTTGACGTTGAACGAGTTGGTGTCCATCACCAGGTCGCCGCCGATCACCGAGACGGGAATGGGGACGTCCTGCACGGACTCTTCGCGGCGGCGCGCCAGTACCGTGATCTCGTCGCTCGAAGCACTCGCCGAGCTCGCCGCGTCTTGCGCGGCGGCGGGACGGGCAGCTCCCGCGGCCGCGATCGCCGCGGCGACCGCTACGCCCAAGCTGGAGACTCTGATGACTTGCGTAACGGACGCGCGTGCTGCCCTGCCCGTGGAACCCATGACTGTCTCCCTAATATTGAGGCGGCGAAGTCACGCCTGCCTAACTTGCTCAGTACTGGCGATGCATCGTAATGACGCCGGGTAACGATGTCGGTCTTATCGAGGTTATGGCCCGGTCTGTTCGAGGTAACAACGCGGTGACAAGCCGCTTTCGACCTGTCACCGCAGTAGAACCCTGAAACGACTGACTCGGTGACCGAGCGGGAGCTACCGTGCGAGCTCGAAAGACGGAGGTTCGTTCGCTATGGGAATACAGAGCTTTCGCGGCGCCGGCGGCGCCGGAGCGATAGGCACGCCGCGCGCTCAGAAGACGGCGTTTGAGGACAGCAGCATCAACGCGGTGGGCACGGGCAGCGCTACGGCGCGGCTCGACGGCGAGCAACCGCTCAAGCCATCCGGACGCGGCTGGGTGCTGTCGCTCGACGTCGAGCGGCGCCTCAGGGAAGTTCGGGCACGCGTAAGCGGTAGCCCAATCCAGCCTCAGTCACTAGATGACGCGGATGACGTGGCTCTGGTTCTAGCTTGTCGCGGAGGTTTTTGATCGCGACGCGCAGGCTGCGCGAGTCGCCGAGCTTGTCGGGGCCCCATGACGGCTTTCGCGGTTCCCGCTCTATAATCGGCCGCATGACCCACAGCGCCTCGGGCACCATCAACTACGTCGGCGCGATGCGCGAGCGGCCGCGCTTCCACGCCAACGATCACTCGCGCGACATGCTCGCGCTGGAGCCGCACAGCGTAACCGTCATCGACGCGCGCAGCCTCCTTGAGCGACCGACGCTGCGCCGCGAAGGCATCGAGCTGGTTCAGCACACGAGCGCGGTGACGGACTTCCGCGACAAGGCGACCGTCGTGACGGTGCACCGAAGTGAAATCGAACGGCTCGTCGGCGAGCTGTCCGGCGCCGATCGCGTGGTCGTCGCGAGCCCCGGCGTGCTGCGCTTCGGCGAGCGCTCGCCCGAGAGCGGTAAGCTCGACAACTCGCTGCCCGCACGCTTCGTTCACGTCGACGTGTCGAACCCGACGGCAGCCGCATTCGCGGAGCGCTCGCGGCCAAACGACACACGGGCGCACATTCGTCGCTTCGCGCATTACAACGTGTGGCGCGTGCTCACGCCGCCGCCGCAAGACGTTCCGCTCGCGGTCTGCGACGCACGCAGCGTGGCCGCCGAGGATCTCGTGCCGGCCGACGCCGTGTTCGACCAGCGCGATGCACCCGAGTGGTCGTTCGAAGCGCTCGTCGTGCGGCACAACCCGGCGCACCGCTGGCTGTATTTCTCGAACATGACGCGCGACGAGGTCATCGTGTTCAAGACGAACGATTCCGACCCGTCGGAGCCGACGCGAGTGCCGCACTCGGCGTTCGACGACGCAGCGTGCCCGCCCGGCGTCACGCCGCGGGCAAGCATCGAGATGCGCGCGATCGCGTATTGGTTGTCGTAGCGCCGGCGCGCTGCTTGCCAAACTGCGATGGCCGGCTATCCTGCTCGCTCTCCCGACGGTTGAAGCGGGCTCGCCCGCGCACGGAGCAACGATGACGGACTACATCTCCCACGGCGGTATCCGAATCGCCAAACCCCTGCACGACCTGGTCCGCGACGAGATTGCACCCGGCACCGGCATCCCACCCGAGGTCGTGTGGTCCCTGCTCGACAACGTCGTTGAGACCTTGGGTCCCCGCAACCGCGCGCTGCTCGAGAAGCGCGACGCGCTCCAGGCCAAGATCGACACGTGGCTGCTCGCGCGCCGGGGCAAGCCGCCGGCGCCGAAGGAATCGGGCGCGTTCCTGCGCGAGATCGGCTACCTCGTGCCCGACGGCCCCGCGTTCGAGGTCACGACTGCGAACGTGGACCCCGAGATCGCGACGCTCGCGGGCCCGCAGCTCGTGGTGCCCGTCGACAACCCGCGCTACGCGCTCAACGCCGCGAACGCGCGCTGGGGCAGCCTCTACGACGCACTCTACGGTTCGAACGTGATCCCCGAGGACGGCGGCGCAGACAAGGCGGGCAAGAGCTACAACCCGAAGCGCGGCGAGCGCGTGATCGCGCGCGCCAACGAGTTCCTCGACGCCGCCGCGCCACTCGCGGGCGCGCGCTGGGCCGACGTGACGGCGCTCGCCGTGAACGACGGCGCGCTCCTCGCGACGGTGGGCGGCGGCAAGCGTACGGGCCTCGTCGATGGCGGCCGGTTCGCCGGTTACACCCGCAAGGGCGACGCGCTAGCGAGCGTGCTGCTGCGCAACAACGGCCTGCACGTCGACGTCGCGATCGATCCGAAGCACCCGATCGGCAAGAGTCACCCCGCGGGCATCAAGGACGTGGTGCTCGAGAGCGCCGTGTCCACGATCATGGACCTCGAGGACTCGGTTGCCACCGTAGACGCTGCGGACAAAGTCGTCGTCTATCGCAACTGGTGCGGGATCATGCGCGGCACGCTGACCGCGTCGTTCAAGAAAGGCGCGTCGACGATCGCGCGCAAGCTGCACGCCGACCGCAAATACACCGCGCCCGACGGGTCGAAGCTCGTGGTGCCCGGCCGCAGCATGCTGCTCGTGCGACACGTGGGCGCGCACGTGCTCACTGACGCCGTGACCGACGGCCAGGGCAAGCCGATCGCCGAGACCTTCCTCGACTGCGTGATCACGACCCTCGCGGCGCTGCACGACCTGCGGGGCAAAGGTGCGCTGCGCAACAGCCGCGCCGGCAGCCTCTACATCGTGAAGCCGAAGCAGCACGGGCCCGAGGAGGTCGCGCTGTCGGTAGAGCTGTTCGCAATGGTCGAGCGCGGCCTAGGGCTCGAGCCGAACACGCTCAAGATCGGCATCATGGACGAGGAGCGCCGCACCACCGTCAATCTAAAGGAGTGCATCCGCGCGAGCCGCGAGCGGATCATATTCATTAATACAGGCTTCCTCGACCGCACCGGCGACGAGATGCACACGCACATGCAGGCCGGCCCGATGATCCCGAAGCCCGAGATCAAGGGCGCTCGCTGGATCGCCGCCTACGAGGATTGGAACGTGCGCGTGGGCCTCGACGTGGGCCTGCCGGGCCACGGCCAGATCGGCAAGGGCATGTGGGCGGCGCCGGACGAGATGCGCGCGATGCTCGACGCGAAGATCGGCCATCCGAAGGCCGGCGCAAGCTGCGCGTGGGTGCCCTCGCCCACCGCGGCGACCTTGCACGCGACGCATTATCACCAGGTGAACGTGGCCGCGCGGCAGAAGGAGATCGCGAAGCAAGGCGGCGCCACGCCGGAGCTGCTCGAAGGGATTCTCACGCCGCCGCTGCTCGCGCGCGAGCTCACGGAGCAAGAGATCCAGCGCGAGCTCGACAACAACGCGCAGGGAATCCTGGGCTACGTGGTGCGCTGGGTGGAGCAAGGCGTGGGCTGCTCGAAGGTGCCGGACATCAACGACGTGGGGCTCATGGAGGATCGTGCGACGCTGCGAATTTCGTCGCAACACATCGCGAACTGGTTGTACCACGGGATCGTCGATCGGCCGCAGGTGCAGGCGACGCTCGAGCGAATGGCCGAGGTCGTCGACCGGCAGAACGCCGGCGACGCACACTATCGGAACATAGCGCCGGCGTTCGAGGACAGTGTCGCGTTTCAGGCGGCGCTCGATCTCGTGTTCAACGGATTGAGTGAGCCGAACGGGTACACGGAGCACGCGCTCGCTCGGCGGCGGCGGGAGTTCAAGACCAAGCATCCGGTCGCGTAGCGCGGCGCAGAACGGTCAATCGCAATGCGCGGAGCGTTGTACGATCGGATCGGCGTGGGCTACTCGGAGTACCGCCGACCGGATGAACGAATCGCCAAGCGGATCGACGGCGCGCTCGGGCAGTGTCGCAGTGTCCTGAACGTTGGCGCCGGTGCCGGCTCTTACGAACCAAACATGCGCTTCGTGGTCGCCGTGGAGCCATCCGCAAAGATGATCGGGCAGCGCGCTCGCAACGCCGCACAATGCGTACAAGCTAGCGCCGATCGATTGCCTTTTCGGGATCGCTCCTTCGATGCGGTTCTTGCAATTCTCACGATTCATCATTGGAAGAATCGCGATCGGGGCCTTGCTGAGATGCGCCGGGTTGCTCGCGATCGCGTAGTCATCTTCACTTGGGATCCCGAGCATCCCGGCTTCTGGTTGGTTCAGGACTACCTTCCCGAAATTCTAAAAATCGACCGGCTCAGTTTCCCGTCGCTGCGCGACATCGCGGCAACCATCGGCCCGGCGGAAGTAGAAACACTTTGCGTTCCGGCGGACTGTTCCGACGGCTTCCTCGGTGCCTATTGGCGCCGGCCGGAGGCGTACCTGGACGCGCGCGTGCGTGCCGCGATCTCGATATTCGCCAAGGTCGATTCGGCGGGTGAAATCGCGCACCTTCGGCGTGATCTGCAGGACGGCACGTGGAGCGGCCGATACAGTGCCCTACTACCGCTACCGGAATTGGACGTCGGCTATCGCCTGGTGGTCGCCCGCATTCAGGCGTCCGCCTAACCGTTGGGAGGGTCGTTTTGAGTCCGTTCAAGATCAGCTTCGAGAAAATGGAGTGGCAGCAGATCCGGCCCGACGTGCGCCAAAAGATCTATCGCGACGGTTCGCGGCAGATTCGATTAGTCGAGTTCGAGACGAGCGACGGATCCGAGCACTGGTGCGAGACGGGCCACATCGGCTATGTGCTGAAAGGCGCGCTGAGCATCAGCTTCGACGGAGAGGTCGTCTCCTTCAAAGCGGGAGACGGGCTCTTCATTCCGTCGGGCGCGGCAAGCAAGCATCGCGCGGTCGCAATTTCTTCCGGCACGCAGCTGCTGATGGTGGAGGACTTATGAGCTTCGACACCCACGCGCCCGTTTAATAGGGATGTATTTTCGGTGACCATCCACGGGCCGCCCGCGAAAATCAAACATGTCCCTATTTATTCGTGGCGCAGGGCTTCGATGGGGTCGAGGCGCGCCGCGCGGCGCGCCGGAACGAAGCCGAAGACGAGGCCGATCATCGCGGAGAACGCGAACGCGCCCGCGATCACGGCGGGCTCCAGCACGAACTTGAAGCCGATCGCCACCGACGCGGCGTACGAGCCCAATAGGCCGATCGCGACGCCGATGCTGCCGCCGACCGTCGTCAAGATCACCGCCTCCACGAGGAACTGCGCGAGCACCTCGCCCTCGAGCGCGCCGATCGCAAGCCTGATGCCGATCTCGCGCGTGCGCTCGGTCACCGACACCAGCATGATGTTCATGATGCCGATCCCGCCCACGACGAGACTCACGGCCGCGATCGATCCCAAGAACAGCGTGAGCGCGGTCGTCACGGTCTGGATCACGCCCGCGACCTCGGCGAGATCCATGACGCGGAAGTTGTCCGTGTCCTGCGGGCCCACGGCGCGGCGCTCGCGCATCAGCCCCTGAATCCCGGTCTTGACGTCCGCGTTAGTGGCCCACGGCGCGACCGATACGCCGATCGAGGCGATGTTCTCGTTCCCCGTGAGGCGGCTCTGCACCGCGCGCAACGGAGCGAGAATCACGTTGTCCTGGTCGTTGCCGAAGCTCGACTGACCCTTCGACTCGAGCTCGCCGACCACCGGGCACGACGCGATGCCGACGCGGATCGTCGCGCCGACCGGGTCCGTGGCGCCAAACAGCTCTTCGCGGGTGGTTTTACCGATGATGCACACCAGCCGGCCGCTCTGGTATTGCGCCTCGGTGAATTCTTCGCCGCGGATCAGCGTCGCGCCGCGCACTTTGAAGTACTCGCGGGTAACGCCCGTGACGCTTACCGACCAGTGATTGTTGCCGAATACGGCCGTCACATTGCTGCCGGCCGTGGGCGACACTCCGTCGACACCCGTGACGTCTCGCGCGATCGCGTCGACGTCGCGCGCGGTGAACGTGCGAGTCGTGACCCCCCGCTGCGCGTTGTTCTCGCCGTTCGGCTGGACGAACAACAGCCGGTCGCCCAGGCTCGAGACGTTCGCGGTGACCTGCTCGCTCGCACCGCGGCCGAGCGTGACGATCGCGATCACAGCGGCCACGCCGATCACGATGCCGAGCATCGTGAGGCCCGAGCGCATGGGATTGCGCTTGAGCGCGCGAAAGGCGAGCAGAAGCGTATTGCCGAACATCAGCTTCGTACCTCACGGGTGCGGCGGTCGCTCGCCATGCGCCCGTCGCGGAACACGACTTCGCGCTCCGCGAACGCCGCGATGTCCTGCTCGTGCGTGACCATCACGATCGTGAGGCCCCGCTCCTGGTTCAAGCGCGTGAGGAGCCGCATGATCTCGGCGCCCATCGCGCTATCGAGGTTGCCGGTGGGCTCGTCGGCGAGCACCAGCTTGGGATCGGTGACGATCGCTCGCGCGATCGCGACGCGCTGCTGTTGACCGCCCGACAGCTCGCCCGGCGTGTGGTGCTCGCGCCCGGCGAGACCGACGAGCGCCAGCGTCTCCTTGGCGCGCGCGTGGCGCTCTTTCGCAGACACCCTGCGATAAATCAGCGGCAGCTCCACGTTCTCGAGCGCCGTCGTGCGATTGAGCAGGTTGAAGCCCTGGAAAACGAAGCCGATGAAGTGCCGGCGCAGCAGCGCGCGCTGGCCGCGCTCGATGTTCGCGACGTCTACGCCCTGGAAGAAGTACTGGCCGCTCGTCGGCCTGTCGAGGCAGCCCAAGATGTTCAGGCACGTCGACTTGCCCGCCCCGCTCGGCCCCATGAGCGCGACGAACTCGCCGCTCCGCACGGCGAAATCGACGTTGTCGAGCGCACGCACTTCCGACGCGCCGCGGCCATAGACACGCGACACGCCGCGCAGCTCGATCGTCGGCTGGCCCTCGGCCGCGGGCTGCGCCCTCTGCGCGGTCGCGCTCATCCGAACGGCCCGTTGCCTTGCTGCGCCTGGCGCCGCTGCGCGCGCTGCATGTCGACGATCACGCCCGTCCCGGAAGCGACGTCGCCGCTCGTGACCTCGGTCACCTCACCGTTGGTCAGTCCGGTTTCGACCGGAACGGGCACGGCGGCGCCGTCGCGAAGCACCCAAACTCGCGGACCCGACCCGGTGCCCTCGGCTCCCGCGCTCTCGGAAGGCAGGAAGCGCAGCGCCCGATTCGGCACGAGCAGCGCGCGTTCCTTGTGCTCGACGAGAATGTCGGCCGTCGCCGTCATGCCGGGGCGTAACAACAGGTCGGGATTGTCGACCGATAACACCGTCTCGTAGGTCACGACGTTGTTCACTTCCTTCGGAGCGAAGCGGACCGACGTGATCACCGCCGCGAAGCCGCGGCCCGGATAGGCATCGACGCGAAACTCGGCCTTCTGGCCGCCCCGCACCTGGCCGACGTCCGACTCGTCGAGGTTCAGGTGCAGCTCCATGTGCCGGAGGTCGTCGGCGAGCTTGAACAACACGGGCGTCTGGAACGACGCGGCCACCGTCTGGCCGGTGCGCACCTCGCGCGAGATCACCACGCCGTCGATCGGCGCGCGGATCATGGCCTTGCGCAGGGCTGTCTCCGTCTCCTGCAGCGACGCGCGCTGCGCCGTAACCTGCGCCTTGGCGCTCGCGGCCTGCGCGACCGCGCGCTGCGAAGCCGCGTCGTCCGCCTCGAGCGTCTGCTGCGAGGCGATGCCGCGCGCCGCGAGCTCGCGCGACCGCGCAACCTTTGCGCGCATCTCCGTCACGGTGGCCTCGGCCGTCGCCTGCGACGCCTCCGCCACGGCGAGCGACGCTCGCGACGAGGCCACGCGCGCCTCGAGCGTCTGCGTGTCGAGCTGCGCGATCACCTGGCCCTGCTTTACCGGATCATTGAAGTCCACGAACACCTTGTCGATGATCCCGGAGACCTCGCTGCCGACGTCCACCTGGTTGGTCGGCTGCAGAGTGCCGGTGGCCGTCACGGTGACGCGCAGCGGCCCCTCGCGCGCCGGCTCGGTCAGGTACACCGGCGTGTCGCTACGGCGCGCGCGCATCCCCACGAAGACGGCCACCGCCAGCACCGGCACCAACAGCCACAGCCACCGGCGCTTGCCGCGCGGCGCGCGCCCGTCGAGGCCCAAGGCGCTCTCCACTTCGTCCTTACCTGCAGTCATTGCTCACCCGCGTTCGTTGCGTACCGTCACCGTCAGAGCTCGAATCAGGACCTCGAGACCCGCATCTACTCGTATACGTTCCTCGTCCGAAAGTGTCACAAGCAGACGCGCCACGTGCCGCGTCGAGTCGCGTTTCATCGCCGTGAACACGCTGCGGCCGGCGGCCGTGAGCGCCACCATCGTCTGCCGCCGGTTGTCGGCGGGAGTGGAGCGCGAAACCCAACCGCGGTCGACGAGCAGCGCGATCGATTTCGACATCGTGGGCAACCGCACCGCTTGAGCCTGCGCCAGCTCCGTGAGGCTGCACGGGCCGGCGCTCAACCGCGCGAGGATCCCGATGTGCGCCGGCTCGATCCGCTGCTTGCCCTGACGCATACGCGCCGTGAAGCTGCGCATCAGTAGCGTCGTAACCTCGAGGAGCTCTCGGGCGGTCTTGCTGGAAGGAGCGGGCATCCGGGTTATTGAGGCTAACAGTTAGTGTGGCTAACCGTACCGTCGGAGCAAGCTGTGGTCAAGCGGACGCTGCCGCCGGCTACCGCGGGCGGAAACCCGCGCCACGCCTCGCGCGGCGGCCCTGGAGCGCCGCCGCCGCCCCGCGGGCGCCGAGAAAACTTGAGAGTCTTTGGGCGTTAACTAAATGAGCCGCAGGCTCGTCAGCCCTCGATCTTCGCCTCGAGCGAGATCTTGAGACCGTTGCGCAGCAGGTTCGACACGGGGCACTTCTTCTCCGCCTCGGCGGCGTGCTGCTTGAAGGCGGCGTCGCTCATGCCCGGCACGCGGCCTTGGGTCGCGAGGTGCATCTTGCCGATCACGCCGTTCTCGAGCGAGATCGTGGCGCGCGTGCTGATCTCGAGCGGCCGATGACCTTGGCCGCTCAGGTAATTGGCGAACGCCATGCTGTAGCACGCGGCGTGCGCCGCCGCGATCAGCTCCTCGGGGTTCGTGCCGCGCGCGTTCTCGAAACGCGTGGCGTAGCTGAACGGCGCATCGCGGAGCACGCCGCTCGTCGCGCTGATCGTGCCGCTGCCGGTCTTGAGGTCGCCTTGCCAGACGCCGCTTGCAGTACGCTCGATCGCCGCCATGGTGCTCACCTCTTCCGGGTCGTTGAGAACTGCGACCACGGTAGCACGAGGGGCGCGGCGTGCGCGCTGCCGGATGCGCGAAAAAAGGCCCCGCTCCCGGATGAATTCGGCGCGAGCGCGCCTGTCCTCGAAGGCCCCGCGGCGATGTGATAGCGTCGTGCCACGATCAGCGAAAGACTGCGAATGAGCGACCAACATATCGTCGAACCGGGCCGCAAGACCAAGCTCCTCGGCGAGTACGAGGTCGTCGTGCTCGGCGGCGGACCCGCCGGCATCGCCGCGGCGTTGGCGGCCGGCCGCAGCGGCCGGTCGACGCTCCTGATCGAGCGCTATGGGTTCATGGGCGGCGCGGGCACGGCCGCGGGCCTGAGCACCTTCTGCGGCCTGCACGCCGTCGTGCACGGCAAGCATGAGCAGGTCGTGCACGGCGTCGCCGACGACGTGCTCGGGCGGCTCGCCGCCATGGACGGGCTGAACAAGCCCCACTTGACGATCCGCGACCAGATCCTGGCCCAGGCCTACGACATCTCGGCCTTCAAGATCGCGGCGGACGAGCTCATGGCCGGCGCGAAGGTGGCAGTGCTGTTCCACGCGTTCGGCGTGGGCGCCACGCTCGACGCGGCGGACCGGATCGGCGCGCTGTTCGTGGAGACGAAGTCGGGCCGATTCGCGATCAAGAGCGAGCTCTTCGTCGACGCTTCGGGCGACGGCGATCTCGCGGCGTGGGCGGGAGTGCCGTACGAGGTGGGCGACGGCGCCGGCAACATGCTCTATCCGTCCACGATGTTCAGGATCAATGGCGTCGACCCGCAGAAGGCCGGCCGCGCCTGGGAGCTGATCCCCACCCTAATGGAAGAGGCGGAGAAGAACGGCCGCACGTTTCCCCGCAAGAAGCCGATCGTGAGGCCGCAGCGCAATCCGATCGAGTGGCGCGCAAACCTTACGCAGATCAAGAATCCCGACGGCACGGCCGTGAGCGGTATCGACGCCGCCCAGTTGACGTATGGCGAGGTGGAAGGCCGCAAGCAGTGCTGGGACGTGTTTGAGTTCATCAAGAGCGTGACGCCGGGATTCGAGAACGCCTACATCGTCGAGATCGCGCCGCAGATCGGCATTCGCGAGACACGCCGCATCACCGGCGACTACCAGCTCACCGACAAGGACATCCTGGGCTGCCGCGACTTCGAGGACTCGATCGGCGTGAACGGCTGGCCCGTGGAGGCGCACGTCAAAGGCGACGTGAAGTTCGTGTTCGCGCCGCCGGGATCGCGCGGTTACAACCAGATCCCGTACCGGATCATCGTGCCGAAGAAGATCGACAACCTGTTCGTGGTCGGCCGCTGCGCCTCCATGTCGCATGAAGGGCAGTCGTCGGCGCGCGTCAGCGGCTCCTGCTTCGTGATGGGCCAGGCTGCCGGCACGGCGGCCGACCTAGCGCTGCGCGACCGCGTGCCGCCGCGCCGCGTGGACGTACGCGAGCTGCAGCGGCGGCTCACCGCGGCGGGCGCGTTCTTGGGAACGACGGCGGGCGTCGGTTCCGCCGCACAAGCGGCCGCGAGCGACCGCCGATGACGCGCAAGCTGCGCAGCAACCTCGAACCCGGCACCGCGCTCTGGGCCGGGCGCATCGCGCAGTGGCGCGCGCTCGGGCTCACCGACGAGGACATGGCTAGACCTAAGATCGCCGTCGTGAACTCCTCGTCCGAGCTCTCGAGCTGCTTCAGTCATTTGGACGGCGTGGCGGCGGAGATCAAGAAATCGATCCGCGCCGCGGGCGGCCTGCCGTTCGAGATTCGCACCGCCGCGCCGAGCGACTTCATCACGAGCGCGGGCAAGCGCGGCGCATATATTCTTCCGACGCGCGACCTCATCGCGGCCGACATCGAGGTGCAGGTCGAGGGCGCGCTGCTCGACGGCATGGTGTGTCTCGCGTCCTGCGACAAGACCACACCCGGACAGCTCATGGCCGCGGGCCGGCTCGACGTCCCGACGATCGTGGTCGTGTGCGGTTATCAGCGCAGCGGCGAATATCGCGGCCAGCACGTCGACATCGAAGAGGTGTTTCTCAAGTCGGGCTATCTCGCGTCCGGCGGCATCACGCTCGACGAGCTCAAAGGCATGGCGAACGTCGCGGTGCAGAGCCCGGGCGTCTGCGCCGGCATGGGCACGGCGAACTCGATGCACATCGTCTGCGAGGCGCTCGGCATGACGCTGCCCGGTAGCGCCCCGGTCGCGGCGTTGAGCCCCAAAATGCTCGGGTTCGTGCGACTCGCCGGCGCCAGGATCGTCGAGATGGTGTGGCAGGACCTGAAGCCGCGCCAGATCATCACGGCCGGCTCGGTCCGCAACGCGGTGACCGCCGTGCTCGCCTTGAGCGGCTCGATCAATTGCGTGAAGCACCTGCAGGCGATCGCCACCGAGGCAGGCGTCGACGTCGACGTCTACGAGCTGTTCGCCGACTACGCCGACAAGATCCCGTTGCTCGCGGCCATTCGCCCCAACGGCGCCGGACTCATCGAGGAGCTCGAGGCGGCAGGCGGTGCGCGCGCGGTGCTCAAGCGGCTCGAGCCGTTCTTGGACCTGGACGCACGCACGGTGACGGGCGCGACGCTGCGCGAGGTGCTCGCCGACGTCACGGTGGCCGACGACGGCGTGATCCGGCCGCTCGCGGCGCCGCTGTCGACGCGGCCGTCGATCGTCGTCATGCGCGGCAACCTGCTGCCGGGCGGCGGCATCGTGCGGCTCGGCGGCACCGGCGAGCGCACGCTCAAGTTCCGCGGCAAGGCGAACATTTTTCACTCGCGCGACGAGGCGCTCGCCGGCATTCGCGCGGGTGCGGTCAAGCCCGGCGACGTCGTCGTGCTCCGCGGGCTCGGCGTGATCGGCGGTCCGGGCATGGCGATGACCTCCGCCGTCGTGTTCGCGCTCGACGGAGCGGGCCTGATCGACCAGGTCGGCGTCATCACCGAGGGACAGCTCTCGGGGCTCGTGAACACGGGGCTCGTCGTCGGCGAGGCATCACCGGAGGCGGCCGCCGGCGGGCCGCTCGCGTTCGTCGACAACGGCGACGTGATCTCGATCGACGTGGCACGCAAGGCCGTCGATCTCGAAGTCGCGGAAGACGTCCTGGCGGAGCGGCGCAAGACTCCGCGCGAGTTCGGCGCACGCGGGTTGCACGGCTGGCTCGGCGTCTATCAGAAGACGGTCACGCCCGTGCACGAGGGCGCCGTACTGCGGCGCTGACCGCTCGCCCCCCGCCGGGCGGAAAAAAAAGACGGCGGGCCGAGGGCACCCGCCGTCGATGTCGAATCGTCGCTAGACGATCAGAAGCTCACTTTGATACCTGCGTAGATGCGACGTCCGAGGATGTCGTACTGATCGGGCCGCGTCTGGTCGGCGTTCCGGTCGCCCGGACGGCTGCCGTAGATCGGCGGGTCCTCGTCGAGGAGGTTGTCGATGCCCGCGCGCAGCTGCATCTTCTCGTTGATCTCGTAGCGCCCGAACAGGCTGAACATGTTGTACGACGGCACTCCGGACACGGTCGTGAGCGGATTGCGCGCCGCGCTCTCGTCGCGGATGCTCGGCAGATACCGCCATTGGAGCGCGATATTCGCCTTGCCGCCGCCGAAGTTGTAGCCGAAGGTGTTCGTGAGCTTGTAGTCGAACTGCCCGCCGACCGTGCCCGCAGCCGGGGCGAACGTATCCTTCACGTGAATCACCGGCTCGCCCTTCGCGTCCTGGACGTCGTACTTGTCGAGGTAGGTGACCAACGAGTTGATGTAGAAGTCTCCCTTGGTCCAGTTGATCGCCATGTCGACGCCGGCCGTCTTCAAAATACCCGAGTTGTTGAACGGCGCGTCGACTTGGGCACGCTCGCCGGTGCTCGTGTTGCGGCCGATCTTTGCGCAGTATCCACCCGGGTCGTTGAACGAGAGCGTCGGATTGCTCGCTCCGTCCGCGTTGAAGCACTTCGCGTAGACGAACAGCGAGTTCAGGTTCGCGATCGCGTCCGTGATCTCGATGTTGTAGATGTCGACGGAAGCCGTGAGGTTCTCCAACGAGCCGGGGCCGTTGAACACGAAGCCGAGCGTCCAGGTATCGGCCGTCTCGGGACCGACGTTGGTGTCGCCGCGCTGGATCTCGATCTCGAGCGGGAAGAACGGCGCGCCGGGCCGAGCGAAGTTGTTCGCCGTGGCGCTGCCGGCCGCACCGAACGCCGACGTCGTATTGCCGATGATCTGTTGGCACAGCTGCTGGACCTGGAGTCGCCGCGGGTTGTCCGGCGCGTTGTGAACGTTCGCGGTGTTCGGGCCGGTGTTGCCCCACGGCACCGAAGTCGTGTACGAGCACGGATCGCTCGGCGCGAACGGCACCACGATCAAGGTCGGGCCCTGGAAGAGCTCGGCCGTGTTCGGCGCGCGAACGGCACGCTGGAATCCGCCGCGTAGGCGCATCTTCCCTGTCGCCGACCAGTCGAACAGCGTCTTGTACGTATTGGTGCTGCCGGCCTTCGTGTCGTAGTCCGAGTAGCGATAGCCGAGCTCGAGGTCCAACTTCTTGGTTACCGGGAGCAGCAACTCGCCGTAGAGCTCCGACACCTCCGTGCTGCCGGCCGTCGTGTTGGACGCGAACAACCCGATCGGGTTCTCGATGATCGACGCGTCGTCGTAGAACGGGGTATAGCTGAAGCTGTTCTTGCGATTGCTCACACCCGCGGCGAAGCGCAGCTCGCCCGATTTCATGTCCGCGATCTTGCCCTGCAAGTTCGCTTCGACGATGTCCTGCGAGAGGTCGGACTGCGTGCGGCCGTGCATGTCGATCGAGTCGAGACAGTTCTGCGATGGATCCGTGGTCCTGAAGATCGGCAGACCGGTGGTGCAGCTCTGGACGTAGTTTCGTCCGGCCACGAAGGTGCCGACGCCGAAGTTCGGCTGCGCCACCAACGACTGGTAGCGCTGCAGCGACGGCAAGTTGTCGTTGATGTTCGTGACGCCGGTTTGACCCGTCGACACGTAGGCTTCCCACGTCCAGTCGCGGTTCGGCAGGCTGCCCTGGACGCCGGCCATGACCTGATAGGCGTCGGCCACGTTCTTCGGCTGCACCGGGCCGGGGAGGAAGTCGAGCACGCGGAACAGCACCCACGGCTGGCTCGCGGCCGATCCTGGCGCGCCCGGCAAGAGAGGACCGGCCCCGTCGGGATCCGGCGTGAAGCGCGAGGCGAGCAGCGTTTGCAGCGCGGCGGGAATCGTGCGGGCGCCGTCGTTCGGGATCGGCGCCGACCACACGGTGATCGCGGGCGGATAGCCGCCGCGCGTCTCGACCTCGTTGTGCGTGTAGGTCGCCTGCGCGAACGCCTGCATGTTGTCGGTGATGTCGTAATGCGCGCGGCCGAACACCGTTCGGCGCTCTTGCGGCGTCGACGCGTAGCCGTCGTAGAACACCTGACCCAAGTTGCCGTTCGGCTGAAGCCGCATGCCGGAGAAGCCGTCGCCGAGGCCGACCTGGAAGGGCGTGCCTGCGGTCGCGATGGGACCTTTGTAGCCCCTCGCCCCTGCGATCACGAACGGCGTGCCATCGGGATTGAAGTAGATTTCGCTGGCGTTGCTTACCGAGCCCGGGCCGGTGCCGCCGGGCACGAATCCCGGGGTGCCGGCGAACAGCGCGTCGACCGCCGCTTGCGTCGGCCGGAAACCGTTCGTGGCGGGCGAGAAGCCGGCCATCTGCGGGAAGCCCGGCGCGTCGCTGCCCGCGTCGAACCAGCCGTTCATGTAGAAGTCGCGATCGCGCTGCAGAACGGCCTGGCGCTTGCCCCACTCGACGCCGAGCATCACGTTGCCTTTGTCGCCGGTGTTCGCGCCGAGCAAGGCCGTGAAGCGCGACTCCGAGCCGTCGCCTTCTTGCGTCGTCGACGTCTGGAAATCGAGGTCGACGCCTTCGAAGTTCTTCTTCAGGATCACGTTCACGACGCCGGCCAAAGCGTCGGCGCCGTACACGGCGGAGGCGCCACCGGTGATCGTCTCGATGCGCTCGATCGCGGCGCTCGGGATCGTGTTGGTGTCGATGACCAGCGCTGCGTTCGCGGGCTGCGCGCGCCGTCCGTCGACGAGCACGAGAGTCCGGTTCGGGCCGAGGCCGCGCAGGTTCACGCTAGCGATGCCGAGCGACGCGGTCGCACCGGTCTGGATGCCGGAGTTGAACTGCGTGCCGCCTGCGGGCACGAACTCTGGCATCTGGTTGAGCACGCTCTCGATGCCGAGCGTGCTCGAGTTTTCGAGACGCTGCGCGTCGATGGTCATGATCGGACTCGCGGCTTCGAGATCGCGGCGCACGATGCGTGAGCCGGTAACGAGGATCTCGTCTTGGACGTCTTGTGCTTGAACGCTCGCGGCGCCGGTGCCCAGGATTGCGGAGATCGTCGACGCGAGCACCGTCAGCTTGTGACGGTCCACGCCTACCACTTTTCGTTTTTCCATATATTCCCCCCCGAGGGAACTTGAGTGATGCAAATACGCAACCCGCGCCCGTACGCGTGAGTGCCGATGCGTCGAGAATCTCGGTCGCGCCCCTGTCGCCTGCCCGCCAAATAGCTGGCCTGCGAGCGCCGAGTCTGCATTAGACATATTCGGCCGACTAGGTCACATACATTGCTATCACTTTGCGTGCCTGTCGGACGAACGCAACAGTATCGGTGAAAAGATGAACGCCCAGGCGGGGTAGTTAGCCGACGTTCTCGGCGCGCGTATTGAGCGCCGTGCGGCTCCGGAAGAACTGCGAGACGATCCACTTCTCGCCGCTCAGAGGCGGCAACCCCGCGTGCACCATCCGATAGTCCGGCTTGCCGCTCGGCAACGCATTGGTGAAGAACAGCCCTTCCCGGCGGTGACCCCGGTGGCGCACGCCCACGCGCGGAAAGTCGGTCTCGCCGCCTTCGTAGTCGTCGTTCAGGTACACGAGAAACGTGATGATCCGCTCGCCGCGCTGCTCGACGTGCTGCTCGTAACCGTGGAGCCGCGGGTTCACGAAGTCGAAGTGATTGGTGATCTGCTCGCCCGGCGAGTAGCGCAAGATCGTCGGCCCCTCCGTGTTCTGCACCGGCACGCCGCAGGCAGCCGCCATCCGGTGTTGGAGCGCAACCTGCACGAGGTCGACGTCGGCGAGATCGAACCCCGCGAGGCTGTTGGTGCGCATGTGGTCCGCGACGTTGCCCCCCTCGCCCGGATCGTAGATCAGCGCGCGCCGCAACCTGCCGAGCGCCCGGCCGCGCAGCCAGTCGCAGACCGCACCGGTCACGAGCTCCGGAAACGAGCGCACGAGCGGGCTCTCGTGCACGGTGACACCGTCGGGCGGCGCGAGCCAGAGCCGCCAGTCGATGCTCTCGGCCAACCGCCGCCAGTCGTCACCGGCCTCGATCGAGCCGTCGCGCCGCGTGGCGAGCGTGCGCAGCTGTCCGCGGGCGTCCTCCGAGCCTCGCTCGGCGGCGATCACGAGCAAGCCGAGCGCGTGGCCCCAGTCCTGCGCCACGTGCGCCCCGAGACCGGCGAGCGGCGCGAGCCGCAACGCGGCCTCCGTGCTGCCGGCGAGCACCGCATCGGACAGAAAGCGAATGCCCTCGTTCGGCAAGTACGGCGCCCGATCGCCGACCAGGAGCCGCAGACCGAGCGACACGGTGGCCTCGAGATCGCCCGCCTGCGTCGCGAGCGCGAGCGCGTCGATCGCCTCATCGTGACGGCCCGCCGCGTCGTGCTCCGCAGCCGCGGCCACTGCACCGCCCATATGTCGCATTCCCCTCAGTTGCGAATCGAACCGCCGAGTCGTCTGCAAGAAACGGCTGTTCGCTGCGAATGGCGCTTACGATACGCGGCCCGCCGCCGCAGGCAAGAATCACCGCGGGTCGTTCGTGTCTCACTCTGGCCATGCGATACGCGCAAAGGCTGCGGCCGCACCTCGAATGCGTGCTCCGCTGCGGCGGTAGCGACGAGCCGAGCCACAGCGCCGAGAGCCGCGGAGCCCGGGCGCGCAGCGCCCGGGTGCGAGCGCAGCGAGCACCCAAAACGCGGCGGCACACCGGGTCTTACGAGCGAACCCGATTAGCGACCGCGTTTTGGGCCCCGGCAAACGCGCCGTGGCGAGGGAACCGGCCGCAGGCCGGCGAAGTCGCGTGCCGCAGCGGAGCACGCATTCGAGGTGCGGCCGCAGCCACCGCAATGTTACAACCGGCCAGAGTGAGACACGCCACGACCCGCACGACGCCCGGTGTAAGATCGAAAACCCCGGCGACTCGCGTATTCGCGCCGGCGAACCGATGACGATGAGCCTTGGCACGATGAGCAGCGCAATCGCCCAAGCGGCGAAGCACGACGCCGCGGGCCGACACGACGACGCGATCGACGCGCTGGCCCTCGCGACCCAGCAGGGCGACGTCGAGGCCATGACCGCGCTCGCGCTGCGGCTGCTCGTCGGAGATCGCGCACCGTGCCTGCCGCAAGAAGCGGCACGTTTCCTCGTCGACGCTCTGCAACACGGCAGCGCCGCCGCCGCCTTACGGCTCGCGACGCTCGCGGCGCTCGGCGCGCACGTAACGCAGAGCTGGAGCGACGCGATCGGGCTGCTCGTGATCGCCGCGGAGCGCGGCTGCGACTCCGCACGCGGCCAGCTCGAGGCGCTCGCCGCAGAGACCACGCCGAACGCAGCCCCGCCGCCGGATCATTGGCGCCGGCTCGCACAACGCGTCGATCCACGAGCATGGGGCGCGCCACCGCAGGTCGTCACGCTGCACGCGGAGCCGTTGGTTCAGAGCTTCCCGGACATCGCCACCGATCCCGTCTGCGCGTGGTTGATCGCGCAGTCACAGGGCAGGCTCAAGCGCGCGCTCGTATTCGACGCGGCCGCGGGGCGCGACATCGTCGACCGCACGCGGACCAACAGCGCCGCCTCGTTCGACCTCGCGAGCGCCGACGTGGTGCAGGTCGCCCTGCAGCACCGGATGGCGGCCGCCTGCGGCGTGCCGCCTCACAACTTCGAGGGTCCTGCGATCCTGCACTACGCGATCGGCGAGGAGATCAAGAACCACTTCGACTTCGTGGATCCGAAGACGCCGAACTATGCGAGCGTGATCGAGAAACAGGGCGAGCGCGTCATCACGTTTCTCGTGTACTTGAACGACGACTATGAAGCCGGCGAGACGGACTTCCCGCGCTTGGGCTTGCGCCACCGGGGCTCGCGCCGCGAAGGGCTGTTGTTCGTGAACGCGCTGCCGACGGGCGAGCCCGACAAGCGCATGGTGCACGCCGGCCTGCCGCCGGCGCGCGGCGAGAAGTGGATCGTCTCGCAGTTCATCCGCAACCGCGTGAGCCTCAACACGCGCGCCGCCACGTACTAGGCGGCCGTCCCGCGCAAGAAAAAAGCGCCGGCGACTGCTCGCCGGCGCTTTGATTCGAAGGCCGGCGGGGCTCGAACGCCCCGCCGGCGAGGACGATCAGAAGCGGAAGTTGATCGAGGCGCCCACTTCCCGGGGACGACCCACCGTGGCGAAGTCGTAGCCCCAGATGCCGTGGAAGAACCCGGAGTTGAGCGTGTACTCGTTGGTGATATTCGTACCGAAGATCGCCGCCGCCCAGTTGCCGTCCGCCGGCTCGTAGGTGAACCGAACGTTGGTGATGCCCCAGTCGCCGGCCTCCTCGTAACCGTCCGGCACCGCTTGATAGCCGCTCACGCGCAGGAACGGCTCCGACCGCCAGAATTGACCCTGGTAGTTGTAGTCGAGGCGCGTGGTCCACGAGCCGCCGCTCTTGAGATTCGCGGTGTGCTGCAGACCGATCGTGTAGCTCGTATCCGGAGCGTCCGCAAACTCGAGGCCCGTCGTGAACGGCAGGTGGCCCGAGTACGTACCCGGCTTGATCGACGTGTAGCTCGTGTCGAGCAGGCCGAGTCCCACGTTGATTGCGAGGTTCGCGGTCGGCAGGAACGTGAGCTCGACCTCCATACCTTCGGCCTTCGCTTCGCCGACGTTGGTGGTGAGCAGCGTCGGAATCTGCGCGCCCGTGGTCGGATCCGTCACGACGCCCGCGGCCTGGAGGTCGGCCCAGATCGTGTGGAACACGGTCGCGTTCAAGCGCACCTTGCCGCCCGCCAAGTCAGACCGCATGCCGATCTCGGTGTTCTCCAACGTCGCCGGCTTGAACGGGAACAGCGTACGCGTGGTGCCGATGATCGCGGCCGACACGCCACCCGAGTTGAACCCTTCCGAGTAGCTCACGTAGCCCATGATGTTCTGCTTGAACTGCTTCTGCAGCACCAGGCGGGACGTGAGCTTGTCGAACTTAAACGGTGTGTACGTGGACGTGTTATCCGCGCCCGCGAACGAGTCGCCGACAGGGAACTGGGTCGGATCGAGCGGCTTCGCCGCGGTGCGGCCGGCGACCTGGGTCATGTTGACCGTGAATCCGCTCTGGTCGTGCTGCCGCAAACCGATCGTGAGATCGAGGGTGTCGGTGAAGTGGATCGTCGCTTCGCCGAACGCCGCCCAGCCGTCCTGGCCCGACCGCGACAGCGTGTCGAACGCGCCGCCGACACCACCGTAGTAGATCTGCTGGCAGGTCTGCCACGCGCCGGCTCCGTTGCTCGCCGCGCCGCCGTAGTTGACGCCGTTGGTGCCCGTGGCGCCGAACACGAAGCGCCGGTTGTTCGGGTTGTCGGTCGTCGACGGCGTGAGCTCGGTCGGGGCACCTGCCGGGTTACAGACCGCATTGTTGAACACCCGGAACGGGTCCATCAAGCCCTTCTGGAACTCGTTGACCTGCCACCGCATGCCACGATTGTTCTGCTTCTGATCCCAGTAGTAGACGCCGCCCAACCACTCGACCTTGCCCCTACCGCCCGTCAACTGAATTTCTTGGCTGAAGACGTCGAGCTTCTGCTGGTTGATATCCAACACCAGATCGTATTGGCTGTTGTCCCAATCGACGACCTGGTTGGAGTGCTGATCCGTCGTCGCGGTCAAGAACTGGAGCTTCATGTTTTCCGAGAAGTTCCAGTCGGTCTCGACCGAGAGCTGCTCCGTCTTGAAGCGGTTCGGCAACGTCGTGCCCGAGCGGTTCTGCCACTTACCGACCTTGCCGCCGGGGAAGCCCGCGACCTGGTTGAGCGGATTGAAGAACGGCTCCACGGCCTTGCCTTGGAAGTCCTGGCCGACGTAGGTGTACATCTCGGGCAGACCGATGATCGACTTCACCCAGGCCGGAGCCGGGTCGTCGTAGGTACGGAACATCGCGTCCTGCACGCGCGGCTCGGTGAACGTGTTCTCGTCGCTCTGGTAGTTGAAGCGGAAGCTCAACTTGTCGGTCGGCTCCCACACGACATCGCCGCGGAACACCTGTTGGTCGATGTAGCCGCCCGCCTCGCCGGTGGTGAGGCTGTCGATGTAGCCGTCGCGGTTCAAGCTCGCGCCCGTCCACTTGCTCTTGACCTTGTCGCCGAGAGGCAGGTCGAGGGACGCCTTGACGTCGCGGCGGTTGTACGAGCCCGTGGTGGCCGTGATGTTGCCGCCGAACGTGTCGCCCGGTCGCTTCGTCCAGATGCGGATCGCGCCGCCGGTCGAGTCGCGGCCGAACATCGTGCCCTGCGGGCCGCGCAGCACTTCCACGCGGTCGATGTCGACGAACTCCTGGGTCAGGAAGCCGTTGGTGCCGACCTGCCAAACGCCGTCGACGTAGGTGCCGACGTTCGGGATGCCGCGCATGCGGAAGTTCGTGTTGCTGGTGCCGCCGCCACCGCCGGTGATGACGATGTTCGGCACACCCATGCTGACTTTCTCGAGGTTGTCGAGACCGCGCATCTCGAGGCTCTCACCCGTAAGGGCGACGATCGAGATCGGCACCTCTTGCAAGTTTTGCGAGCGCCGCGTCGCCGTGACGAGGATCTCCTCGAGACCCCCTGCCGCCTCTTGCGCTTGAGCGATGCCGCCCGCGGTTCCCGCGAGCGCCGCCGCGATCATCAAAGGCAGTGCTTTCCTCTGCATAAATTCCCCCTGAAGGTAGTAACTGACGTGTGTGCGCAACCCTCGCTTATCATGCGAGTTACGTGTTGCTGAAAACGAACCCCCGATTGCGCCCCCTGAAGCGATCTGCGAAGCCGCCGTCGCTCGCAGCCGAGTTTGCATCAGCACCTAGGCTTCTACTAGGCCCCTTCGATGCTATTGGCGATAGTAATATGTTGCGTTAGGGCAACGCAAGCGGCCAGTTGCCCCGTTATGAGAATCGAAGTTCTCGATCGGCAGCACCGCGAAACACGCGCCGCGACTCACCCCCGCCGCAGGTGCTTCGGCCAGATCCCGTAGCGGCCGGCCGACAAGATCCCATTGGGATCGACCGCGTCCTTGATCGCCTCATGAAGGCGGCGCAGCGAATGATTGTTGAATGAGTAAGCGCTCGCGCAGTCGTCCATGAAGGCCGTGTGCGTGCGGTACTTCCCCCAACCGTGCTCCGCCGCGACCTTGACGAGCCGCCTAAAGACGTCGCGAGTGCGGCGGTTGACCGCCACGTCGGGCATCACGTTGAACATGATGAGGATCACGAACGTTCGGGGGTGATACGAGGGGAAAGACATTTACCGCAACGTCGCGGCCGTACTCTTGCAGGATCGTCTCGAACACGCGCTGCGACTCGATGACCGCCTCCCCCGTCATCGGAATGACGGGAGAGAACCCCACATGCCCCTTCGTCGCCGTCCCGAACTGCGAGCGCACCCCGATCGAGAACGTCGACAGCGTCGGAATGCCGAAGTCCTGCTCGTCCCGCAACATCGGGATCTGCTCGTCGGTCAACGGGAACTTGTAGAACGGCCCGTCGACGAATTGAGCGCCCGGGATGTCGGCCATGCGCTTCTTCGCGTAGGCCCACTGCGCCCGAACGACCTCTTCCGGCCCATAGAAATTGGATTGAACCCCGCGCCGGCCGAACAGCCAAGCCCAGCCGCCGGAGCGGTCGGTCACCAAATGGCGAACCCCAGAAAGTGACAAGCCCGGCACGAGGCCGGGCTTGTCGGGTGGGTCTGGGATTCCGAAGGGGGAGAAATCACCAAACGCGAGGCATTTTGTCGCCGGCGCGCCTGCCTTAGCTAGACAAGCCGCGATACTAGTAGTTTCAGCAATGGGACTACCGAGGCGGCGGCTGAGTCGCTACCGGTGGCGCGCGAGCTCGTCCTGCTGCGCCGCCTTGCGCGGCAGGGAGGCGCCGCTCCACGGTCGCGGCGTGTCCGCACTACGAACGTAAGCCGGAATGCTCGACGCCAACAGCACGACGCTCAGCACCGACGCGACCGACAGCACCACGCTGATCGAGCGGCCGACGAGCGCGTCGTTGCCGAAGTAGAAGTCCGTGAGCGCGGCCACTGCCGAAGAACCGATGAAAGGCCCGAGCAGCGCCACGATCGCAAGATAGACCGCGAGCACCTGCGCCCGCATCTCGTTCGGCGTGATCGCTTGCAGCGCGACTTGCACGAGACCCACGGGGACCGCCAGCAGGAAGAACAGCACCGCGATGCACACGAGCATCGCGTGGGGGTCGGCAATCAGGCCGAGCAGCACGCCGGGCACGACGGCGAGCGCCATCGCCACCGCCATGATCTTCGAGTAGACGGCTTTCACGCCCGCGCGCAGCAGCCGGGCGGCAAGCAGCCCGCTGCAGACGAGCCCGCCGGTGCCGAACACGATGGTGAGCAGCCCGAAGTCGAACCCTATCCGTGCGCTGTCCCAGCCGTGCACGCGCTGGAACAACGCCGGCACCCAGCCGTACAAGCCGTAGCTGCCGATCGACGATACCGCCGCACCGAGCATCAACGCCGCATACAGGAACCCGTTCGCCCGCACGTAGCGCACCGTGTCGTCGACGCGCACGGTCGAGGTCGTTCTCTCGTGACGGATGGGCTCGCGAAAGGTCAGCGCCAGCAGGGCGACTGCTGCGCCCGGCAAGGCCACGAGCATGAACGCCGCCTGCCACGAGCGCAGGTGGCCGACCCACGGCAGGTCGATGCCGCTTGCCGCGGCCGTATACGCCACGATCAGGCCCCCGAATATGTTGGCGATGCCGATGCCGCCGTAGACGCCGGCCGTGTACACGTTGATCGGCAAGCCGCGGCGCTCCCGCGGGAAGAGATCGGAGATCAACGAGATGGCGGAAGGTGTGAGTGTTCCCTCGCCCACGCCCACTCCGAGACGGGCGACGAAGAGATGCAGATAGTTGCCCGCGAGCCCGCACAGCCCGGTCATCACGCTCCAGAGCGCGATGCCGATGGCCACGAGGTTGCGCCGGCTCCAGCGGTCGGCCACGAGGCCGATCGGGATGCCGAGGACGGCGTAAAAGATCGCGAAGGCCAGGCCGGCGATCAGGCTGAACTCGAAATCGGTGATGCCGAGGTCGGCGCGAATCGGAGCGACGAGAAACGCGATGATCTGCCGGTCCACGAAAGCGAGTACGTACGCGACGTACAGAACGCCGACCGCGTACCAGGCGCGTACATGAGGCGGGTAGCTGTGGCTCAACTCAGTGGTCTTTGTCCATGAGCGCGCCACTCCCAGGCCGCCGCGCCGATCGAAGCATTATAGGAGGTCCCCTCGCGTCCGCGCCGGTCGCCTCATACACTGCCGACGATCTTGCACGTTTGGCTTCGGAAAAGATGCAGCGCAGCGTCGAGCGAATTCTCACGACCCACGTGGGCAGCCTCATTCGGCCGCCCGATCTCGTCGACCCGAGCAGCGAGCGCCACGCCGCGCCGCCCGAGCTCGACGCCGCGCGGCTGCGCGCCGCCGTGGCGGACGTGGTCCAGCGGCAAGTCGATGCGGGGATCGACGTCGTCAACGACGGCGAATACGGCAAATCCGGCTGGTCGCTCTACTTCCTCGACCGCGTCACCGGCTTCGAGATTCGCAAGCTTGAGCTACAGCCCGTCGCGTGGCTCGGCCGCGATCTCGAGCGCTTCCCCGACTTCTTCGCGCAGGAGATGCCCGACGCGCTGCGCGGCCAGCCCATCGAGGCCTGCGTCGGCCCGATCAGCTATCGCGGCGGCCCCGAGCTCGCGCGCGACGTCGACAACCTGCGGCAGGCGGCCGGGGGCGCTCAACCGCGCGAGATCTTCATGACGTCCGTCGCGCCGGCGAGCGCGGCCTACAACGGCGTCAACGAGTACTACGCGTCGGAGCGCGACTACGTCTTCGCGATCGCCGAGGCACTGCGCGAGGAGTATCGAGCCGTCCACCGCGCGGGATTCATCCTGCAGGTCGACGACGCGCTGCTCGCGAACATGTACGACACGCTCGTTCGGCAGAGCCCGCAGCGGTATCGCGAATGGGCGGAGCTGCGGGTCGCCGCGTTGAACCACGCGCTCGAGGGCATCCCCCCCGACCGGATCCGCTACCACGTCTGCTTCGGCAGCTGGCACGTGCCGCACGTCGCCGACGCGCCGCTCGAGGCGATCGTCGATCTCTTGCTCGAGGTCAACGCGCAGGGCTACTGCATCGAAGCCGCGAACGCGCGCCACGAGCACGAGTGGCGCGTGTGGGAGGAGGTGCGCTTGCCGGCGGACAAGATCCTGATCCCGGGCGTCGTGACGCACCACACGACTACTGTCGAGCACCCGCGGCTCGTGGCCGACAGGATCGTACGGTTCGCGAAGCTCGTTGGCCGCGAGAACGTGATCGCCGGAACCGACTGCGGATTCGCGCAGTCGCGCAAGATTCAACGCGTGCACCCGTCGGTCATGTGGGCGAAGCTCGAAGCGCTAGTCGCCGGCGCCGAGCTCGCGAGCGCGGAGCTCTACTAGTTCGGCTTGGCGCGGGCGCCTTCGCTCGCCCTGTCCGCCGCGATCAGCGAGCTGATCTTCTGCTGACTCGGCTCGTCGTGGGGCACGAAGATCACGAGCCGCAGCATCGGGCTGCCCTCCGGCACGTACGACGAGTGCTCGAAGGTCATGCCGCCGAGCCGCGGATGATAGGCCACGGCCTCCGAGCGGCCGATAACCTCGGCGCCCGCCCAGAGCCGGCGGAAGATCGGGCAGCGCGCGGCGAGCTCGGCGATGAGCTCCTCGAACGCCGGATCGCCGGGCACCTGACTGTAGTCGACGCGGAACTTCGAAAGAATGCGGCGCGCCATCGCCTCGTACGCCGCCGGGTCGCCTTGGTAGCTCTCGTCATCGACCAGGAGGATCCGGAGCAGGTTGCGCCGTTCCGGCGGCAGCTTGTCGTAGTCGCGAAAGACGGTCGACGCCAGCCGGTTCCACGCGATCACGTCCCAACGTGCCGTCATCACGATCGCGGGCACCGCAAGCGCGGTGAGCATCCGCGCGATCGTCGGGCTGAGCTCGTCGGAGCGCAGCGGAACGCGCGGCGCCGGGCGGTGCTGCACGAGCGCGAACAGGTATTCGCGCTCGTCCGCCGACATTCGCAACGTGGAGCAGATGCGTTCGAGCACGTCGGCCGAGACTTGAATCCGGCGGCCCTGCTCGAGCCACGTGTACCAAGTGACGCTGACTCCCGCGAGCGCGGCGACGTCCTCGCGCCGCAATCCGGGGGTGCGGCGGCGGTGGGTGTCCGGCAACCCGACCTCGGTCGGCGAGAGCCGCGCGCGGCAGCCCTTGAGAAAATCGATCAGGTGTCGTCGTTGGGTATCCATAGTGCGGTCATCATCACACCTATTGTCCCTCGGGCGAAAGGATCGGCGCGGCCGCCGCGCCGGAACCGAGGCGCCCCGGACACCGGCCCGCGGCCGTGGGCGAATCCCACGACCCGCAGAATCGCTGGAAGCTCATTGGCTCCGGGGTTTGTCGGCGGCCCGAGGGTTGCTGAGGCGGCCGGGCGCACCGCCTGAGCTGCCTCGCAGTCTTCGGGGACGCCGCTGCGGGAAACCAGCAACCGGCGGCGTCGCTCAAGGACCGAGCGACGCCGCGGCGGCCGGTCGATCAGAAGTCCTTCGTGTACTGGATGCCCCAGCGCTCGGGCTGCGCCTTCCACACGAACGGGTAAGTGAACTCCTCGTTGTACTTCTCGTCGAGCGCGTTCTTCGACCAGAGCGTCACGTCCCAGTCCTTGCCCTGGAGGCCGACGCGTAGATCGAGCACGTCGTACTTGTTGCGCGGGATCTGGTCCCACGGCAGCGGCGTGACCGCCACGTCGCCGGGACCCCAGAACGTGTCGCCGACGATCCTATAGTCGCCGCGCACGACGAACTTCAGGTCGTTCTTCATCGGCTTCGACCAGCTCGTTCCGAGATTGAGCGTGTATTCCGGTACGAGCGGGATCTTGCTCCCGACGACATGCGGAATCTCGGCGTCGGACTTGATCTCGCTGTCCGTGGTCGCGTAGGCGAAGTTCACGTTCCAGTTGTCGGTGAGCAGCGCGTTGAGCTCGAGCTCGACGCCCTGGTAGTGCGACTTGTCGATACTGCCCAAGTTCTGCGTACTCGACGCGACGAGGAAGATGAAGTAGTAGGCGCCGGTGAGATCCGTGTCGAACACGGCAGCGTTCAAGCTGACCCGGTTGTTGTGGAACTGCGTCTTGACGCCGAGCTCGATCGTGTCCGCGATGTTCTGATCGAACGTGTCCTTGACGCCGGCGACACCCGCCAACGCGACGCCCGACTGGTTGAAGCCGCCGCTGCGAAAGCCGCGGCTCAAGTCGCCGTACAGCGTCACATTGTCGGCCGGCCGCCAGCGCACCGTGACCTTGGGCTGCATGGCGCTCCAGGTCTCGCTGCGCTTCTGGCCCGTGACGAGGTCGCTCGCGAGCACGACCGGAATGAACCCCGCCGGCGTCAGCGTGGTCTGCTCGCGCGTGTCCTCGTCGTAGCGCGCCGAGAACGTCGCGTCCCACTTGTCGCTGAAGTTGTACGACAGCGAGCCGAACGCCGCCCACGCGAAGTTTTCCTGGCCGTCCGCGAGGTACGTCCACTGCGGATTCGGGATCGTGAAGTCGGCCGGGCGGCCCGTGGTGGTCCGCGGCGTCTGGTAGACGCGGTTCACGCCGGAGCCCGTGTCGATCATGTTGCCCGTGCTGATGTAGCGGTTCGTCTGCAGCAGATAGGTGCCGACGAGCCAGCTCATCTTGCCGTCCAGGTCCGAGGCGTAGCGGAACTCCTGGCTCGTCGTGCGCACGCTCAAGTACTGGCTCTGGTTCCAGTCGCTGTTGTAGGCACGGATCTCGTCCGGCGAGAGAAACCCGTAGAACGGGAACGTCGGGGCAATGATCGGCCCGAGGAGCAGCTGGTTGAAGTTCTGCCCCAGCGGCCGGAAGTCGAACGCGTCGCCGGTCAGGATCTCGTCGAGCGCGTCGTACGAGGTGATCGACGTGAACGTGCCCCCGTCGCCCTTCACGTCCCACTTCATCGAGACCTGGTTGGCGTTCTTGATGCCCTCGCCCGGATTGTTCACCCGGATCGGAACGCTCGTGTCGTTCGGACTGTTGTGCGGTCCGTTGATATGGATTCCGCCGGTCGCGGCCGGCGGGAAGCCGTAGTCGTCGTTGATCACGAAGTAGAGCGCCGTCGTGTCGATGTGCGACGCCGAGTAGCGGAAGTCGCCGCTGACGTTATCGTTCGGCTGCCACGTCAAGCGCACGCGCCCCGAAAGGTCGGTCATCGGATCGGCCTTGTCGTGGAGGAAGGTGTTGTCCAAATAGCCGTCGGTGTCGCTGTACGACAGCGCCGCGCGGTACTTCCACTTGTCGCCCATCGGCCCGCTCACCGCGCCCTGCGCGAGATAACCGGGCCCCGAGTCGTAACCGACACGCACCTTGGCTTCGAACTGGTCCGTGGCCTGCTTCGTCACGATATTGATCGCGCCGCCGATCGCGTTGCGGCCGTAGAGCGCGCCCTGCGGGCCCTTCAGCACCTCGATCTGCTGGATGTCGTTGAGCTCTTGGTTGAACTCCGCCGGGTTCGTCATGAGCACGCCGTCGACGACGACGGCGACGGGCATGTCGCTGTTGCGCGCCTGCGAGATGCCGCGAATCGTGATGAACGTGTTGCCGGGATTCTGCGTCTGCACCACCGTCATGTTCGGTGTGAGCTGCACGAAGTCGTGCACCTTCTGGATACCGGCCGCATCGATCTCGGCGGCCGTGAAAGCCTTGATCGAGGCGGGAGTGTCCACGTAGTTTTCCGTGCGCAGCCGGGCGGTGACCACGATCTCCTCGAGCTCGGTCTGTTTTTGCGCGAACGCCGGTGCGACGATGAGCGGCGACAACAACAAGGAGATGGTGCGCGCGAGCGGACGCGGTCGAATCGTTGCGGGCATTTTGGATTCCCCCAGCGGAAGTGTGTGTGCCGGGCGCGATCTTATCCTCGACGTGCCCTGGTCACAACAACGGTAGGTTGCTCGGCTACGCACGGCCGCTCCAACATGTAGCTCCGCTACAACGAATTCGCCGCCACGGCGCGGGTGGCAGGTGTTGTCACT
>DASQOL010000044.1:0-13832 GCA_035644475.1 Gammaproteobacteria bacterium | reverse complement strand
ATCCGCCGGCAACGCGGCGCGCAACAAGCTGCTGCCCCACGTGCCGGCCAGGATGCCGAGCGCGCCGCCGATCGCTGCGATCGTCAGGCTCTCCGTGAGGAGCTGGCGCATGACGCGACCGCGGCCCGCGCCGAGCGCTGCGCGGATCGCGAGCTCGCGCTCGCGGGCCGCCGCGCGCGTGAGCAACAGGTTCGCGACGTTCGCGCACGCAATGAGCAGCACGAACCCGACGGCGCCGAGCAGGAGCAGCAGAATCGGCCGCACCGGGCCGACGAGCACATCGCGGAGCGGCAAGACGCGAGCGCTGTGGAGCAAGCTCTGGTTGCAGCCGGGGCTCTCCGTGCAGATCCCGGCGACGGTTGCGGTGACCTCGCGCTGCGCCGTCGCGAAGTCCACGCCCGGCCGCAGCCGCCCGAGCAGCTCGAGGTAGGTGGTGTTGTAGTCGGCACCTGCCGGGTCCAGCGGATTCGCCGCCCACATCTCGGCGGTCGCCGTCGGAAACGCGAAGCCCGCCGGCATTACGCCGACGACGCGAGTCGCGCCGCCGTCTGCGCCTTGAGCTATATCTAGGGTCCGGCCCACGATCCCTGGATCGCCGCCGAAACGCTGCTGCCAGAAACGATGGCTCAGCACGATCACCCGCTCGGCGCCCGGGGCACTGTCCGCCGCGAGCAGCGTACGGCCGAGCAGCGGGCTCGCTCCCAGGACGCCGAACAGATCCCCCGTGGCTCTCACGGCGCTTACCCGCTCGGCCACGTCCTCGCCCCTCCACGTGAACGTCCAGAGGTTGTACGAGGCGATCGCGTCGAAGCTGCGCAGGCGCGCGCGCAGCATGAGCAGCGCGGCTTTGCTCGTCGGCACGCCGGGGCCCGCCGGCCGGACGTCGACCAGTCGCCCCGCATCCGCGTACGGGAGCGGCTGGAGCAGCAGGGCGCTGATGCCGCTGAAGATCGTGGTGTTGACCCCGATCCCGAGCGCGAGCGTGAGCGCCGCCACGGCGGTGAAGCCGGGGCTGCGGTGCAGCGTGCGGAGTGAGTGACGCAGGTCCTGTAGGAACATACCCATGACTACCTCTATCGGCGGATCGTGCGCGAATCGAAGCACGTGCGGAGCTCGCGCAGCTCGCAGGAATCGTGCCAGCCCGGGACGATTCGTAACGCCTTGATTTGGCATTTGCCGGTGCTGCCGCAGCACGAATCTGGTGACGGCGCGCGTAGCGCCGTCGGGACGGCGATGCCGTTTTCGGGACGAGCTTCGTCGCACGAACGTCGCCGTCGCGACGCGGCGGTCAGGGCGCGACTCTACGCAAGTAGTCGTACGCCACGGCGGCGGACTCGACCTGGCCCATACGCGAGTACGGCCCTTCCTGCTCGACGTAGTAGTGCTCGAGGCCGCTCGCGCGGGCCGCGGCGAGCACGGGCCCGTACTCGATCGTGCCGCGCCCGAGCTCGGCGCCATAGCGCGGGCCGGCCTTGCCGCCGTCGGCCGGAGCGGCGGGAAGGAAATCCTTCACGTGAAGCAGCGGGATCCGGCTGGGGTAACGCTCGAGGTAGTCGATCGGATTGCGGCCGCCGACGACCATCCAGCCGCAGTCGATTTCGAGCTTCACGAGACCGGGGTCCGTCCGCTCGAGCAGCACGTCGTAGGGGATCGTGCCGTCCAGCTCCGGTGCGAATTCGAAGGCGTGATTGTGATAGGCGTATTGGAGCCCCGCACGTTTGGCGCGCTCGCCGACGCGGTTGGCGAGATCGGCGGTACGCAGCGCGTCGGCGAGGGTCATCGAGGCCATCGGCGGCGCGAGGCCGGACGGCGGGCGAGGCGGGGCCTCGTAGGGAGGCGGGCCGGTTCCGGCCCGCAGCATCGAGCTCACCGCGTAACGCGCGCCGAGCGCGTGCGCATCCTCGAATGCCGTGTCGACCGCGTCGCCGCTGAGATCGAGCTGGACGCTCGGTGCCGTGAGCCCCGCATCGTCGAGCCGAGTGCGGAACTCCGCCGCGGAGAGGCCCTGAGACCCGGCGGGCTCCACCTCGACGAAGCCGATGGCGCGCAGCTTTTTCAGCGTGCCCTCGAGGTCGGCCGCGAGCGCGTCGCGCACCGTCCAGAGCTGGATCCCGGGGCCCATCGGCCCGGCCGCGCGCGGCTCACCCGGCCAGAGCTCTGCACCGATCGCCGCGGCGCCGAGCGACGCGGAGCGAGACAAGAGTCGTCGGCGCGTAAGCTCCATGGGGGACATGTTGCCTTTTTTCGCCGCAGCGCGCGTCGCGCGCCGCCGGGCGAAAAGGCAACATGTCCCTATTTTTTTCGGCGAGCCCTTCGGCCTAGCGGTGAAGCGCGGGGTCGTACTCGGTGTCTTCCGGTACGTCGGTGGCGCTCTCGAAGTCGACTTGATAGCCGTCGGGGTCGCGGAAGCTCACGACCCAGAGCCGGTTGCCGACGACCGGGCGGCCGGGCGTCAGGCCTTTCGCGAGCGCATCGCGATAGACCGCGAGCGCGTCCTTGCACATGAAGCAGATGCTCGCGCCTGACCGAACGGCTGCGGCACGCGCGCCGAATGCCCGGCATCGGCCGCGTATTCCTGGAGCATCAGTGCGGCTGATCCGATCTCGAGCCAGCACCAGCGTATCTGGTCGGGCGTTTCAGGCGTCCACTTGACCTTGAGTCGGAAGCCGAGCCCGTCGAGGTAGAAGCGCAGCGACGCGCGCATGTCCGTGACGCGCAAGAACGGCACGGCTTGGGTGACGTTCGGCTCCGGGCTCGAGCTCTCGAGCGCGGCGCTCACCCGCCGCGTTTCCCCGCGCTCTTGAGCAGCTCCGCGATCTCCTGCGAGACCACGTTGTCGCGGCCGCCGATCTGGCCGAGCGCTGCGTCGACCGGCGATTTGCCGAGGTCGTCCTTGATGTCGACGTTGGCGCCGTGCGCGAGCAGGTATTGAACGACGCGCGTCCAGCCGTTCTTCACCGCGCCGTACAGCGCAGTCTGGCCGCCGCGATCCGTCATCTGGCTCTGGCGCGCGATCCGCGCGCTGCGGCCGTTGATGTCGGTGATCTTGGCGTTGACGTCGGCGCCCGCGGCCACCAGCACCTCGAGCGTGGCGGTCACGCGCGCCTGCGCGTCGCCGCCTTCGCCGCCCGGTCTGCGGCCGAGACCTCCGACGCCCACGCCGGCCGCGGCCATGAGCGGCGTGACGCCCATGACGTTCGGCAAGTCGACGAGCGCGCCGTGCTCGAGCAGCATCTTCACCGCGTCGACATCCTCGCCGATTGCAGCGCGGATCAGCGGCGTGCAGCCCGTGGTCAACAGGTCGTCGGCGAACCGACCGCTGTTGCCCCCGCGGCCCGGCCGGTGAAAGTTGAGCTGCGAATTCGGGTTCACGCCCTTCTCGAGCAGCATGCGGATCACGTCGTGCGCGCTCGTCTCGCCTGTGTCCTCGCTCTGCGGACTGCGCCGGTTGTAGGAGCTCATATCCACGGCCACGTAGAGCGCCGTGCGTCCGTACCAATCTTGGTGCTGCGGGTTCGCGCCCTGGTCGAGCAGCAGCCGCGCCGTGTCGAAGCGCAAGCTGTCGATGGCGAACATCAGCGGCGTGGTGCCGTCGGGATTCGGCCGGTCGATGTCGGCGCCGGCTTCGAGCATCGCGCGCACGCAACGCGTGCAGCCGGAACGCGCGGCGTAGATGAGCGGCGTGAAGCCGCCGGTGGGCCGGTACTGCGCCCGCGGCTCCGTCGTGATCTGCGCGGCCCAGTCGTTCGCGACCGCGCGCGTGTTGACGTCGGCGCCGTGCGCGATCAGGAGCTGCGCCAGATCCGGAGAGTTGCTGTCGGCCGCCCACATGAGCGCCGTCTGTCCCTTCCACGACTCCGTAGCGTTGACGTTCGCGCCGCGCTCGACCAAGAGCTTCGCGACGTCGGTGGCGCCGACGCGCGCGGCGAGCATCAACGCGGTCTCGCCGTCCTGATTCGGCGACTCGGCGCTCGCGCCGGCGTCGAGCAGCGTTTTGACGAGCGCGTCGTTGCCGATCTTCACGGCCTCGGCGAGCGGGCTCGAGCCGTACTTGTTGACGACGTCCGCCTTCGCGCCGCGCTTGAGCAGCGTGGCGACGAGGTCGGTATCGACCTTGTAGACGGCCCAGTGCAGCGGCGTGGTGCCGTCGCCTTGCGGCGCGTTGACGTCGGCGCCCGCGGCGATCGCGGCCAGCGCTTCGGTGCGCTTGCCTTGCTGGATGAGGTCGGAGAGCGAGCTACCGGCCGCGGACACGGCGACGGCAGCGAGGAGACCTGCGACGAGAAGTACCCAGCGGTTCATACGTGGCTCGTGCGAGAAGCGTTGCATAAACCATATGCGATCGATCCGGTGGCCACAAGGCGGGTCGTCGCAGCCCGGCATCTTATATAGTGCGTGCCGTGGAGCACCGACCGGACGAGCCCGCCGCTGGCAGAGACGCAGAGCCGGTCGACCCGCCAGCCGCTTCCCCGCGCTCCGGCGCGGACGCGAGGGCCGCGCTCCGCGACCGGTCGACGGCGGCCGCGGCGCTCGTCGGCATCGGCATCCTGGCTTCGCGAGTCGCGGGGTTCGTGCGCGACCGCATGCTCGCGAGCTACTTCGGCGCCGGCTTGCACGCCGACGTGTTCAGCGCCGGTTTGCGGCTGCCGAACGTGCTCCAGAATCTGCTTGGCGAGGGCACGCTTTCCGCGTCCTTCATCCCCGTCTATTCGGAGCTCTTGGGGCAAGGTAGGACCAAGGAGGCGGGCCGAGTGGCCGGCGCCGCCTTCGCGTTCCTGCTCGCCGTCGCCGGCGGGTTCGCGTTGGTCGGGGTCACGTTCGCGCCGCTGCTCGTGACGGTCTTCTTGCCGGGATTCGAAGCCCACCGGCGCGAGCTCATGATCGACGTCGTCAGGATCGTGTTTCCGATGACCGGCGTGCTCGTGCTGTCCGCGTGGGCGCTCGGTATCTTGAACAGCCACCGCAAGTTCCTCGTGTCGTACTTCGCGCCGGTGCTCTGGAATGTCGCCATCATCGCGGCGCTCCTCGTGTTCGGTGGCAGGCGCGATCTCGACGGGCTGCTGATGGCTGCCGCTTGGGGCGCGCTCATCGGCGGCGCATTGCAGTTCGCCGTACAACTGCCGTGGGTGTTGAAGCTCGACCGCGAGATTCGCGTGAACAGCGGCCGAGGGGACGCAAGGTTCAGAGAAGTCGTGCGCAACGCGGCGCCGGCGATCGCAGGCCGCGGCGTCGTGCAGCTCTCCGGCTACCTCGACTTGATCCTCGTTACGCTTCTGGCGGTCGGAGCTCCAACGCGGCTGCGGTTCGCCCAAACGCTCTATCTGTTGCCCGTGAGCCTGTTCGGCATGAGTGTCGCGGCGGCAGAGCTGCCGGACCTCGCGCGCGAGCGCGGCGCAGCGACCACGGCGCTGCGCGAGCGCGCCGTAGCCGCGTTGCGCCGCGTGGCGTTCTACGTCGTGCCGAGCTTCGTGGCGTTCTTGGGTCTAGGCGACGTGCTCGTCGCCGGCTTGTATCGCGTCGGCGAGTTCGGCGCGGCTGACGTCACCGTCGTCTGGCTCACGCTCGCTGCGTACTGCTTGGGGCTGCTGCCGTCCACGGCTACGCGCGTCTACCAGTCCGTGTTTTTCGCGCTGCGCGATACGCGCACGCCGGCGCGCGTGGCCGCATTGCGGGTTCTCACCGCGGCTATCGCCGGCGCCGCGCTCATGGTGCAGTTCGAGCCGATCGCGTTGTTCGGCATGCCGATTCCGGCCGGCGTGTTCGCGGGCGCGAACGTGGCCGGCGTGCCCTTAGGGCCGCTCGGGCTCGCGGCGGGGGCCGCAGTCGGTGCGTGGCTCGAATGGTTGCTGCTGCGCAGGAGGCTGCGCGCGCGAATCGGAACGGTGGGCGCCGGCGCTGCGCCTCTCGCGCGAATGTTTGGCGCCGCGGTGCTCGCGGCCGCGGCGGGGCGCGGGGTGAAGCTCGCGATCGGCGCTCTCGCACCGCTGCCGGCCGCGCTTATCGTTGCGGGCGTGTTCGGCGTCGTCTATCTCGGTGCCGCACACGCTCTCGGGCTCGGCGAGGCGCGGTTACTGTTCGCGGCCTTCCGCCGCCGGCTCCGGGGTCGGCCGAATCCCTCCACGGAGGGGTCCTAGAAACTACGTTAACTTCGTTCAGCTTGGCGCCGCGGCCGATCGCAGAAGTGCGCTTGCGATCTGCTCGAAGTCGGAGAGGGCCGCGAGCGCCGGCACCCCGGCGCTCGCGTTGACTCTACTGAAAGTCGTAGTTGACCGAGATGCCGAACGTGCGCGGCGAGCCCAAGTTGCCGTAGTCGCCGATCGTCGGCCGGTTGGCCGGGTCGCGGCGATAGACGTACTCGTTGTCGAGCAGGTTGCGCGCCCACAGCGAGAACGACATGAGGCTGCTCTTGCCGACGCTCATGTCGGCCAATTGGATGCGGGTGTTGACCAGCGTCGCCTTGTCGTTGGTGACGGGCGTCTGGTCGAACGTCTGCGTCGCGTCCGCGTAGCTCACGTCGAAGTGCACCTTGAAGCTCTTGCCCTTCATCGGGGTGGCGTAGTCGAGCCCGACGTTCGCGGCGTTCTTCGGCGTGAAGACGATGAACACCGGCTGGATCTGGTTGCTGAACGGGTTCAGCGTCGGCGGGACGTCCGTGTGGGTGTACGCGTACGAGCCCGAGAACGTGAGCTTGTCCGTGGCGAGCCACGTCGACTCGATCTCGACGCCGTTGATCTTCGTGGTGCCCGGCGCGTTGATCGTCTCGAGCGTGTTGCGCGTCGCGCCGCCGACTTGCGGCGTTACGAGGCTGAAGTCGATCTGGCTGCCGGTGCGATCCATCGTGTACGCCGCGAAGTTCAAGCGCACCGCGCGATCGAAGAGCTCGGTTTTCGCGCCGATCTCGTACGAGTCCACTTCTTCCGGCCCGAACGAGCGATAGGTCAGCGAGCGGGAGCTCGCGCCGCCCGAGCGATAGCCCGTCGCGTACTTGGCGTAGAGGTTGACGTTCTTGGTCGCGTCCCACGCCAGCGTGACGAGCGGGTCGAAGTGAGTGTCATCCGTGTTGAACGTGAAGTTGGTGGGCGCGTTGTTGACGATGAAGAGAAGGCCGTCCTTCTCGTCGCGCGTCCAGCGGCCGCCGAGCGTCAGGTGCAGCGTGTCGTCGCGCATGTTGATGATGCCCTGACCGTATACCGCACTGCTCTTCGCGTGGGCTTCGCTGGCGCGATCGAGCGAGCGGAAGCCGGGCAGCGTGGGCGTGGGGTCGAGGATCGTGTAAGCCGTGCCGTCAACGTTCCACCGATTGGTGCTCGGCGTCGCGGCGTCGTCGGAGGCCGTCTCCTGGAAGTAGTACACGCCGGCGACGTAGTCCACTCTGCCGGCGGTGCCCACGGCCTGGAACTCCTGGCTCTGCTGGTCCTGATCGAGATCCGCCAGGCTGTAGCGGCTGAAGTTGCCGTTGGACGTGAACACGGGGACGCGGTGCGCGCCGCCCGAGTTGTCCCACTGCTCCATCTCCACGGTGCGGGACGACGAGATCGAACGCAGCTCGAGGCTGCTATCGAAGGGCCTCCAGGCGAGACGCAGCATGTGGCCGTCGGTCTTGTCGACGCTCGCCTGCTGCGGCACGCCGATGTCCGCGTCTTCCATGCGCGCTTCGCCTTCCACTCTCACGGTGGACGGCAGCGGCCGAATCTGTCCCGCGGGCAAGGTCCCCGCCGCGGGTCCCACCACGAGTCCGAGGGGGTTGTAGTTCAGCAGCTGGCTGTAGAACGGGGTGTTCTTGTCGGTGCCGGTGTCGTAGGAGTAGTCCGCCGTGAACTTTTCCGACGGCTCCCAGCGAATGCCGAGCCGTCCGCCATTGCGGTCGTAGTAGTTCCAGCCGACGGAGCCCGGCAGCGGGTCTACCGTCGTGGCGTCTTGATATTGAGTGACGCCGTCGATCTTGAAGCTCCAGTTGCCCGCTTTCGGCAGGTCGACGTGCACGTCGGCGTCGTAGCCGGAATAGTTGCTGACGCCCGCGTTCGCGCGGATGCCGAACTCCCCGGTGGGCGCTTTGGTGACCATGCTCACCGCGCCGCCTTCGGTGTTGCGGCCGAACAGCGTTCCGGCCGGGCCCTTCAGGACTTCGATGTGGTCGATGTCGAGCAGCGACGCATTCAGGCCGTGCTGCCGGCCCAGGTAGACGCCGTCGATGTAGATGCCCACACCCTGCTCGCGGGCCGGTTGGTTGGCGTCGAGCGGCACGATGCCGCGGATGCCCACCGTCACCGCCGATTGGCGCGCCTCGAACGTGGCGACGCGCAGGCTCGGAATCGCGCCGTCCGCGAGGTCGAGCATGGTCTTCACGTGGCGATCGGCGAGCTGGTCGGCGTTGAGCACCGAGATCGCGATCGGCGTGTCCTGGAGGTTGGTCGCCCGCTTGGTCGCCGTGACGACGACTTCCTCGAGCCCTTCGGCGTTTTGCGCGACCTCTTGAGCGCAGACAGGGAGGGCGGCGGCTACCGCCAGGGCCAGGGTTGTAAAACGAAGGCTCATTAGTTTGCGCATTGGCGTCGCTCCTCGACGTGGAATTTGTGGAGAATTTACGGAGCGAAGGCGGTCGGTTTTGTTACACATATATTGCGATTGCGTTACAGCAGCGACGGGCCTCCGCTCGGCAGCCGGTCCTTCATCGAGGGACGTTACGCCCGCCCCGTGACGGTTCGAGGATCGCGTCGGCGTTGTGCTTGGGCTCGCGGCGGGCATAATGGGGCGAGTTTTCCGTCCGGGGGGTAAGAAAAATGAGTCGATCCCTTGGGGCCGCTTGTCTGGCCGCCGCGTTTTCTCTCTTGGCTTGGAATGCCGACGCCGAAGTCCTGACCGCCCGGGTCACGGGCGGCCAAGTCGAAGGCGTGGCCTCCGGCGGCATCGCCGCCTTCAAAGGCATTCCGTTCGCTGCGCCGCCGGTGGGCGAGCTGCGCTGGAAGGAGCCGCAGCCGGTCGCCGCGTGGTCGGGCCTGAAGAAGGCGAGCGCGTTCGGCGCGAGCTGCATGCAAGACCCCGGCATGCTCCAGTTCATGCAGGCCCCGCCGAGCACGAGCGAGGACTGCCTCTATCTCAACGTCTGGACGCCCGCGAAAGCGGCGAGCGACACGCTCCCCGTCATGGTCTGGATCTACGGCGGCGGATTCGCGGCCGGCACGACGGCGTCCGCGACCTACGACGGCACGCGGCTCGCGCAGAAAGGCGTGGTGCTCGTGAGCGTCGCGTACCGCGTCGGCGCGTTCGGCTTCCTCGCGCACCCCGAGCTCAGCAAGGAAAGCGGCAAGGGCTCCGGCAACTACGGCTTGCAGGACATGATCGCCGGGCTGCAGTGGGTGCAGGACAACATCGCTGCGTTCGGCGGCGACCCGCGTAACGTCACGATCTTCGGCGAGTCGGCCGGCGGGATTGCGGTGAGCATGCTGGGTGCGTCGCCGCACGCGAAGGGCCTGTTCGCGAAGGCGATCTCCGAGAGCGGCGGCTCGTTCGCGCCGTCACGCCGCGGCGCCGAGGGCGGCATGAACGTGCCGGCGCTCGCCGCGGCCGAGACGGCGGGCAAGACGTTCTTCGACAAGCTCGGCACCGCGAGCCTCGCGGCCGGCCGAGCGTTGCCGGCGGACAAAATTCAAGGCGCGCAGGGCCCGGGCTTGGGCACGGGGTTCTGGCCCACCGACGACGGCGACGTGCTGCCGGGCGATCAATACGTGCTCTACGGCCGGGGCAAGTTCAACGACACGCCGGTGCTGATCGGCACGAACTCCGACGAGGGCGCCCTGTTCGTTCGCGGTGGCGTCACGAAGGCGGGGTACGAGCAGGCGATCCGCGCGGGCTACGGCGAGCACGCCGACGAGATCTTGAAGACCAATCCGCACGCCACCGACGCGGACGCGCTGCAGGCTTCGCGCAACATCTTCCGCGACTCGGCGTTCGCGTGGCAGACGTGGGCGTGGGCGAAGCTGCAGACGACGAAGGGCAAGAACCCGGCCTACGTCTACTACTTCGATCACCGCACTCCGCAGTCGCCGAACGGCGCCTCGCATGGGGATGAGCTCGGCTACGTGTTCCGCAATCTCGCGCCGGCCGCGCGGCCCGAGGACGTGGCGATGGCAGAGCTCGTGTCGAGCTATTGGACCAATTTCGCGAAGACCGGCAACCCGAACGCGACCGGCCTGCCGAGCTGGCCCGTGTTCAGCGTCGCGAAGCAGGAGGCTATGTTCTTCGACGCGAAGTCGAGCGCCCGGCCGCTGCCGAACAGGTCGCAGATCGAGGCGCTCGATGGCTACTACGCGTGGCGTCGCGAGCAAGCGAAGGGCCGCTGAGCGGGGACGAACGATGCTGACGAGGCGCGAGTTCGTCCACGTCGCGGCGGCGGGCATCAACGCCGCGGCCGCGGGCGCGTTGCTCATGCGCGCGGGAGCTACGCTCGCGGCGGAGCCGCGCTACGACCTGATCGTCAAGGGCGGGCGCGTCATCGATCCGTCGCTCAAGCTCGACGCGGTTCGCGACTTAGGTATAGCCGGCGGCAACATCGCGGCCGTCGAAGCCAAGATCACGGCCGCCGCCGCGCAAACGATCGACGCGACGGGCAAGCTCGTCGTGCCGGGCCTCCTCGACATCCACGTGCACGCCGCGCGCAGCGCCGACGGGCCGCCGCTGCTGCTCGCGGACGGCGTCACCGGCTGGATCGACGCGGGGTCGGCCGGCGCCGACGGCATCGCGCCCGCGGTCGCTGTCGCGAAGGGTTCGCCGCAGCCGGGCCGGGTGCTGATCAACATCGGCCGCGCCGGGATCATCCCCGAAGGCGACACCGTGGACCTCGCGCGCGCCGACGTCGGCGCCGCGCGCGACGCGCTCGCGCGCAACCGCGACATCGTCGTCGGCGTGAAGGCGCGGCTGTCGAAGAACGTCGCGGGCGACCACGACGTCGAGGTGCTGAAGCGCGCGCAAGAGGTCGCGACGCCGTTCGGCGTGCCCGTGATGATCCACATGGGGCAAACCGCTTCGTCGATGGCCGCGCTCGCGCCGCTGCTCAAACGCGGCGACATCGTCACGCACATGTTCGCCCCGCCGCCCAACGGCATCCTGGGCGACGATGGCCGGATCCTGCCGGAAGTGCTCGCGGCGCGTCGCCGCGGCGTGTGGTTCGACGTCGGCAACGGCGTGCGGGACCATCTGCGCTGGGACTTCGTCGAGCTCATCATGGCGCAGGGCTTCTGGCCCGACACGGTCTCCACCGACTGGAACGTGATGAGCAAGACCACGGGCGTCGTCGACTTGCCGAACTGTCTCTCCAAGCTCTTCGGCTACGGCATGTCGCTCTCCGACATCGTTGCGTGCGCGACCGTGAACGCCGCGCGCACGTTCGACGTGTTCCGCGACCGCGGCACGCTCAACGTCGGCGCGCCGGCCGATATCGCGCTGCTCGAGTTGCGCGACGGCTCGTTCGAGTTCCTCGACAACTACGAGGGCAAGCGCGCCGGCAAGCAACGTCTGTTCCCGGCCGGCACCGTGCTCGGCGGCAAGCTGGTGTCAGGCACCAAGGGTGTCTGACACGGGCGGTGTCTGACACCAAAGTGCCAGACACCTTCGGTCACTGCGACGAGGGGAGGTAGGTATGCGGCGAGTCGATCGATGGGCGGTGTCCGTTACGTTGTGCGTGTTGGCGTCCGTCGCGGCGCACGCGCAGGCGCCGCCGGCGCGCCCGGCCGCGCCGCCCCGCGTCGTGTCGCCCGAGGTGGCGGCGGACGGCAAGGTCACCTTCCGCCTGCGCGCGCCGCAGGCGCAGTCGGTACGGCTCACCAGCGGCGGCGACATCCCGCAGATCCCGCCCAACCAGACACTCGAGCTGCAGAAGGGCGGCGACGGTGTCTGGCAGCTCACGATCGGCCCCGTCGATCCCGGCGCGTACCGCTACGCGTTCGTCGTGGACAGCGTCAACGTCGTCGACCCGGCGCAGCCGAACGTCAGCGGCTCGAACGACAACGTTTGGAGCCTGTTCACCGTTCCCGGCGCGAAGTTCATGGACACGCTCGACGTGCCGCACGGCACGGTCGCGGAAGTGCGCTACCACTCGGCGGCGCTCGGCCGCTGGCGCAGCATGCACGTCTACTCGCCGCCGGGCTACGGATTGAAAGCGCAGCGCTATCCGGTGCTGTACTTGCTGCACGGTGCGTTCGACAGCGACGACTCGTGGCCGACGGTCGGCCGAGCGGCCGACATCGTCGACAATCTGATCGCAGAGCGCGCAGCCGTGCCGATGATCGTGGTGATGCCCGCCGGCCACACGGGGCCGTTCACGTTGAACGCGGCCGCCGGCGCCGGCGGGCTGCCGATCGACGAGTTCGTGAAGGACTTCCAGCGCGACATCAAGCCGTACGTCGAGAGCCACTACACGGTGCGCACCGACCGCAAGTCGACGGCGATCGCCGGCCTCTCGATGGGCGGCGCCCAGACGCTCGAGATCGCGATCCAAAATCTTCAAGACTACGGCTACGTGGGAGTGTTCAGCTCGGGCGTGTTCAGCGCGCCGCAGAGCGACGAGTGGGCGCAGCGTTACGCGAAGCAGCTCGACGACCCGCACGCCAAGGCGGGGCTCGACGTGCTGTGGTTCGCCACGGGCGCCGACGATTTCCTCCTACCGACGACGAAGGCGACGGTCGGGCTGTTCGAGAAGCACGGCTTCAAGCCCGTTTTCGTGCAGAGCACCGGCGCCCACACGTGGATCAACTGGCGCAACTATTTGCACGAGTTCGCGCCGCAGCTGTTCAAGTAGCTCGCCGCGTGCGGGCGGCACGTCTTCGCTACGACGACGCGCGATTCTTGTAGAGCTCCGCGACGAGCCGCACGTAGTTGTCGATGGCGGCGTGCCAGAGCTCGGGGTTGTCCCCCCGCATGACCATCATGTCGTTGTGGAGCCGCGAGAGAAGCGACCGCAACGTGCCCTCTACGACGTTGGCGCCGGCGGCAGTGAAGTTCACGTCCCCGCGTTGTTTGGACGACACCCTCCCCGTGCCGGGCTCACCTCCGGCGGAAGCCATGAAGCGACTCCCCTTGATGACGGCTACCTTTTGGCTCACGGGCGGTGCCTTCGTTTGGGACGCGCGCCAGTCGAAACTGACGCCGGGATAGGGCAGCGGAGCGGGTGCTGGCCAAGCCGGGGTGAGGCAGACGTCGGGGAAGGCGACCAGGGTGGTTGTACCTGTCTTCTTCGATGCCACGACGAGCTTGTTCGACGTTACCGTTGGGACCACGCGTAGTCTCCTCTCGGGCGCGAGTGCGCTCAATTGTGTTCACGGACCCGTGCCCATGCAACACCCTTCGCGCTGGCGGGATGGTCGTCGACCCGAGCCGGTTCGGGACACGGGCGACCCGGTGGTCGCCGAGGCGAACCAGGCTGCCGCCGAGCGTATACTTCCGCTCGACTAGAACCCTCGGGGGAGGCTCATGCGCAGACAGATCGTGCTCGCGTCCATCGCACTGCTCGCCGGCGGCGCCGCCGTCCCGCAGACCTCGCCGGCCCCGAAAACCGTGCCCGTCGCGCCGGCGGCCGGCGCCCCGGCCCGCGTTACGCGCCCCTCCTTGTTCCTCGAGGAGAACTGGAAGCAGATCCCGGGCGGCGGCGAGCATCCCGTCACGGCCGCGAGCATCACGAGCCCGAACGTCGAGCTCAAGCTCTACGGTGCGTCGAGCGCCGAGATCCAGCTCACCGGCACCGACGGCGACGACAACAATCCGACCCACGTGTGGACGGGCCTCTGCACCACGCCGTGCGCGGTGGCGCTCCGCGACAAGACGCGCTACGTCGACTTGAC
>DASQOL010000043.1:0-2248 GCA_035644475.1 Gammaproteobacteria bacterium | reverse complement strand
GCGCGGCGATGCGCTCCTCGGCACCGAGGACTTTCGCTTCGTACTCCTTCAGTTCGGGCGTGACGTAGCGCTCCGCCCCGGTGAGCGTTTGGCGCCGCTCGTAATCGGATGGAATGCGGTCGCGATGCGTGTGCGTGACTTCGATGTAGTAGCCGAAGACTTTGTTGAAGCCGACCTTGAGCGATGCGATGCCGGTCCGCTCCCGCTCGCGCGATTGCAGCGCCGCGATGTACTGCTTGCCGCCGTCGCGCGCGGCCTTCAAGTCGTCGAGGTCGCGATCGTACCCCTGTTTGATCGCGTCTCCGTCGTCGAGCTGCGCGGGCGGGTGCTCGACGAACGCGCGCGACAACTCTTCGCCGATATCGGTGAGCAGATCGAGCTCGTGCGCGCTCGCCTCGAGCAGGGCGGACCGCTCGCGGCCGTCGAACCCGCCGACGGCGCCCGCCACGTCCGGCAGCCGCAGGATCGAATCACGCAGGGCGCCCATCTCGCGCGGCGTGGCTCGTCCCAGTGCGGCGCGTCCCGCCAGGCGCTCGAGATCGCGCACGCCGTCGAGCGCCTCACGCAGCCGCTCGCGGCCGCGGCTGTCACCGACCAGCACCGCGACCGCGTCGAGTCGTGCGTTGATGGCCGCCGGGTCGACGAGCGGCGCCAGCACCCAGCGGCGCAGCAGCCGGCCGCCCATCGGCGTGAGGGTGCGGTCGATGACCCCGAGCAAGGTGGCGGCTTCCGCGTCCGCCCCCCCGGCGGAGCGGAGCGGCTCGACGAGCTCGAGATTGCGCCGCGTCATCTCATCGAGCGGCAGGACGTCACCGCGCCGAACGATGGTGGGGCGCGCCAGATGAGGCAGTCCGCCGGGCTTCAGCTCCCGCGCGTAGCGCAGCAACGCGCCGGCGGCGCCAATGGCCGGCCCGTCGTCCGCGCCGACGCCGAGCCCATCGAGCGAGGCGATACCGTAGGTGCGCGTCAGGTCTTCGCGCGCGAGCTCCGGATCGAATTCCCAGGCTTCGCGGACCGTGACCGTCGCCATGGGCGAGGTAATCGCTGTTTCCGCGGGCAACACGAGCTCTCGCGCCTCGTAGCGGGCGATTGCGGAGTCGATCTCCGAAATGGGCACGACTTCGAGAATCAGCTCCCCGGTGGTGATGTCGAGGGTAGCGAGCCCAGCGGCCGTGCCGCGGGGATCCACCGCCACAACGTAGTTATTACGATTCCGAACCAGCCAGTCGTCCGTCAGCACGGTGCCCGGCGTCACCGTCTCGACCACCGCCCGGCGAACGACGCCTTTGGCCAACTTGGGATCTTCGATCTGCTCACAGATCGCGACGCGGTGCCCCTTGGCAATGAGCCGCCGCAGGTATTCGGTGGCGGCTTTCACGGGGACACCGGCGAGGGGGATCTCTGCCGCGCCGCCGTTGTTGCGTGAGGTCAGGGTCAGCCCAAGCTCGCGCGAGGCGAGCTTGGCGTCGTCCTCGAACATCTCGTAGAAGTCGCCCATCCGGAAAAACAGAATGGTCTGAGGGTGGCGGGCCTTGATGTCACGATACTGCTGCATAAGTGGCGTCTCGGTCACTGCCGTCACGGCTCATCCACCACGAAGGGCTGCCCGCCGACTCTTTGCTTCAGACGCGCCTGCGCCCGTTGCGCCTCCTCGCGGGTTGCGTAACGCCCCACGCGGACCTTGAAGAAGCCGGCGGAGTCCCGCACGACGCGCGCGTCGAAGCCCATCACCTTGAGACGTGTGAGCATTTCGTCGACCTGCGCGGCGCTCTTTACGGCGAGAACCTGTACCCCGTACGCATGCGACGCCGGCGGCGTAGGAGTTTTCGCTCCGGTGTCGGACGCCGGTGTCGTGGTTGCCGTAGTCGGCGATGGAGCACTGCAGCGCGCCGCATAGAAGCTCACCTGATTCTTGAATTCGACATCCTGCGTCGTGTCTTGGCGCGTGTTTTGGATCAGCTCGCAGCCGCGTGTCTCGTTCTTGAGGTCGAAGTAGGCGCGCGCCCCCCAAAAGTTGGCGCGCGGGCGCAGGGGCGAATCGGGGTAATCACGATTCAATCGTTCAGCGGCCTGGGCGGTCTGTACGGGGTCGTGTTGGGCGAAGTACAGCTGGGTCAGCAGCAGGAGTGCATCGTCGGCCCAGGGGCTCGCGCCGTATTCGACGACGATCCGGTTGAGATTGCTCGAAACTGTTTGCGCGTTGGGCGCGATCTTCGCCGCCGCCAAGAGTGCCTGCGGAAATACCGAG
>DASQOL010000042.1:0-31948 GCA_035644475.1 Gammaproteobacteria bacterium | reverse complement strand
GGTGAGCTCGAAACGGGGTAGGGCGCGGGCGGACGCGGGGGCCTCGCTAGCGGTTGCGCCGGAGGTTGCGGCGCCGCCGCCGGAGCCCGTTTCGCGGCCCGAGGTCATCACTCTGCCGGCGCCCGACTGCCCGGCCGTCTGCGCGCCGCACGGATCGGCCGCGGCGGCTAGCGCCCCGGCGGCCAACGTGCCCAGCAAGCGAGGTTCGAGTCGCCTCATGCCGCTATGCTACCGCGGCCGCTCGAGGGGCCGCGCGTGCCAAAGGACCTACGTGGCTATACTCTCTCGGGCCGACCGATTCTCCGAACAACTCGAACGAGAGGGGACCATGAAGACCGCATTCCGACTGCTCGTCGCGAGCCTGCTCGCCGTGCTGCCCGCATGGCAAGCCGCGGCACAGCTCACGAACAAGGACGCGCCGATCATCGTCGGCCACTACCACATCAACGCCACCGACATCGAAGCGCAGATGAAATTCTGGGTCGACACGCTCGGCGGCACGCGCGCGAAGTTCGGCCCGGACGGCGCCGACATGGTGAAGTTCCCCGACGTCTACATCTTCTTCCGCAAGCAGGCGCCGACAGGGCCCACCCGCGGCACGACGCTCGACCACATCGGCTTCGCGGTGCCGAACGTCGCGACGGTCGCCGCGCGCGCGGTCGCGAACGGTTTCCAGCGCGCGGTGGGGCGCGAGCCCGGGCCGGGACAGCCCGCGGCGCCGCCGACTGCCGGCAACTACGGCATGTTCGAGTACCTGGTCGGGCCCGACGGCGTGAAAGTGGAGCTCGTCACGAACATGGAGCCGAACGCGCCGCCGATCAAACACCATCACGTGCACTTCGTGAACAAGCAGTTCGTCGAGATGCAGCAGTGGTACATGAAGACGTTCAACGCGACGCTGCGGCCGGGCCAGACCGACTTCTTCATCGGCGCCGACCTGCCGGGCGTCGGCTACATGCTGAACTTCTTCAGCTGGCTGCCCGACGAGCCGCTCGTCGGCACGGCCGGCCGCGCAATCGACCACGTGGGCTTCGAGGTCCGCGGGCTCGAGGCATTCTGCAAGGAGCTGCAGGCAAAGGGCGTCGAGCTCACGGTGCCGTACCGCTACTCGCCCGAGCTCAAGCTCGGCGTCGCGTTCATCCGCGATCCGTGGGGGACGCTGATCGAGCTCAACGAGGGCCTGCGCGACCTGAACTAGCGTGGAACTAGGGTCAGACCCCGGGGACAGACGTCCGCGTCTGTCCCCGGGGTCTGACCCTAGTGCCAGAGGTCAAACGGGCCGATAGCGCATCGATCCGCCGATCGGGAACGTCGCCGGCAGCTTCTTGCCCTGCGCGCGCACGGCCGCGGGCCAGTCGCGCAGGTGACTTTCCGCGTCGCCGATCGCGAGCACCTCGCCGTTCGGACCGAGGTGGATCATCGCGCCGTAGACGACGAACACGACGTCGGTGTCGCCCTTCGCATGGTCGGCGACCTTGAGCGTGTGCGTGCTGCCGGGCGGCTCGAACAGATACGATCCGGCGCGGCTCGGGGGAATGTCCGCGTGCTCGAGATACGCCCATTCGCCCGACAGCGTGAACGCATGGACCTCGCCCGTGTGCTTGTGCGGCGGCAGCAGGATGCCCGGCGCGAATCGGATTCGCACGGCGAAGCGTGCGCCCTCGATGTCGGCCATCAGAAGCTTCAAGCGCACGCCGGGCGTGTTCGCCCAGTCGTCGGCGTAGGGCAGCTCGTCGGTGGCCGTGTGAAAGGCCCCGATCGTCTCGACCATGTCGATCATCGTTTCCCCTTCTGAACGAATGAACTCTCTGCCGGCGCTCTCAGCTGAAGACGCCGACGCCGCGCGCCATCATCGCGGCGCAGAGCATCATCAAGAACAGCAGCGTGAGCTCGATGTGCAGGATCATCCGGATCTTGCGCCGCACGCGGTCGTCGACCGCCGGCACGCGGTTCTCCTTGAGCGATTTGCGCCAGCTCAAGTATTGCTTCGTGGGATAGATCGAGAGCAGGCCCGCGATCGCGAACAGCGCGATCTTCAGGATGAACGGAATGCTGTGAAAGTAGTAGGCGGAGCCCTTCTCCGTATAGAACACCCGCAGGAAGCCGATCACGAGGATCGCGAGCGCGGCCACGCCGTAGACGGCGTCCATGCGCACGAGGCTGCGCGCCGTCGTGAGCGTGAGCTCGCGCATGAGCACGAGCTCCACGGTGACGACGGCGACCAGCAGAAACGCCACCGCGTGATGGAGGAACGCGAGAGTCACGATCGAAGTCATTCGAGCACCTCGTCCGGCGGAAAATAGGGACAGGTTACTTTTTCGGCGGCAGCCTCGCGACAGATCGTTCCGCGGAAAATAGGGACATGTTGCCTTTTCGGCGACCACTCCACGCGACAGATCACGCCCGCATCTCGCCGAAAAGGCAACATGTCCCTATTTTCCGCGGAGGCGGCCGGTGGAGTAGAGCGTGAGCGCCACGCCGGCGGACAGCGCGGCGAGCGTCGCGCCCGTCAAGAACGTTGCCGCGGGGCCGAGCCGGTCCCAGACGACGCCCGCGAGCGCGCTCGCCGCGAGCAGCGCGACGCCGGTCACGAGGTAGAACACGCCGAACGCGGTGCCGCGCTGCTCCGGGCTCGACGCGTCGGCGACGAGCGCCGAGAACAGACCCTGCGTGCAGCCCAAGTGCACGCCCCAAAGGGCGATGCCGACGCCCGCGCCCACCACCGAGCCGGAGAAGGCGAGCACGAGGTCGGCCGCGATCAACAGCCCCGAGCCGAGCCCGAGGATCACCCAGCGGTTCACGCGGTCGGACCACTTGCCGGCCGGGTACGCGGACAAAGCGTAAGCAACGTTCATCACGACCAGCACGAGCGGCACCGTGGCGGCCGCGAAGCCATCGTCCGCCGCCTTCAATATCAAGAACGCCTCGCTGAAGCGCGCGAGCGTGAACAGCGCCGCCACCGCCACGAGTAGCCAATAGCGCGCGCCGAGCGTGCCGAGCATCGCGCGCAGCATCGGCGGCTTCGCGTCGGGGTTGCGGGTGCGCTCCGGCTCGTCGACGCTCGCGATCAGCAGCAGCACGGACGCGATGGCGGGGATCACGGCGATCCAGAACACGAACCGAAAACGGTCGTGCGTCAGCGCCATCAACGCCATCGCGAGCAGCGGGCCGGCAAACGCGCCCACGGTGTCGAGCGCCTGCCGCAACCCGAAGCTTGCACCGCGCAGCGTGGCCGGCGTGAGGTCCGCGATCAGCGCGTCGCGGGGCGCGCCGCGGATGCCCTTGCCCACACGGTCCGCGAAGCGCGCGCCGAACACCCAGGCCGTGCTGGGCGCGATTGCGATCAGCGGCTTCGTGAACGCGGCGAGCCCATAGCCAATGACGGTGAGCAGCTTGCGCTTGCCGAGCCGGTCGCTGAGCGTGCCGGAGAACACCTTCGTGATCGACGCCGTGGCCTCGGCGACGCCCTCGAGGAAGCCCACGGTCGTCACGCTCGCGCCGAGCACGCTCGTCAAGAACACCGGCAGCAGCGAATGGATCATCTCGGACGAGACGTCCATGAAGAGGCTCACGATGCCGAGGGCCCAGACGGCGCGCGGAATGCGCGTCACGCTCGGTGCGGGTTGCATCTACGATCGGAGGAGGTCACGCTTGGCCGCCCACGAGGAGAGTCGAATGTCGGACCGAGTCACGTTCTACCACAATCCGATGTCGCGTGGCCGGATCATTCATTGGATGCTCGAGGAGGCCGGCGCTCAGTACGACGTCAAGATCCTGGACTTCGAGAAGCGGGAGCACAAGACGCCGGAGTTCCTCGCCGTGAATCCGATGGGCAAGATTCCGGCGATCGTCCATCGCGGCGTAGTGGTGACGGAGACCGCCGCGATCTGCGCGTATCTCGCCGACGCATTCCCCGGCGCGGGCCTCGCGCCCCGCAACGACGAACCCGCGCGCGGCACGTATTTCCGCTGGCTGTTCTTCGGCGCGGCATGCGTCGAGCCGGCGCTCGTCGACCGGCTGCTGGCGCGGCCCGTGGAAAAAGAGGGCCACATCGCCTACGGCACGTACGAGAACGTGTTCAACGCGCTCGCCACGGCGCTCGTCCCCGGCCCCTTCATCGTCGGCCAGCGATTCAGCGCGGCCGACGTCTACGTCGCGTCACAGCTCAACTACGGCACGATGACCAAGGCCCTCGAGCTGCGCCCGGTGTTCGCTCAGTACGTCGAGCGCTGCATGGCGCGGCCGGCGTTCAAGCGCATCCCCAACTAAGACCAGAGACCTATAGGCACCCCCGCCCCGGCCGCATATGTTCGGGACGTCTCCGGAGCCCGCGGCACATGCGTGCGCCGCGGGCAGACTCGTCACGTCTCCGTCGGGGAGCCTCCGAATGAACAAGTCCACCAAGAAGCGGCTGCTGGATCAGCACCGGCGCAAGGCCGCGGCGCTGCGCGATCGTCCCCTGGCTGACAACTACGGCGCGGACCGGCGCGGCAGTGCGAAGGCGGTCGGCGGCACGCTGAGCTTCGACAGCTATCCGAGCAACGTCTCGGTGAAGGAGCTCGAAGCCTACTTAGACGAAGCGTGGCGGATGATCGGCTCGGACAAATCCTGGGACGAGTGACGCACCGCGCCGGTCGGCACCGCAGCGGCGCCGCCGGCGCGGCCGCGGATCAGTGATGGAAGCCCAAGCCGACGCGATAAGTCGAGTAGTTGTCCGGGCTCACCGCCTGCGGCCAGTCGGTCCACTGCTGGATCCACCCGAGGTCGAGGAACATGGTCCTGCCCAGGTTCATGCGCACGCCGACTCCGAAGCCGTAGGAGAACTCGGTGCTCGTCTTGGTGTCTTGGTACACCGTGCAGGTGTAGCCCCACCACGGATCCCACCAGCAGCCTCCGGTGCTCGGCGGGCCGTCGGCGATGTTCGTGTCGACGTAGATCCAGCCGAGCTGGCCGAACGCGTAGGGCCGGAGCTTGCCTTTGCCGAATTGGTGCGTGATGTTCCCCATGAACCCCATGGCCTCCATCTCGCCGCGCAGCAGGCTGAACGAGCCGCCGGGAGGGGGGTTTTGGACATGCAGCGAGACCTCGACGTCGGGCTGGGAATAGGTGAACGTGCCGCCGACCGTCGTGTTGTCGGTCATGAAGTAGTCGAAGCCGAAGCCCAAGCCGACGTCGCTGTCCACGTGGACGCGCGTGCCGCCGACGAAGTCCTCGTCGACGGAGTCCAGATACGGGATGAACACGGTGAAGTCGTAATCGCCCTTGGCTAGCCCTTCCTGCGCGAAGGCCGGATAACAAAACAGCGGCGCGGCGAGCAGCGCGACCCGGGCCCCGCGAAGAAGATGCTGAGACGGTTCCATAACGGCGTTCTCCTGTGTTGACCGACGTCAGTTGCTCGGCAACGCGGCGCGAATCTGCGCTGTTGCCATGAGGCCTGCAGTGTTCGTGTCGGCCGCCCGGAAGGGCATCGGACCTTGGTCGCACAGGTCGGCGCGCTGTGTCATGCGCGACACAATGGGAGCGCGGCGTGTGCGCAACCTCGCGGCCAAAGTTCCGCGACTAGTCCCAAGGTCCCATTGGGTGCTGTTCGCGAGGGAACGAAGATCGAGACAGAACAAAGTACCAGCGGAGGTTACGGCGAACCCGGCATGCGTGCCGCGACTGTTTCCGTGGTTGTGGCGGCAGCCGATCGCAATTGACGAAAGTGGGGCTCGCGTGGTTGCCTCCCGGTCGACAACGGCAACGTGCATTCCAACCCACCCATTCGCACCGCAGCCGCTCTTGCGCGTTCCCCCCGTGCAATGGCCGCAACGGTGCGATTTTTTTGCCCGCGTTCGCAGCGAAGCACTTAAGGTGTCAGACACCAACCGCGTCTGACACCGACGCCGGCCACGGCCGCCGCTACTTGATCGTGTAGTGCTTGCCTTCGATGCAGGCCGAGAACGCCTTGTTGAACGTCTGCAGTTGCTGCTGGAACTGCTGACTGCTCGCGTTCTGCGCGTTGTCTTGCGCGGCCTGGTTGCGGACTTTCGATTCCTTCGCGCCGCGCGCGCCGCCGATCACCGCGCCCGCCCACGCGGCCTCGTTGGTGTTGTGATTGCCGCCGACTTCCGCGAGCAGGGCGCCGCCCGCCGCGCCGCGGAGCGCGCCGCGCCCGGCGCCTCCGCCGGAGCTCGCCTGTTCCTGCGGCTGCTGGGCCGGCGGCGGCGTCGTCGGATTCTGGATGCCCGTGGCCTGCTGCGCCCACTGGTAGCAAGCGGCCTCGTCGGTGTGCTGCGTTGCGGGCGACTGGCCGTTGCCGGGATAGACGAACAGGCCGAGCGGGGCCGCGTAGCTCTGTCCTTGCAGTTGGGCCGAGGCCGTGCCGGCGCAAAGCGCACCGATGGAGAGCAGCAACGTCGTGGTCTTGGTCATGCGAGGCTCCTTCAGCAGTCGCGCTAAAACGTTCGGGTAACCCGCCGCGAGTGGGCGAGCTCATGACGATCGTTAGCGCGCGACAACTCACGGCCAATGGGACCAAGGCCGTACTCGCGTCTCGGTCCACGCCTCGGTGTCGGACACGGGGTGTCGGACACCCTTGCTGTCAGACACCCTTGGTGCCAGGCACGGCCGACGCACGGATGTGCCCGGCGCATCGCTGCGCCCGTCGGCGGTTATCGCTCGTGCGCCGGCGCGGCGCGGCGCGCTCGATGGGACGCATTTCCTGGACAAAGCGCGGTCCCTTTGGAACAGTACGCGCGACTTGGATGCGCGACGCGCCCGAAGAGGCGCAAGGTGGACGAAAGTGCCATTCGACGGCAGACCCGGGGACTGGGAAGGTCCGCGGTGCAAAGGCTGCAAGGAGCCCATCGAGGACGGGCAGCCGACGACGGACATGCGTTTCACGCAGGACCCGCACGGCGAGCTCGGGATGAGCGGACCTTGGCACAGCGAGTGCGCGCGGCCGTACTGGGACACGCTCACGCCGGCGCTCGAAATGCTGCGGCGGTCGTTCCGCTGACGCTCTCGCTCTAGCGCGACGCTGCCGGCGCGGACGATCTGCGACGCCGGCAAGCCGCGAAGCTGAACAACCTGAATCGCGACGCGCTGGCGTACGCGGCATTCCATTCTCTTGCGCGTGACGGCCGCGCGCGCTCGGCATATATTTGGCTCGAGCCGCAGCACGGGTCAGGATCTCCGGGGAAAGTGATCGCGTCCGAAAAGTCGGGCCGCGTATACGCCGCGCTGCGAGCAGCCGCCGGTCCGGGGTTTTCCTGTCTGCTGCGTGCGCTGTTCTTGGCCTCGTGCTGTTGCCTCGCGCTCGACGCGAGCGTCGCGCAATCCCCCGAGAGCACGAAGCGCGTGCTCATCTTGTTTCCGCTCGACGTGTTGCTCCCGTCCGGGTACTTCGTCGGCCGCAGCCTCGACGAGACGTTGTCGAGCGGCGCCCCGCGAATGGAAGTGTTCACGGAGTTTCTCGACGCCGCGCGCTTCCCGGGCGCCGCGCACGAAGAGGACTTGACGCGCTTGCTGCGCGGCAAGTACGGATCGATGCGGCTCGATCTTCTGATCGCGCTGGGGCCCGAGTCTCTGGACTTCCTCACTCGACACAAGGACTCCGTCTTTCCGGGCGTGCCCGTCGTCTTTTCGGGAGTGCTCGGGCCCGACGTCCCGCGTCTTCCGGCGCTGACGACGGGAGTCGTCACACATTTCGACGCGATCGAAACGCTCGAGCTTGCGCTGCGGCTCCAGCCGGGCGCGAGACGCGCGGTGGTCGTCACCGGCTCCGCGGCGACGGACCGCGCGTGGGAGCGGCTGGCGCGCGAGCGGTTCGCGTCGTTCGCGGGCCGGCTGGAATTCACCTACCTGGCCGCCCAGCCGGTGTCCGCCGTCACCGGCGCGCTGCACGAGCTCGGGCCGAATTCGTTCGTGCTGCTCTTGAGCATGCTGCAGGACGCCGACGGCGAGAACTTCGGCGGGAGCGAGATCGCGGCGCGCTTGGTCGAAGCGTCGGACGCACCCGTGTACGGCGTCTACGAGAGCGTCATCGGCAGCGGCGCGGTCGGCGGCTACATGGACCGGTTCGCGACGATCGGGGCGGAGGCGGCCGCGCTCAGCAAGCGGATACTCGCCGGCGAGTCGCCCGACTCGATCCCGCCGCTCGAGACCACCGCGACGAGCTACGTCGTCGACTCCCGCGCTCTCGAGCGTTGGAGCCTCGACGAGAGCAGGTTGCCGCCGGGATCGGTGGTCGAGTTCCGGGAACCGTCGTTGTGGGAGCAGCACAGCGAGAAGATCGCCGTCGCCGTCGGCGCGTTCCTCTTGCAGACGCTCGCGGTGCTCGCGCTCCTGGCACGCAACCGCAAGCTCCGAGCCGAGCGCGCGCTGCGCGTGAGCGAGGAGCGCTATCGCAACATCGTGGAGTCTCAGACCGATTTGATTTGCCGGTATCGGGCCGACACCACGCTCACGTTCGTGAACGACGCGTACTGCCGCTACTTCGGCCGGACGCGCGCGGAGCTGATCGGCACCAAATTCCTCGACCTGATTCCCGAAGCCGACCGCGCCGGGGCGCTCGCGCATCTCAAGTCGCTGATCGAGCGGCCCAGGGTCGAGAACCACACGCACGAGGTCTTGCGGGCCGACGGCACGATCGGCTATCAACAGTGGATCGATCACGTCATCGGCGACGGGGGGGTCGAGATCCAGGGCATCGGTCGCGACGTCACCCAGCTGCGGCGCGCGGAGCTCGAGGTCGATCGGCAGCGCGAGCAGGTCACGCACCTCACGCGCGTGGCGATCCTGGGCCAGCTCGCGGGCGCGCTCGCGCACGAGCTGCGGCAGCCGCTCACGGCGATCTTGAGCAACGCCCAGGCCGCGCAGCGGCTGCTGATGCGCGAGTCGGTGGATGTCGCCGAGCTCAACGACATCCTCGAGGACATCGTCACGGACGACGTACGCACCGGCGAGGTCATTGCGCGGCTCCGGTCGCTGCTGAAGAAGGGCGAGCATGTCTTCCGGCCGCTCGACGTGAACACGATCGTGCGCGACACGCTGGCGCTCGCGCGCGGCAAGCTCGTGGAGCACCGCGTTACGCTGGTCTCGGATCTCGCGTCGCCGCTGCCCGCCGCGCGCGGCGATCCCGTGCAGCTCCAGCAGGTGCTGCTCAACCTGCTGCTGAACGCATCGGAGGCGATGGGCGAGAACGATCCGTCCGAGCGCCTGCTCAACGTGTCGAGCTCGCGGCAAGGGGATTTCGTGGCCGTGGCCGTGCGGGATGTCGGCGGCGGGATTGCGCCGCAAGTAGCGGACCGCTTGTTCGAGCCGTTCTTCACGACCAAGCCCCAGGGGCTCGGCCTCGGGCTGTCGATCTGCCAGTCGATCATCGCGGTGCACGGCGGGCAGCTCACCGCGACCAATAATGGGGATCGAGGCGCCACGTTCGTGTTCACGCTGCCGGTGCACTCGCGCGCCGCCGCCTGAGGCTCGAGCCGCCGCGTGCGGCGAACGCCCTCAGAACTTGTAGCCGAGCGACGTCACGACGCCGTAGTCCTTCTTGTTGAGCTCGCCGCTCGCCTCCGCGGGCGGATCGCTGTCGTAGCTCTGGTAGAGGCTCAAGCTCAGCGTGAAGTCCTTGACGAGATCGCGCGCGAGCGTGACGTTCAAGCTGCTGCGATGGCGGCCCGACTCGGTGATGCTCGGATAGAGCGCCGCTTGCGCCGTCAGGCTCACCTCGGGATCGTTGAACCGAAATATGCGCCACTGGCCGCCGACGACGCCTTCGAGGCTGCTCTGCTTGTCGTCGATGCCGGTGGTCCACTCTGCGTTGAGCACGAGCCCGCCGTAACCGGTGATCTCGCTGTAGGCGGTCTGTCTGAAGTAGCGCGCGACCGCGCCGCCGCTCTGGACCCGCCTCTCGATGCCGAGTTCCTCGTTGCTCTCGAGCGTGTTCAGCAGCACCCAGAAGCGCGGCTTGTCGCTCAGGAACTGCACGGTCGAGGAGATCGTCTCCTGGTCCGTGGCGTTCTGCCCGGGGCTCGACGTGCGGTTGCCGCTCATGTCGAGCGTCGAGCGGACCCGCACCCCGACATACTGCGAGTTCAGGCCGAAATTGGTGACCGAGATGTCGCTCGACTTCGTGTAGTTGTAGCCGATCGAGAACGTGCCGTTGACACGCTGCCAGAAGCCCGGTTGGAGCTCGGAAAGGCGCGTAACCGCCGCGAGCGACACCGACTCCGGCTCCCCTCCGTCTCCCGCAATCACCAGCTTGCCGTCGGTAGTGGTGAGCGTGCCGTGAGAGCGAGCGCCGCCAATGCGCTCCACGTCGAAAGAGATCTTGCTCTCGAGCGACGCGATTTCGGGCCACTCGATCTTCACCGTGCCCACGTGATCCGTCGACAGCTCCAGGATGCCGTACTCGAGGCTCTTGACCTCGCCGGTGAGCCTGTCGCCGTTGCGCATGGTCACGACGTCGGTCTTGTCGCGAGCTGCGGCGGGCGCCGTGAGCAGCTGAGCCACGATCGACACCAGGACGGCGGCGAATAGCGCGCGCCGATCACGCGACGGACGAGCGTCGGCCATGTCGTTTCTCACGATCGCTTGTGGCTCGGGATCATCGGCAGCCGCTCGCAGAGCGGCCATTGGACTTTCGTGCAACCGGCCGAGTCAGGCGGTGCTTCGTGCGCGATCGGTGATCCTGTCGAGCTCGGCCAGCAGCGTCACGGCGCCGACCGGCTTCGGGAAATACGCGGACACACCCGCCGCGTAGCAGCGCTCGCGCGTGCCGGGCTCGTCGTGCGCGGTGATGATCACCACCGGCACGGCCACGTCGGGCCGCACCATGCGCAGGTAGCGCTGCAGGTCGAGCCCCGTCATGTCGGGCATCTGCAGGTCGATGACGAGACAATCCATCTCGAGCGACTCGAAGTCGGCGAGGAATGCGCGCACGGACGAGAACGAGACCGCTTGGAAGTCCGCCGAGCGCAACAGGCGTACGAGCGCCTTTCGAACGGAGTCCTCGTCGTCGATCACGACGACGGTCGGCGCCGTGCTCCGCATGGCTTCGAGACCGGCGCCCGGCGCTACGCTTCGGGTTGGATGCCGATGAAGTCGGCGACTCGCGTGAGCTCGGCGACCGAGCGCACCGACATCTTGTACATCACGCGCGCGCGATGCACCTTGATCGTCTTCTCGGCCGTGCCGAGCCGCGCCGCGATCTGCTTGTTCAGCCGGCCCGCTATCACATGCCGGAGCACTTGGCGCTCGCGCGGCGTGAGCAACTCGAGCCGCGCCGTGTACGCTTCGCCCTCGATGCGACGCGCGCGCTGCTCGCGGTCGCGCTCGATCGCGCGCTCCACGGTGGCGATGAGTGTGCTCTCCTCGAACGGCTTCTCGATGAAGTCGACGGCGCCGGCCTTCATCGCCTGCACGCTCGCGCGGATCGTTCCGTAGCCCGACAAGAATACGATCGGCTGAAGGTTGCCCGACGCGAGCAGCTGCGTTTGTACGTCGAGGCCGGTCGACCCCGGCAGCGACAGATCGAGCAGCACGCAGCCGGGCGTCGACGGATCGATGGCCCGGAGGAACGCCCCGGGCGACGCGAAGGGCCGCACGGGGAGCCCGTGACAGCGCAGCAGTCGCTCGATGGAACGCAGCACCGTGGCGTCGTCGTCGACGACGAAGACCACCGGTTGCTCTGCTATCAGGCTTTCGCTGCCGTCGCGCGCTCGCGTACTTCGCGGTAGGTTGTTCCGCGCCCCGGTATTGTCTACGTCCATATATCCCCCCTCGTGTTGCGGGTGCCACGTCGGTCTCGCTCGGCCGATCCGATCGGCGTCGACGCGAACCGCGGGACCTACTTTTTCGATTCGCTCCACCCCACCGCGGACGGGACTTTGGCCGATCGATTGTTCAGCCCGTCCGGCTGCATTTCCCTCGTATGCGGTTCTTCTAATTTCGGCAACACCGCCAGAATAATCCCGCCGTCTCTACATTAGCAACGCTGCAGCCGATCGGGGCGGGCGCGGCGTTCCGGTGTTTTCGTCGCCGGTTGCGGCACTGGCCTCGCCGATTCCTGTTTCGCGGTTCTCCTGCGTTATCTCGGGCGCGCCAAGTTGTTTGCATGGCTCACATTGGTTGGGACTCTACGGCTGCCGGACCTGGCGGCCATCGGACTTTGGGCCAACGTCGTCCCGGTTATTGTTGCGCGATAGATACAAATGAGCATTGGTCAACGCCGGCTCGCGATCGCCGGCACGACGAGCGCGACGCCTACCGCGAACATCAGCACGCCGGTGAGGCCGATTGTCGACAGCCAGCTCGATGTCGGCGGCAGTGTGCGCGCCGCCGGCGCGGCGGCGGTGAGGCGCACCGACGGGGTGGCCAGGGGCTGGTCGAACTGCACCGCGACGAATTCCGTCTCGGACCGCGGCTCGAAGAAATACGCCACGAATTCAGTAGCCGGGACGTGGAACGTGAGCTCCTGGCCACGTGACAGGTCGTGGAACGCGTACGACTGCCCGGCGATGAAGAGCCGCGAGCTCTCCGCTGGAGTGAGCGTGGTCATGTCGTCCACGCCGTTGAATTTTAGGCTGACGCGCTGGCCATTCCCGGACACCGATTGCACGGTGCCCATGAATTTCACGAAGTAGGTGCCGTTGTACCGGACCACGCCTTGGCACGCATCGGCGACGTGCGGATAGCGCGCGACGACGGAGGGTTGCCACGTGATGTCGCTGCAGCGCAGGCCGGTGGACATGAACGCCGTGTCGGTGCGCTGCGCGAGCGCCGCGCCGCCGGCGAACGCCGCGACGCAGATCAGCGCGGCAAAGCAGATTCTCTTCGTGAACATTGGCGTGCTCCTCTCCCAGTGGATCCGTGGCGTGCGCGCACGAGCCGGCGGGACCAAGGTCGCGCGCGGCGAGCGGCGCGTCGGCGTCGTTCGTTAGAGGCGGCGGCTCAGGCGCGCGCTGATTTGCGCTGCTGCTCTCCGCTCGTGGCCGCGTGCAGGAAGCTTCGTGCACGCCACCCGAGCAGGATCAGCGCGACGCCCGAAGCGATGGCGAACACGCCGAGAATCGTTACGATGGCCATCGCGCCCGCCCCCGGCCGCGCGAACAGCAGGAGGCCGAACACGACCGCGAGCAACCCGTTCAACATCAACAGCCACTCGCCTTCGATCTCGCGGCGTAACTGGATCGCGCTTACGATCTGCAGCACGCCGCTCGTCACCGCCCACGCGCCGATGTAGAAGAGGAGGGCGAGCGCCGTCACGCCGGGCACGAGCAGCGTTGCGAGTCCCGCGCCGACGCTCACGAGCGCCCAAACGAGCTGCAGCCAACGGTGATCGCTGCCGCCCGAGATTGCTGCCCAGATGCCGATCACGCCGTCGGCGAGGCAGAAGACGCCGAACATCACGAGCAGCGTCGCGAACGCGAGCCCCGGCCAAGCGAGCACGACGATGCCGAACAGCAGCGCCGCGATGCCGCGCAGCATCACCGTCCACCAGACCCTGTGCAGCGCGTCGGCCAGCGGGCCCGTCGGCGCGTTCGGTCCTCCGCGCACCCTGGCGGACAGCGTCGATGCGGTCATGTCGACCTCCAAAGTAGATACGCCCATGGGCGTGAGAGCAGACGCGAACGCGCGCGCAGCCGCCATTGGCCCGTGGTCCAATGTGCGGAGCCGGGTGCGCTCAGGCCGCGGCGCTCTCGCGTCGGACGCAGCGGAAGCCGACGTGGCAGGTTCCGGTGTCGACCATCTGCGCATAGCGCGCCGCCGGCCGATAGCGGCGGCAGTAGTTCGGCGCGCAGAGGAACGAGCCGCCCTTCAACACCTTGCGCGGAATCCGGATTTTCGGCGAGCACGGATCGTAGCTGTGCTCGACCGACGGGCCGCGCGGATTCACCGGCGCGCAGCAGCTCTTCTGCGCCTGCGGCTGCTTGTGCCGATCGCGATACCAGTCCGCCGTCCATTCCCAGGTGTTGCCGGCCATTTCGTACAACCCGTAGCCGTTCGGCGGAAACGAGCGGACCGGCGCCGTCCGCGCGAATCCGTCGGCGCAGGCGTTCTGCCACGGGAACTCGCCTTGCCAGTAGTTCGCGCGCTCCACGCCGCCCGGTGCAAGCTCGTCGCCCCAGCAGAACTCGGCGCCGTCGAGGCCGCCGCGGGCGGCGTACTCCCATTCGGCTTCGGTGGGCAAAGACTTGCCGGCCCATTCCGCGTAGGCGGCGGCGTCCTCGAACGCGACTTGCACCACCGGGTGGTCCTGCCGCTCCTCGACGGAGCTTCGCGGCCCCTCGGGATGGCGCCAGCACGCGCCCGGGACGTAGGCCCACCAGTTGTGGAAGTCGCGCAGGTCGACGCGGTGCGGGGGCTGCTGGAACACGAGACCGCCGGGCACGAGCAGCGCGGGGTCGGCGCCGGGAAACTGCGCGGGGTCGAGCGGGCGCTCCGCCACGGTCACGTAGCCGGTGGCGGCGACGAAGCGGGCGTAGTCGGTATTGGTCACGGCCGTCACGTCGATCCAGAACGTCGACACGGTGACCGGATGCGCCGGCGCCTCTTCCGGATAGTGCGAGTCCGAGCCCATCGTGAACGTGCTTCCTTCGATGTGCACCATGCCCGCGGGCGCCGGCTTCGCCCTGACCGCCGCCGGCGCGGTCGCCGCGGCGTGCTCGCAGTGTTCTTCGAGTTGCATCTCCGTCTCCGTCTTCGTCACGCTTCGGCGCCGGCCGCGGCCTTCGACTGCCACGGCCAACGGCCCTCGATCTCGACCACGAGCGACCAGCTCAGGAACGTCCGGATCAGCACCAGCATCGCGAGGCCGAGGATGTTCGCGACGGTGGTGTCGAGCGCGACCGTGCGGACGATGTCCGCGGCGACCAGCAGCTCGAGGCCGAGCAACAGCGAGCGCGCCAGCGTCGTGCGGTAGCTCGTGTATACGCCGGACACGTCGGGCTGCGTGAACGATCGGTACGCCCAGATCACCGTCGCCACGAGCGCGAAGCCCACGATCAAGAGCACCGCGAGCCCTTCGATCGTGAGCGCCCCGCGCTCGATCCACACGAGATAGATGTGCTCCGATGCGTCGCCCGTCTGGTTCATCGCCGCTGGCGCGCCGGGCTCAGAAGTCGAACTTCGCGTACAACAGCATGCCGTCGTACGTCCATGACAGGCGGCCCTCGAAGCCGTGGTCTTTGCGCGCCCCCAAGCTTGTGGTCACCCTGTTGTAGGCGAGGCCGGTGGAGAAGCGCTTCGTGATGCGATAGTCCGCGCCGACATAGAAGTCGACGAGACGCCCGTCGACGCTGTCCGACTCGAACCCGAACCATTCCCAGGCGCCGCCGAGCGTGATCCGGTCGGTGAATGCGAAATCGCCGCGCAGGCCGAGCACGGGCAGCGGCGCGGTAAGATCCTGGCTCTCGTTGCTCGCGGCTCCGGCGCGCAGCTGGTACGTCGACTGCGAGACGTAGAGGCCGCCCGTCACGCCGAGGAAGCCGCGGTCGGGGACGAGGATCGCATAGGTGTAGTCGAGCTTGAAGATTTGGAATTGCTGCTCGGCGCTGATCGTCGTGTTGATCGCATACGTCGTATCGCCGAACTTGATCGTTCGGTCGATCCTGTGCTCGGCGCTGCGATTGAGGTCGAAGTAGGTCGCGTCGAAGCGGTGCCGCTCGTTGAACCAGAAATGGCCGTCGAGTCGCGCGACCGTGATGCTCGGGTCGAAGCCGAGCTCGTCCTCCATGTTGATGTCGGTGCCCGCTCCGCTCGCCGAGTCGAGACGCACGTGCGTGTCGCGGTTGGTGACGAACGCGCCGACCGCCACGCTTGCTCGCTCGTGGCCGCCGGGGCCATGGTCGACTTGCGCGAACGCGGGAGCGGTCGACACGAGCAGCGTTGAGACAGCGCAGAGCCATAGGGTGCGGTGGGGCGCATGATCGCGACGCATCTTGGAGGGCCTCTTGAGTTGCGGATGAAACGCAACGATTCGTGTGGCTCGCACTATCACCCGGCGAGGCTCGCGGGGGCAGTCGGACCTTCGTCTCATGCTCGCGCGTGCAGGGCCGCCTCTACGATGCGGGTTTCCCGTATTCGGACGTGCCGGCATTCGGGCCAAACGCAGGAAGCTCTGGCTCGCCGCGGCCGCGGCAGGCTGCCTTTCGCCGCCCGCCGAGGCGGATCTGCGCGAGAAGCTGCTCGAGTTCGACTTGAACGAATTTGCGGTCGGCGCCGGATCGGCGACGGCGGAGAGCGTGTACGTGGGCGCGAGCGACTCGATCGCGGTGTACCCCGCGGTCGCGTCGGTGTTCCCCGGCGAGTTCGACGACGATCTCGCCTTCAGTCGCGACGGCGGCTACGGGCTGCGCTGGGTGCCGCAGTCGAGCTTCGAGCTCGGCGCGCTGATTCGTTTTCAGACGCTCGGCTTCCACAGCTCCGACGCACCCGAGCTGCGCGGCTTGCCCGACCGGCCGTGGACGCTCGAGATCGGCCCGACGGTCGGCTGGCGGGGCTGGCCCGTCCACGTCGACTACACGGCCTTCGTCGACTTGCTGCGCCACCATTCGGGCGCGAGCCACATGCTGCGGTTCTCGCTGCCGATACGCTGGAAGCGCTCATATCTGATACCCGAGCTCGCGCTGCGCCGCTATGCCACGGACTTCGTCGACTACTATTTCGGCGTGCCCGCGGCCGTCGCGACTCCGGACCGGTCGGCGTACGCCGGCAGCACTGCCGACGGCTGGTCCGCGGCGCTGTCATGGGGCACGCAGCTCGGCCCGCGTTGGCTTGTCAGCGGCAAGGTCTCCCTCGAGCGCTTCGGGTCCGGGATCTCCGACAGTCCGATCGTGGACTCGGAACGGCGCGCCTACGTGTCGTTGCAGGCCGCCTATCTGCAGCCGCTGTTCAGGTCGATGACGCCGGCGGCGGAAGGGCCGAGACCGAGCGATCGCCCGATCGCGACCGTGACGTTGGCCGCGGCCGCTACCGACACGCACGCGTGGCTCACGTCATTCGTCGAGGGCGCGAGCGGCGGCGACGCCGGCGGTGGCGCCGACCTCGCGTACCTCGACGCGCGCGTGCGCGTCGCGGGCCGGCACCGGCTCGAGATCGAGCGCTACGCCGCAGCGCGCGGCTCGAGCGCAGCCGCCGCGCAGCTCGACGACTGGCGCGCGAGCTATGCGTTCGCGGTGCTCGACGATCCGCGGAAGGAGGTCACGATCGACGGCGGCGTGCACGTCCTGCGGCTCGACCTCGAGCTCGCGGGCGCGGCCGGGGCGTTCGCGCCCGCTGCCCTCGGTCGGCGTCTCCGCCGACGCGCATTTCCGCCGCAAGCTCGCGGTCAACGCGCAGCTGCGCTGGTTCATGCTCGACCTGGATCCCCGTTCGGGCCGCAGGCTATTCATCTCCCTCGGGATGACCCATCGAACGTTCGCCCGCGCCGCGTTCGGCTTCGGCTACGTGTTCGACCGGCTGTCGCTCGATTTCGACCACGCCGGCGTCACCGGCGCGCTCGACCTCGACTATCGCGGGCCGAGCCTCACGCTCACCGGCTGTTTCTGAGCGCAACCCGCCTGCTAGGTCCAAAGGCTCATTGGCCGCTCGGCCGCGGCGTCGGACCATCCGCATACCAAAGTAGTCCGCCGCTCCCACCGGAGGATCTCGTCATGCGTCAAGCCGTTCCCGTCCTGTTCCTCGTCACGAGCTTCGCGCTCGTCTATTCGTTCGGCGTCGATGGCAAGCCCCGCGTCCAGACGGGCCCGGACGCCGAGATCACGGCCGACGGCCTGCATCGCGTCGACAAATCGACGATGGACGCCGCCTGGGTGAAGCCGGACCTCGATCTCAGGCCCTACAAGAAGCTGATGCTCAAGGGCGCCGAGATCCAGTATCGCCAGGTGGACAACGCGGGTAAGCGGTACCGTCCCGGAGCGGACGACGACACCGAGTTCCCCATCAGCGACGAAAACAAGGCCAAGCTCGTCGAAACGGTCACGGAGGCGTTTCGCAAGGAGCTCGGCAAGTCGGAGCGCTACGAGCTCGTGACGCAGCCCGGGCCGCACACGCTGGTGCTGTTCGGCACGCTGGTCGACGTGGTCTCGCGCGTGCCGCCGCTGAACGAGCCGGGGCGCTACGACGTCTACTTGAGCTCGGTGGGAGAGGCGACCTTGGTGTTCGAGCTACGCGACGCGACCACCAACGAGGTCCTCGCGCGAGCGGCGGATCGCCGCGCGGCGGAGCGCGTGGGCGTGGGCATCAAGGCGAGCTCGGTCACGACCTGGTCGGAGGTGCGTCAGCTCGCGACCAGCTGGGCGATACTGCTTCGCAAGCGTCTCGACGAGATAACGGTGGTGACCGAGGGTTAGGTCACTCGGCTTCGTCGCCCGCCGCGAGGTCGATCGCGCCGATCTCGGCGAGCGACGCGCGGAGCTTCGCGCTCAACGTGATCTCGAGCAGCGGCCACTGAGAGGCGTTCTCGATGCGGCAAAACGTGGACCAGCCGCGCTGCTGGGGGTCGGTGGCGGTGACGCGGAACCAACCTTCCGTGTCCGGCGAGCTGAACCACAACAGCCGTAGTTGATCCGGCTCGTCGCGGAGGCTCCCGCTTCCGGCGTCGTCCGCTGTCCACTTCTGCAGGGGCCAATTCGAGATTATGTCTCTGACTTTCACGACACCCGAACTAGATGCGCTGGCTAACATTCTGCGACTGCTACAGTAGCTGAACGATTCGGTTGTTAGCAAGCTTCCGGAAGCGGATTCGGATTGGCTTCGATTGTCCAGGGATGTCCCGCGGATCAAGGAACGGCCGGCGTCCGACCGCGCGAAGCCGCCGTCCGTCGCGGCCGCCGCGGCGCGTTGTCGCTTCGCGGCAACCGGTGCGCGCGAAACCGACTCGAGGGACACATTCTCCCGCCGACGACCTCATCGCGGCTTTTCCAGGCGCTCGATGGGTGTACACGCGCTGAAGATCACGACGCCGTCGCCATCCGAGCTGGTCGTGAGCGTGCCCTCGCCGCTCGACTCGTTGATCACCCAGCTCCACGCGCGCTGCCCCTGCATGCCGTGCAGGACGATCAACCCGTTGGCCCGCTGCGTGCCGTCGATCTGCGTGGTGCGATCCTCCGACGCAGCCGCCGTCGTCGCGATCACCTTTGCGCCGAGGTCGAGCCGCACGAAGTCCGGAATGTTGAGCTTCCAAGGCGGTACGCTCTCGCAGTCGCCGTCGGCCGTGCAGCGCGCGGCATGCCAACTCGTGCAAACGAACCGCGTGTAGCCCGTGAGATCGTCCGCAAGGAGTGCGGTCGGAAGGAGGAACAGAACCGAGCCGATGCATTTTCGTTTGAGCATGTGCAGGCTCCGAACAGTGTGTTGGCGACGTCGTCGAGCAGCTTCGCGAGTGACGCGAGCAGGCGCGCCACTGCGCCGCAGCATCGGCTCGCGAAGCGAGGAGCAGCAATGGGACCAAGGGCCGATTCAGCTGCCGAGCGTGGGTGCGCGATTGTGTTGTGCGGCGATTCGCGGCCCTCGGCGAGTCGTCGACCGCGGCCGGCCCGCTATGCGTGAAACGCCACGCGGCGTCACGCGAGCCGGCCGTTCGCGAGACACAATACACCTCGAACGACAAGGTGGGCGGCACATGCTCAATCTCACGAGACTACAACATGCGATGGCGCTCGGACGCGAGCACAATTTTGCGCGCGCGGCCGCGACTCTCGGGCTCACGCAGCCTGCGTTGACGCGCAGCATTCAAACGCTCGAGCGTGAGCTCGGCGTGAAGCTGTTCGACCGGCAGGCGCGCGGCACAGTCCCCACGGCCTTCGGCGATCTCGTGCTGAAGCACGCGGAGGAGCTGCTCACGCGCGAGCAGGACCTGAGGCGCGATCTACAGAAGATGACGACGCTCGAGGTCGGCGACCTGCGGGTCGGCGCCGGCCCGTATCCTGCGCGCACGATCCTCGGTCCGACGTTGGCCCAGCTCTGCGGCAACGAGTCGCACTTCCGGATCGCGGTCACTATCGATCACGTGCAGCGGCTGCGCGAGCTGCTGCTCGCCGGCGAGATCGACTTGTTCATCGGCGACAGCTCGGCGAATCGCGACGACGTGCTCGACATCATTCCGCTGAAGGAGCGCCCGACCGTGCTCTATTGCCGCACGGGTCATCCGCTCGCGCACGCGCGCGAGCTACGCGCCGGCGACGTGCTGCGGTTCCCGCTCGGCTTTCCGAACCCGCGGCCGGAGCAGCAAGAGGCGGCGAGGCAGATCCTGCACGAAGAAGAAACGACGAAGCAACGCATGACGCTGCTCGCCGACGACATCTCGCTGCTGTCGTCCGTGGTGCGGAACAGCGACTGTGTGGGCTTCGCGACGCCCGAGGCGATCATCGACGAGGTACGCTTCGGCCAGGTCGTGATCCTGCCGTATCACCTGCCGCCCGTGTTCGGCTCGAAGCTCGGCATCGCGAAGGTGAAGGGCGCCACGCTGTCGCCGCTCGCGAGCGTGTTCATCACGGCGGTGCAGCAGCACGACGCGAGCGAGTTCATCCTGGAGCACAGCGCGATCTTCGCGGCGGACGATAAGCTCGCGGCCGCGTCGTGAGCGGGGCGGCGCCGATCGGCGGCGAGTCTCGCGCGGAGGCGAGACCGACGGGAGGCGCGCGCGGCCGGACCGCGCCCGTCCGCTGATGCCGCCGCGCGCGTCCGCGCTGCTGCTCGCCGTCGCGCCGCTGCTGCTCGCGGCGTGCAGCGACCGGGAGTCTTCCGCCGGCGCCGGCCCGCGGCGCGAGCTCGAGGGCGCCGCGGCCGCGGCACCGCGGACGCAGCGAGCGAATCCCGCGTCGGAAGCGTGCGTCGACGCCGGCGGCGCGCTGCAAATCGAGAAGCGCCCCGACGGCGGCGAATACGGCGTGTGCACGTTCACCGACAATCGCCAGTGCGAGGAGTGGGCGCTGCTGCGCGGCCAGTGCGCGCCCGGCGGCCTGAAGGTCACGGGCTACATGACGGCGGCCGCACGCTACTGCGCGCTCACCGGCGGCGCCTACGCGATCACGGCGGGAAGCGGCAGCGTCGACGAGCGCGGGAGCTGCACGCTGCGCGGCGGCATTGTCTGCGACGCTGACGAATATTTCGCAGGAGCCTGCCCGCGCTGACCGCCTTCTGGATCGGCGTGTGAGACCAAAGTCCTATCGCCGCTTGCTTCAAGAACGCGCACCATTCTCCCGCGCATCCTTAGATAACTCCCCTTGCATCGCGGTCGCTCCGGCTGTCCCCCGCAGGAGCGACCCGATGCCTTCTTTTGTCCGCGATTTGGGGCGCGCTCCTCGTTGAGACCAACGTCCAATGGCTGGGCGGTTCCGAAGCCGCGAATAGTGGAGCACGGAGTTTTCGAAGGTGGGCAAATGGCTGCAACCGAAGTCAAAAGCGCAACGGAAGCCGCACCCGAGGCGCGGTTTCAGATAAAGGTCACCGCGGATAGCCATTTCGCGTGGATAAGGACGCGGTTGGCGCTCGAGCGCACCGCTACCTCGTGGGTGCGCACGGCGGTGTCCTTGATCGGTTTCGGCTTCACGATCGTGCAATTCTTCGAGCGCTTGAACGGCATGGAAGGTGTCGCGCCCGCGGCGCACGCGCACACGCCGCGCTACGTCGGCCTGACTCTGATCGGCACCGGCGTGCTCGTGCTCGTGATCACGGCCCATCAATACCGGGCGATGGTGCGCTACATGTGGGACGCCTATAAACCGCTCGCGGGCGAGGGCGGCGAGGCGCCCCACCGGACGCCGGTGTTCGCGATCACGATCGCCATGATCTTCGTCGGGCTGTTCGCGTTCGTCACCGTCATCACCCGCGCCCTGTAGCTCGAGCGTGAACCGCGCACCCGCACCCTGGCCGTCGGCTTCGCGGTGTCGGTCCAGATCTCGCAGCGGTGCGTGCCATGCGCGCTGACGACGCAGAGCGGCTGCGCGCGTCGCTCGCGGCGCGATGGTGGGCCTTCTTGCTGCGCGGCGTGCTGTCGGTCCTCTTCGGCGTGGCGATACTCGTGTGGCCGGACGTTTCGCTGCTCGTGCTCGTGATATTCGTCGGGTCGTGGTTCTTCGCGGACGGCTTGCTGGCGCTCGCCCTCGCGTTCACGCACGGCCACAGGCTGTTCCACATCCTCGACGGCGCGGTCGGCGTCACGATCGGCTCGGTCGCCATGCTGCATCCGAACGTCAACGGCCTCACGCTGCTCGTGATCGTGGCGGTGTGGGCGATCGCGCGGGGCGTGCTCCAGATGTTGCTCGCGATGGAGCTCGGCTCCCGCCGGCGCGGCTCCTGGATCTTCGCGGCGATCGGCGCGGTGTCGCTCGTGTTCGGCGCGTTGCTGCTGTCGAATCTCGGGTCCGGCGCGCTGGCCGTGGTCGGGCTGATCGCCGGCTTCGCGGTGCTCCTCGGATTGGCCTACATCTCGACCGGCTTCTGGCTCGAGCGCTCGAACGGCGCGAGCCTGTCGCACGAGCTCCCCCCGCGCCGCGAATAGGGACATGCTGCTTTTTCGGCGATGTGCGTGACGAGCCCGCCGCGGGTCGCCGAAAAAGCAGCATGTCCCTATTTTCGGCGCGGTCAGTCGAACCCGTCGTTGTCGTCGCGGGCCGTGAGCGTGCTCACGGCGGAGAGCAGCGCGGAGCCCTCGACGGGCTTGCGGAGGTACGCGCGGACGCCTGCGGCAAAGCACATCTCGCGCACGCCGGGCTCGTCGTGCGCGGTGACGATGATCACCGGCAGGAACAGGCTCGGGCACACCATGCGCAGATAGCGCTGCAGGTCGAGCCCGGTCATGTCGGGCATCTGCAGATCGAGCACGAGGCAGTCGAAGCTGCGATCCTCGAGCGCTCGCAGGAAGTCCCGCGCCGACGGAAAGGCCTCGGCCTCGAAGTTAGCGGAATCGAAGAGCCGCACCAGAGCCCTGCGCACGGACTCCTCGTCGTCGACGACGGCCACCATGGAGTGTGCGGGGGAGGGGCGCGCGGACAGCATTTCTAATCTACGCTCGACACCGCCTTCCCCCGCAATGCGACTCTCGTCCAATACGAGGCGGTAAGGGCGACGGCGCCTTGCGCCCGGATCATCGTTCGTCATGCGACTTTGGACCTCGTGGCGATCGGTAGTTCCACGTGCATCGTGGCCCCGCCGTTCGCGTTGTTCTCCGCCCAGATTCTCCCGCCGTGCGTCTCCACGATCGACCGCGAGATCGACAGCCCCAACCCCAACCCATGGCGCTTGGTCGTGACGAACGGCTTGAAGATCCGATCGGGATTGTCCTTGCCGAAACCGCAGCCGCTGTCGGCCACCGTGACGTGCACGCGGTCTTCCTCGATCGTCGCGCCGATCGCGATCCTGCGGTCGCGCGGCTCGATGTCGGTCATCGCGTCCGCGGCGTTGTTCAGCAGGTTCATGACCACCTGCTGGAGTTGCACGCGGTCCGCTAGGATCGCGGGCAGGGTGGACATCGAGCTGAGCAGGATGCGGACGTTGCGGGCGACGAGGTCGCTGTGCACGAGATGCAAGACCTCGTCGACGACGGCGTCCAGGTGCACGACCTCGTAGTGCTCGTCGCCCCGATGCAGCAGGTTACGAAGGTGGTGGATCACGTCGCCGGCGCGCCGGCCGTCGCTCTCGATGTCGAGCAGGATCGCGGCGAGCTCGGCGCGGTCGAGGTCGCGCTTCGCCAAGTATTTCTGTCCGGCCTGCGCGTTCGACAGGATCGCGGAGAGCGGCTGCTTGAGCTCGTGGGCGAGCGCCACCGACAGCGCGCCCGCCGCTGCGGCTCGGCCGAGGTGGGCGAGCTCGACGCGTTGCTCCTGGAGCTCGAGCTGCGCGCGCGCCCGCTCATCCTCGCCGCGTTTGCGGTCGGTGATGTCGATCGCGGTTCCGACCATGCGGATCGGCCGGTTGTCGCGGTCGCGCAGCACCTGGCCGCGCGATAGGAACCAGCGGAGATTGTTGCCGCGATCGAGCACGCGATGCTGCACTTCGAAGTAGGAGCTGCGGCCGCGGAGGTGGTTGCGCGCGGCCTTGAGCACGTTCGGCAGGTCCTTCGCGTAGACGTGCGTGCGCCAGTCGATCGGGCCGCCGGCGGCGGCGTCGTGGCCCAAGAACTCTCGCAGCTCGGGCTCCACCGCGATCCGGTCGGACGCGGGATCCCACTGCCAGAAGCCCACTTGTCCCGCGATGCGCGCAAGCCTGAAGCGGTGCGCCGCCTCGGTCAGAGCCAGCCGGTCCTTGCGGCGGCTGATCGATTGAATCAGCAGCGCCACGATCAGCGCGAATTGCAGCGCCACGAGCACGAGCAGCGTGATGATCCAGCCCTGATAGAGCTTCCAGATCGACGGCGATGCGAAGCGCTGATCGGTGGCGACCGGCAGGCGGGCCTGCTCGAGACGCCAGCGGCTCATCGCGCGCGCGTCCACGACGTAGGACGCGGCGAGCTTGGTGGCTGCAGGGATCGAGGCGTCGCCGCGGAGCACGCGCAGCACGAGGCGGCCGACCTCGGAGCCGATTCGATCGAACGGCGAGAGATATCCGCCGACGATCCCGCGGCCGACATAGGCCGCGTGCAGTCCGTAGACCGGCGCGTTGGCGTTGTCGGCGAGTTGCTGCGCAACGTCGGTTGCGTCGAGCGTCCTGCCGGCGGCGTCCTTGAGCAGCACGTCGTAGAGAATCATCGAGTTCGCCGGCAGGCGTCCGACGTGCTCGAGCAGCGCGGCGAGAGACAATCCTTCGAGATACTCGACACGCAGCCCTTCGCCGAGCCCGCGCAGGTCCCGCTGCAAGGCTGCGCGGCGGCTGGAGCTGCGCTCCGAGTCGTCCTCGACCACGAACACGTTCTCGAGGCGCGGCTGCAGCCGCCTCGCGAGCTCGATCGTCTTCGTCGGCTCGAACGGCACGATCACGGCGCTCGACCGGGGCGGCACGTCGACGGTGTAGGGCGAAGTCTCCAGCGCGGAAAAAACCACCGGGACTCCGACGAACACGGAATCCCGATGGGAGCCTAGGAACGCGACGGCGCCGCTCGAGACGGCGACGACGGCGTCGACGGTGTCATCCGCGTATTTGCTACGCAGATATTCCGCAAACACTCGCTGGTCCGCTTCCTCCGGGAAGTGCAACTCGTCGAGAAACTCGGGATAGATCTCTACGTGCTCGAGGTCGGGCGCTCCGTCGATCTCCGCTTCGATCGCGTCGACCAGCGCGGCATAGCCGGGCACCCGCTGGTCCAGGCCGTAGAGCAGCACGACTTCGTGCGCCCGCGCGACCGGCGCACCGGCAAGCAGAGCAAAGAAGACGCCGATCGAGAGGAGCGGACGCATCCCCGCGAGTCTCCTCGAGCGCTCGCGCCACAAACGTCCGGACCCGGGTCGGCTGGTCGGACCGACGAGCACGCTCAAGCCGCATTGTTTATAGGTATCGGGGGACTCTACCGTCGGCCCGGGAGGGCCGAATAGGACTTTGGGCCAATGGCATTTCGGGCTGGTCGCGCGCCTGCGCGCCCGCTTAGGATGCGAGCCCATGCGCGTCGAAGCGGCCCTCGAACGAATTGCCGCCGTCGTCGGGCCGGCCGGTGTGCTGGCCTCGGCCGACGCGGGCGGCATGCTCTCCGATCACCGTGGCCACTTGCACGGCCGCGCGGCGCTGGTCGTTCGGCCCGGGTCCGTCGACGAGTGCGCGCGGGTGATCCGGCTCTGTGACGAGGCGCGGATCGGCGTCGTCCCGCAAGGAGGCAACACGGGCCTATGCGGCGGCGCCACGCCGTTCGACGGCCCCGGGCGCCGCGAGATCCTGCTGTCGACCGCGCGCTTGAACGCGGTGCGGGAGGTCGACACGGTCGGCTTCACGATGACCGCGGAAGCCGGCGTCGTGCTCGCGGCGGCCCAGGACGCCGCGCGCGGCCACGATTTGCTGTTGCCGCTCAGCATGGGCTCGGAGGGCTCGGCGCAGCTCGGCGGCGCGCTGTCGACCAACGCCGGCGGGATCGCCGTGCTGCGCTACGGGACGATGCGCGACCTCGTGCTCGGCCTCGAGGTGGTGCTCCCGAACGGCGACGTGCTGCGCGAGCTCAAGGGGTTGCGCAAGGACAACACCGGCTACGACTTGAAGGCGCTGTTCCTTGGCGCCGAGGGCACGCTGGGTCTGATCACGGCGGCCGTGATCAAGCTTTTTCCGCAGCCGCGCTCGCGCGAGACGGCGTGGCTCGCGGTTGCGAGCGTCGGGGCGGCCTGCGGCGTGCTCGGCCGCGCCCGCCGCGCGACCGGCGACGCCGTCGTCAGCGCGGAGTACGTGGGGCGCGGCGCGCTCGACCTCGTGCTCGGCCACGTGCCCGGAGCCCGCGACCCGTTCCCCACGCGGCACGCGCATCACTTGCTCATCGAGCTCGCGAGCGCGGATGCGGACGGCGGGTTGCGCGCGCAGCTCGAGCGGGTTCTCGCTGCGGGGCTCGAGGCGGGCGAGGTGGTGGACGGGGTCGTCGCCGAGTCGGGCGCCCAGCGCGACGCGCTCTGGCGGTTGCGCGAGCGCGTACCGGAGGCGGAGCGGAGCGCCGGCGGCTCGGTGAAGCACGACGTCGCGGTCCGCACGCCCAAGATCCCGGAGCTCGTGGCGCTCGCGGAGCGCGAGCTGGCGGCGATCGCGCCGTGCCGGCCGTCGGTGTTCGGCCATGTCGGTGACGGCAACCTGCACTTCAATCTCTTGCCGCCCGCGGGGCAGACGCTCGCGGGGCTCGGGGCGGGCACGGTCGCGGCGCTCACGGCGTGCGTCCACGACGTCGCGGCGCGGCTCGGCGGCACCTTCAGCGCCGAGCACGGCGTTGGCCTCACGAAGACGGGCGAGCTTGCGCGCTACGAGTCGGCGGAGGCCATGGCGCTGATGCGCACGCTCAAGCGCGCGCTCGACCCGCGCGGCATCATGAACCCGGGTAAGGTGTTGGCGTCCTGAGCGGCGCGCGGAGGGAGACCATGCAGCGCAAACACGGTTGGTCGCGGCGGCGGATGCTCGCACACTCGCTGCTCGCGCTCGGGGTCGCGGCCGCCGGTCGCGCGGGCCGCGCACAGCCGGCGCGGGCGGACACGTCGAACGACGGCTCGCTCGAGCCGCTGCCCGAGCTCCGGCGCGTGGTCGCCGCGAACCGGATCCTCGCGAACGAAGGCGTCGTCGACGCGTTCGGTCACGTGAGCGTGCGCGATCCCCGCGATCCGCAGCGCTTCGTAATGGCGCGCTCGCGGAGCCCGGCGCTCGTGGAGCTCGCCGATCTCATGGAGTTCGAGCGCGATGGCGCGCCCGTAGACGCGCGCGGCCGGACGGTTTACGGCGAGCGCATGATCCACGCGGCCGTCTACGAGGCGCGCCCCGACGTGTATTCGGTGGTCCACGACCATGCGACGGGGCTTCTGCCGTTCACGATCACCGGCGCGCCGCTGAAGCCCGTGATTCACACGGCGTCGGTGATCGGCGCCGAGATTCCGGTCTGGGACATCCGCGACCGGTTCGGCGCCACCGACATGCTCGTGCGCACGCTCGAGCAGGGGCGGGATCTCGCGAAGGCGCTCGGCGGCAACACCTGCGCGCTGATGCGCGGTCACGGCGCCGTGGTGGTCGGCGCCACCATCCAGCAGGCAGTCCTGACCGCGATCTACCTGCAGGTGAACGCGAACGTGCTCCTGCAGGCGCGGACCATCGGTGAGCCCGAGCCGCTTTCCGCCGCCGAGATCGAGCAGTCCGCGGCGACGCAGTTCTCGCCACTCGCGCTCGACCGCGCGTGGGAGTACTACTGCCAGCGGGCCGGCGTCGACGTCGTCTAGCCGGGGGGGCGTGCCGGAGAACGGGGCGCCCGCGGCTCAGCAGGTCTCGTGGCCGGGGTCGTCGCCGCAGTCGCCGTACTCGATCTCGACGGTGGCGTGCTTGATACGGAAGTGCAGCGCGAGCATCCGTTTGATCTCGCGCACCGCGGTGGACGAGTTCGTGTCGGCCGCGACGTTGGCGTGCAGCGTGACCATCGGCCGCTCCTCGCTGATCGACCAGGCGTGCACGTGGTGCACGTCGATGACATAGGGTAGCGCGGCGCGCAGATCCTCCTTGAGCGTCCGCGCGTCGAAGCCCGGCGGCGAGCCCTCGAGCAGGATGTGGCCGCTGTCGGCGACGATGTGCCACGCGGAGCGGAGGATGATGAGCGCCACGACCACCGACAGCAGCGGGTCGATCGGCATCCACCCGGAGAGGTAGATGACGATCGACGCCACGACAGCCGCGACCGATCCGAGCAGGTCGCCGACCACGTGCAGGACCGCCGCGCGGATGTTGAGGTTGTGCGCATCGCCGGTACGCAGGATCGCAAAAACGATCACGTTCACGGCGAGCCCGGCGACTGCGACCCAGAACATCAGGCCCCCGACGACCTGCACGGGCGCGTAGATCCGGCGCGAGGCCTCGAGCACGATCCAGGCCGCGATTGCGAACAGCGCGATGCCGTTGACGAACGCGACGAGCACCGAAAACCGGTCGAATCCGTAAGTGCGGCGCCAATCCGCGGGCTGGCGCGCGAGCCTGAAGCCGAGCCAGGCGAGCGAGAGGCTCGCGAAGTCGGTGAGCATGTGGCCCGCGTCGGCGAGCAGCGCGAGCGAGCCCGAGAAGATGCCGCCGCCGATCTCGGCGAACATGAAGATCCCGGTCAATAGCGCGGCGATCGCCACGCTGCGCTCGTTCGCGGCAAACGAGTGATGATGGTGATGGTCCGCCGCGTGCGCGTGGTCGTGCTGCATGTTCCCGCCTGGCTCCCCGCCCGATTCTAGCACGCGCCCTCCGCGCCACTGCCGCGGTTGTGTCTCACTTCGGCCGTGCGACGCGCGTGATGGCTGCGGTCGTACCTCGAATGTGTGCTCCGCTGCGGCGGTAGCGACGAGCCGAGCCACAGCGCCGAGAGCCGCAGGAGCCCGGGCGCGCAGCGCCCGGGTGCGAGCCGCAGGCGAGCATCCAAAACGCGGCGGCACACCGGCTCTACGAAGCGGAACAGCTAAACGACCGCGTTTTGGACCCCGGCGAACGCGCCGTGGCGACGGAACCGGCCGCAGGCCGGCGAAGTCGCGTGCCGCAGCGGAGCACACATTCGAGGTACGCCCGCAGCCACCTCAACGCCAACGGGCAAAAGAGACACGACTCCGATTGACCGTGTGAGTGCGCCGTCGGATCATGCTCGCCCGGGGGAACGAACGGCCGCACCGGCCCGCAGAAGAACCCTGTCGAACGTGCACGACGCTGCATCCGGCGGTTGTTGGATTTGCTGAAGGCCCGACAAAAACTCGGTAAATATCGCATCGAGCGGCGGCTTGCCGAGGGCCCGATCGCGGCCGTCTACGAAGCGGTCGACACCATTCACGGCGTCAACGTCGCGCTCAAGATCCCGCACGAGAGCACGATGGACGATTTCTTCCTCGCGGACTTCAAACGCGAGGCGCGGCTCGCGCAGCGCCTCGAGCACCCGAACATCCTGCCGATCCGCGACGCGTCGTTCATCGACGGCCGGTTCGTGATCGCGATGCCGCTCGGCGAGCGCTCGCTGTCGAACCGGATGAAGCGGCGGCTCGCTACGGGCTCGGCGTTGCAGTTCGTCGAGCAGGCGCTCGCAGCGGTCGCGCATGCCCACGGGCAGAACGTCATTCACTGCGACATCAAGCCCGACAACTTCATCCTGTTCGCCGACAACCAGCTCAAGCTCACGGACTTCGGATTCTCGAAGGTCGCGCAGCGCACGCTCAAGGCGTCGGGGTCGGGCACCGTCGGCTACATCGCGCCGGAGCAGGCCGTCGGGCGGCCGAAGTTCCAGTCGGACGTGTTCTCATTGGGCCTCGTGATCTACGAGCTCTTGTCCGGTCACCTGCCCGAATGGCCTTACGACTGGCCGCCGCAAGGTATCAAGCGCGTGCGAGCCAAGCTCAAGCCGAAGCTCGTGGACTGGCTGCGGCGCGCGATCCAGGTGCGTCCCGAGAATCGCTTCCGCAACGCGGTGACGATGTATCGCGAGTTTCGCAGGGTCCGCAACGGCGCGGCGAAGAAGAAGCGTTCGGCGCGGCGCGGCAACTCGGCCGATGATCCGGCGCTGTGGCAGACGGTGCTGTTCCGCCAGTTCCAGCGCAAGTACCGCAAGACGCTCGAGACGCGCTACGAATGCAGGCATTGCTCCGGCCCCGTCGCCGAGCTCATGCGGGCTTGTCCGTGGTGCGGCACGGAGCCACCGCTCGATCGTCACGCAAGTCGCGAGGCCGCGGCCTGCCCGCGCTGTCACCGCGGCGTAAAGCTCGATTGGCACTATTGCCCTTCGTGCTACGGTCCCGGATTCGAAGTGGAGACGACGCGCCGCTACGCCGATAGTCGCTACGTCGCGAAATGCCAAAACGAGAAGTGCCGCGGGCCGTTGATGGCGTTCATGCGCTACTGTCCGTGGTGCCGTGCCAAGACTAAACGTCCCTGGAAGCTCCCCGGCAGCGAGACCCGCTGTCCGCACTGCCGTTGGGGCGTCGACGCGGAGTCTTGGCACCATTGCCCGTGGTGCACGAAGGCGCTCGAAGCATGACGCTTCGCGCGCCGAGTCGAGCGCAATGAGCTCGCCCGCCGCGCAAGTTCGACTCTACTTGGGCGAGCGCGATGCGGAAAGCGGCGAGCATTCGCTGCCCCAGGGTCAAGTCTGCGTACGCAGCCTGCGCGCGCCCGACAAACACACGCCGAACGAGGACGCCGCGGCGGTCATCCAGATGGGCGACGGCTCGCTCGTGCTCGCCGTGGCCGACGGCGTCGGGGGCACACCGGCGGGGCGCGAAGCGTCGAACGCCACGGTGCAGACCTTGAGCCGCGTGCTCGGCAAGCTGCCGGTGGACACGCCGCAGCTGCGGCCGGCGATCTTGGACGCCGTCGAGGAAGCGAACAAGTCGGTGCTCAAGTTAGCGCGCGGCGCCGCCACCACGGTCGTCATCGCGGAGCTCGACGCGAACCGGCTACGCAGCTATCACGTCGGCGACTCGGAGCTCGTCGCGGTCGGCCAGCGGGGGCGGATCAAGCATCGTGTCGTGCCGCATTCGCCGACCGGTTTCGCCGTGGAGGCCGGGCTGCTCGACGAAGACGAAGCGGTGCAGCACGATCAGCGGCACGTGCTGTTCAACGTCGTGGGCTCGCCCGACATGCGCGTCGAGGTCGGGCCTTCGCTGCAGCTCGCGGTTCACGACACGGTGCTGCTCGCGAGCGACGGGCTGTTCGACAATCTGTTCATCGACGAAATCATCGAGACGATTTGCAGCGGCCCATTGGGCGACGCGGCCGATCGCCTCGTCGAGCGCGTGCGCGTGCGGATGAGCGGCGAGGGCGCCGCGGATCAGCCGTGCAAGCCGGACGATCTCACCGTCGTGCTGTTCCGCGGAAAGAACAAGAAGTAGCGGCCCGGCAATCGCGGCATTCGGCCATCCTCGGGCCGGCGAGCTTGCGGTCAGCCTATGGTGCCCTGCGACTTGTGCGCGGCGCCGCCCGCCCGGGCACATTCCTGCTCGTAGGCGCGGCCGAGCTCGTCGAGGAACTGTTGCGGCAGCTGGCCTGCCTGGCCCTGCGTCACGACCTGATAGAGGTCGCGATAGAGATCCCAGTACTTGAGCTTGTTGGCGGCGTTCATGAGGCCGCCGCGCTTCGAGAACTTGTTCTCGACCTCCTCGGGATCGAGCCGCGCCATGTAGCCCGTGAGCGCAGTGCGCACCGCGGTGAGCAGGTGCTGCTGGTGCTGCTTGATGTCGAGGAACACCTCGCGCACGGCCTCGACGCCCGAGAGATATTCGCTGCTCTGCCGGAACAGCAGGTTGTGCAGGGCCTCGTCCACGCTCGCGGAGAACTTCAGCGGGTTGTTGGCCTGCGGCTGGATCGCAGTGGTCGGAATCTTGAGCGCGTTCTTTTGGTCGGTTCTGACGTGCAGGTT
>DASQOL010000041.1:0-22345 GCA_035644475.1 Gammaproteobacteria bacterium | reverse complement strand
GTGGCGAGGGAACCGGCCGCAGGCCGGCGAAGTTGCGTGCCGCGGCGGAGGCATGCCGCGCCGCCGCACCGACGAAGGCTGCGTTGCCGCGATGCGGCTCGGAGCGGGTTCTTACGCGACGGCTTGGAGGAGGCGTTTGGGCTCGGCGACGCCGTAGCCCTGCGCGTAGTCGATGCCCATTCCGCGGAGCATCGTGATGATCTCGGCGTTCTCGGCGAACTCCGCGATCGTGCGCTTGCCCGTGAGGTGCCCGATCTCGTTGATCGAGCGCACCATCTCGCGGTCGATGGGATCGTGCAGGATCTCTTTGACGAAGCTGCCGTCGATCTTCAGGAAATCGACGGGGAAGTGCTTGAGGTAACCGAACGACGACAGTCCGGTGCCGAAATCATCGAGCGCGAACCGACAGCCGATTTCCTTGAGCGCGTGGATGAAGCGGTTGGCCTGGCTGTAGCTCGCAATCGCCGCCGTCTCCGTGATCTCGAAGCAGATGCACGAGCCCGACAGGCCGCTCTTCTGGAACTGCTCGACCACGAACGGCAGGAATTTCTCGTCGGCCAGGCTCTGCCCCGACAGGTTGATCGAGCAGAGCGACAGGCGCTCGCGCTCGTCGGCCTCAGACACGAGCCACCGGAACGCCTGCGCGATCACCCAGCGGTCGATCGCCGTCATCAAGCCATAGCGCTCGGCTGCCGCGATGAACAAGCCCGGAGCGATCAGCGCGCCCTGCTCGTCGCGCATCCGGATCAAGAGCTCGTAATGCGCGCCAGGCTCGCCGTTCGCTTGCAGCGGTTGGATCGTCTGGCGGAACAGCTCGAAGCGGTTCTCGTCGAGCGCGTTGCTGATGCGCGCGGCCCACTGCATCTCCTTGCGCCGCTTCATCAAGTCGATGTCGTTTTCTTGGTAGTTGTAGACGCGGTTGCGGCCCGCGTCCTTCGCGGCGGCGCATGCACTATCCGCGGCCGACAATAGCGACGCGACGTCGTCGGTGGCCGGCGTGATCGGCACCACGCCCACGCTCACGCCCAGGCGGAAAGTGCGCTCGTCCCAAACGAACCTGAAGTCGGCGATCATCTCGCGGAGGTTCTCCGCGGTGCGCAGCGCCTCGTCCATCGTGCAGCTCTCGAGCAGCACCCCGAACTCGTCACCGCCGAGCCGTGCGAGCGTGTCGCGCCAGCGGATCTTGGACTTGAGCAGCGCACCGATCTGCTTGAGCAGCGCGTCGCCGGCGTTGTGGCCGCACGCGTCGTTCACGATCTTGAACTGGTCGAGATCGAGGTACAGCACGGCGTACGAGGTCTCGCGCGCTTTGGCGCTCTTCAGCGCGCGCTCGAGACGATGCTCGAACTCGCGGCGGTTCACGAGCTCGGTCAGGATGTCGTGGCTCGCGGCGTAGCTCAACCGCCGATTGAGCTCGCGCGACTCGCTCACGTCGTGGAACACGAGCACGCCGCCGGTCACGTTCGCGGTCGAATCGCGGATCGGCGCGGCAGTGCTCTCGATGTAGAGCTCGTTGCCGTCGCGGCGAATCAAGAGCGCGGGCCGCACGGACTTGATGGAACGATTGCGCCGCATGGCGACCGCGACCGGGTTCTCGATCGGCTCGCAGGTCTCCTCGTGGAAGCCGCGAAAGATCTCGTCAATGGCGCGCCCGACCGCGTCGTCGAGCTTCCAACCCGTGAGCTCGGACGCAACCGGGTTCAAGTACTGCACGCGCGAGTCGGCGTCGGTGGTAACCACGCCGTCGCCGATCGATTGGAGCGTGATCTGCGCGCTCTCCTTCTCCCGGAACAGCGCCTCTTCGTAGAGCTTGCGCTCGGTGATGTCGGTCTCCACACCGACGAGGCGCTTCAAGCGCTTGTTCTCGTCGACGCGGCCTTTGACGCGGCTCTGGATCCAGCGCCACTCGCCGTTCGCGTGCTGCATCCGATGCACGCTCTCGAAGAGATCGATACGGCCCTCGAGGTGCTCGCGGAGCTGGTTCTGCACGTTCGCGAGGTCGTCGGGATGGACGAGCAGCCGCCACTCGGGGATGTCCTCGGCGTCGGCGTAGCCGAGCATCGCCCGCCAGCGCGGCGAGAAATACATGGTGTTGTCGCGGACGTCGTAGTCCCAGAGACCGTCGTTCGCGGTGTTGGTCACGAGCCGGTCCCGCTCTTGGACCGTGAACAAGTCCTCCTGTAGCTGGATACGCTCGAGGCCGCTCGCGCAGCTCACGCCGACGAGCTTGAGCGCAAGGTGCAAGTCGGCGGTCCACTCCGGATTCGTGGCCGCGCTGCACACGCCGAGGACTCCGCCCAGCCGCCCGCAGATGTTGAAACCCACGACGAGCAGCGCACCGACGTTGAAGCTCGCGAGCCGCTCGGCGTCATGGCTCTGCGCCAGCGGCGGCTTCGACGTGTCGCGGATCTCGAGGAGACGCAGATGGTCGACCCGACCCTTGATCCACGGGAGCTCGGCGAGGTCTAGCCCCACGAGCACCTCGGGATTGCAGGCCGAGAACGTCGATCGGCCGGCGTAGACCTTGTCTATCTTGGCGCTCTCGGCGTCGAGGAGGGCGATGAACACGGCATCGGCGCCACAGGCTTCCGTGAGGGCTTGCAGACCCGCCCGCAAGCGCTCGTCGGCGGTGGTGAGCGTGATACTTTGAAAGTCGACGGCGACCTTGGTGCAGGTCAGATCCAGCCCTGGCTCGCGGACAGATTTGGCAGGCCGGCGCTCGGCTCGATCCCCGTCGAGCCCAACGTCATCCAAGCCAATACTGCCCGTTCCGTCGATAGTCGTCCGGGCACTCATTTTATTAGCGCAACCTTAAACGAGGTCTTAACCATCCCCGCTAAGACCTTGAGCATTCTGACAGTACCGCTCAGGAATACAAGCGACGGGCGTCGCGAATTCCACCTTCGACGTCGCCAAAGCGCGACATAACCGGAACCGTCGTCAACCTCCTCGGCGTCACCCGCGTTGCTGCACTCCGAGAACACTCTTCGGGAAGGAGACCACCATGGACAACGTGCAAAGACGAGCGACCACCCGCTTCGGCCTCGCAATCCTGGCCGTCGCGGCCACGTTGCTCGCCGCTTGCGGCGGCGGCTCGAGCGGGTCGGGGAGCGGCACGACCTCGAATCCCCCGGCTTCGACCGGCAGCTGCGCGGACTGCGGCACCCTGCTCGTCGGCGTCACCGACGCGGACGGAGACTTCGTGAGCTATTCCGTGGACGTGCAATCCGTGACGCTGAAGCGCCCGAACGGCGCCACCGTCGAGACGCTGCCGGCGACCACCAGGATCGACTTCGCGCAACTCACCGACCTCGCGGATCTCTTGACCGTCGCGACGGTCGCGCCGGGGGACTTCGTGGGCGGAACGATCCGCCTCGACTACACCAACGCGGAGATCTTCGTGGAGAAGGCCGGGCTGATCGTGCCGGCCAAACCGGTCGACGAGAACGGCCAACCCTTGGGCGTCGTGGACCTCGCAGTGGATCTGTCGAACCGCGATCACCTCGTGATCACACGCGGCCGCGCGGCGTTCCTCTCGCTCGACTTCGACCTCGCGGCCTCGAACGAGGTCGACCTCACGCAGAACCCGGTCGTGGTCAAGGCCCGCCCGTTCATCGTCGCCGAGGTACAGCCCGTCGACGAGAAGGACTTGAGGCTGCGCGGCACGCTCGTGTCCGTCGACACGACCGCGAGCACCTATTTGGTCGACGTGCGGCCCTGGCAGCGGCGCGACGGCTCGTTCGGCGAGGTCACCGTGCATACCACGGCGCAAACGACCTTCGAGATCTCGGGCACCGCCTACTTGGGTGCGCCCGGCCTCGCGGCGCTCGCGCAGCAGCCCGCCGGCACGTTGACGGCGGCCTTCGGCACGCTCGCGGTGCAGAGCCACCAGTTCACGGCGGACATCGTGCACGCCGGCGACAGCGTCGGCGGCCAGCGCACGGACGCCGTGCACGGCAGCGTGGTCTCCCGCAAGGGTGATCAGCTGACCGTAAAGGGCGCGTTCGCCGTGCGCCGCGATCGCGACGCCGCCTTCCAGCGCACGGTGCTCGTCAACGTCGGCGCCGACACCAAGGTGCTCAAGGCCGGCTCGATGCAGGTCTTGGATGCGACGGCGATCTCGGTCGGCCAGAGCATCGTCGCGTTCGGCACGTTCGCCGACCCGCCCGCGGCGACCGCGTCGACGACGCCCCCGACGCTCGACGCGACGGCCGGCCGCGTGCGGCTCGACGTCACCGCGCTCCGCGGCTCGGTGGTGAGCGCGGTCGCCGGCCAGCTGAATCTCAAGTTGCGCGCCATCGGCCGGCTCGGCGTCGAGATGTTCGACTTCGCCGGCACCGGCGTGACGATGGCGACCGACGCCGACCCGAACAACTATGAGATCGCGACCAGCACGTTGCCGCTCGCGACGCTCGGCGCGGGCGAAGCGGCCAAGGTGCTCGGCTTCGTGCGCCCGTTCGGCAGCGCACCCGCCGACTTCGAGGGCCGCACCGTCATCGACCGCCGCGACCTGCCCGCCGTGCTCGGCATCGGCTGGGGCGAAGACGGCACGGCCGCGCCGTTCCTCTCGAGCGGCAACGCGGGCCTCGTGCTCGACCTCCACAACGCGGACATCGGCGCGCGCCATACGCTGCTCGTGGGCATGCGGGTGATCGACCTGCTCGGCCTGCCGGCGTCGCCGACGATCGTGGGCGCGGACGGCCGCACCGTGTTCGGCCTCTGGACGGTCGGCCACGTGGAGCTGTTCTCCTCCTTCGCCGACTTCGTCGCCGAGCTCAACCTGCGGCTCTCCGGCGGCGAGAAGGTCCAAGCGTTGACGGCCTACGGTAGCTACGACGAGGGGACCTCGACGCTCGCCGCGAATCACGTCGCGGTGCACCTGGTCTCCGACTGACGAGTCGCGGCACCGTTCCTCGAGAGCCCCCCTCTCCCCCCGGGGGGCTCTTTTTTTTACGTATTCTTTTCCTTCGGTCTCGGCGTTCTGCGCTAGCCTGTCCGCATCGGCAACGGAACTGCCCCTTGGGCTATGGATGCACGCATGAACGTCAAGTCGATTCGCTCCGCGAGCGCGTCACGCGCCGCGACACTGCTGGCCGTGTGCGCTTGCACGCCGCTCGGCGCCGCGGCGCAAGACCAAGTCGCCGCGACCGCGCTCACCATCTACTCGACGGCGCGGCCGGGCGCGGTGCCGGCCGATCTCTATCGGCCCGTGCCCGGCCAGGGCAACTACGCGGTCGGCCCGGCCGTGCCGGGCTACGCGATGATCCGCCAGGAGCGCGCCGTCGACCTCAAGCAGGGCGCCAATCGTCTGAACTTCCGCGACGTCGCCGCGTATATCGATCCGACGACCGTCACGTTCGAGTCGCTCACGTCGCCCGACGCCACGCGCGTGCTCGAACAGAGCTTCCAGTTCGACCTCGTGAGCACGGAAAAGCTCATGCAGCGCTACGTCGACCAGGTCATCACGGTCGATCAGCTCGCGGGCGACCGGGTCCAAGCGATCAAGGGCCGGCTCCTGAGCACGCAGGGCGGCCTGGTGCTCGCCTCGGATAACGGCGAGATTCACGCGATCACGAGCTACCAGAACGTCCATTTTCCGACGCTGCCGGGCGGGCTGATGACGCGCCCGACGCTCGTCTGGGACGTGCGCGCCGAGCAAGCCGGCCGCGAGAACACGCGGATCACGTATCAGACCGCCGGAATCACCTGGTGGGCCGACTACAACCTCGTATGGACCGAAGGCGCCGACGCAAACCACGGCTTCTTGGACGTGGGCGCCTGGGTGAGCATCCTGAACGGCTCGGGCACGACCTATCCCGATGCGCGCCTCAAGCTGATCGCGGGCAACGTCAATCGCGTGGAGCAGCCCGCTCCGCAATCGGCCGTGCTCCGCAAAGCGTTCGACGCCGTGGAAGCAAATGCGGGCTTTGCCGAGCAGAGCTTCTTCGAGTTCCATCTCTACACGCTCGGCCGCAACACCACGATCCCGGACAACTCGACGTTGCAGCTCGAGCTGTTCCCGAAGGTGCGGCAGGTGCCCGCGCAGAAGCTGCTCGTCTACTACGGTCAGCAGCCGGGCTACGGGTTCCCCGGGAGCCCGGCCGTGGACCGCAACTACGGGCTGCCGACGAACACGAAAGTGGATGTGTATCTGAAGCTCGAGAACCGCGAGCAGGCCAGGCTCGGCGTGCCGTTGCCCGCGGGCCGCGTGCGCGTCTCGCAGCTCGACAAGAAGGACGACGCGCTCGAGTTCATCGGCGAGGACGTGATCGACCACACGCCGAAGGACGAGACCGTGCTCGTGAAGCTCGGCTCCGCGTTCGACGTGGTCGGCGAGCGGCGCCAGGTCGACTTCCAGGTCGACTCGAACGCCCGGCGCATGGAAGAGACGATCGAGGTCAAGGTCCGCAACCATAAGACGGAGCCCGTCGACGTGATCGTTCGCGAAGCGCTGTTCCGCTGGACGCGCAACGACGTCATCGAGGCATCGCAGACTTACAATCGCGTCGATGCGCGCACCGTCGAGTTCCCCGTGACGATCGCGAAGGACGGCGAGGCGACCGTCCGCTACAAAGTCCGCTACCGCTGGTGACCGTGCCCGGCGAAAAATAGGGACATGTTGGATTTTTCGATCACGACCGTCGAGATCCGACGCGTCAGGACGAAAAATCCAACATGTCCCTATTTTTCGCCGGACGGCGTGCGGAGCATCAGCACCGAGCGGCGACAGGTCGCGATCAGCACGTCGTTCTGGTTGTAGCCGCGGTGCTCGAGCGTGAGGATGCCGTTCGTCGGCCGCGAGCGGCTCGGCCGCGCGGCGATCACCTCTGTCTCGACGTGCACGGTGTCGCCGACGAACAGCGGATTCGGGAAGCGCACGTCGGTGAGGCCGAGATTCGCGACCGTCGTGCCGAGCGTGGTCTCGTGGATCGAGATGCCGACGATGAGGCCGAGCGTGAAAAAGCTGTTCACGAGCGGCCGGCCGAACTCCGAGTGCGCGCGCATGTACTCGTGATCGATGTGCAACGGCGCGGGGTTGTGCGTCATGGTGCTGAACAGCACGTTGTCGGTCTCGGTGACGGTGCGGCGGATCGCGTGCTTGAACACGCGGCCGATCTCGAACTGTTCCAGGTAGTACCCCATCGTCGCCGCCGGAGCTACGCCGACGAAAGCTCGCGGCTGCGGCGCGCGGCCGCCTCCGTGGCGCGCTTCAGGAGCTCGCCGAGCCCGCCGCGCTCCGCCATGAGCACGTCGAGCGCCGCTTGGGTCGTGCCGTTCGGGCTCGTGACACGCTTGCGGAGCTCGCCCGGCGCCACGTCCGCGCGTTCCGCGTAAGCCGCGGCGCCGGCAACGGTCGCGAGCGCGAGCTCACTGGCGAGCCCCGGCGCCAGACCGAGGTCGAGCGCGGCGCGCTCGAGACACTCCACGAGCAGGAACACGTACGCGGGCCCGCTGCCGGAAACCGCGGTGACGGCGTCCATGTGGCGCTCGTCGTCGAGCCAAGCCACTGATCCCACGGCGGCAAGCAGCTCGCCGCAGAGCGCGCGCTGCGCCGGAGTCACGGCCGCATTCGCAACCAGCGCGGTCACGCCCTTGCCGATCGCTGCGGGCGTATTCGGCATCGCTCGCACCACGGCCGCGTCGGCGCCCAGGCCCGCCGAGAGCCGGTCGAGCGTCTTGCCGGCGGCGATCGACAAATGCACGACGCCGCGCGTCCCACGCGCGCGGCATTGATCGAGGACGGCGGCGAGCTGATTGGGCTTGACGGCGAGCACGACTACGGCGGCGCGGAACGCGGTGTCCACCTCCGCGACGGCGGGACTCGCGGCGAGGTCGAGCGAAGCGGCCGCGGCGAGCGCGGCCGGCGCGGTGTCGACCACGCGAATCGTCGCGGGCGGACGTCCGGCCGCAAGCCAGCCGCGCGCCAGCGCCTGGCCCATGTTGCCGAAGCCGATCAAGAGAACCGGTTCCTGCCCGCGCACGCGCCCTCCCGTTCGTCGCACTCGGCATCATAGCCGATGCGCAACCCGCCGCCGCCGCGGCGCGCCGGCGCGGCGCGGCGATCACGCGCGTTGCCAGGCCCGACCCTGCTTTGCGATCATGCGCGCGGCCGAGCGCGCGGCTTGGATCTGGACTCGGAGGTGACTTGAGGGACGTCTTCATCGTCGGCGTGAGCCAGACGCCGGTCAACAAGGATGCCGAGGTCCGCGACCGCTACGTCGGCGCCGCGGCGCTCAAGGCAGCGCTCGACGACGCCGGCGTCGCACCCGCACGCGTCGGCGCGCTCTATGCCGGCAATATGATGTCGGGCACGCTCGCGCGCCAGCAGCAGCTCGGCGCGCTGCTCGCCGACTACGCCGGCCTGGCGGGCGTCGAGGCCGTCACGCTCGAGGCCGCGTGCGCATCGGGCGCCGCCGCCGCGCGCATGGGATATCTCTCGATCGCGGCGGGCGCGCACGAGATCGTGGCCGTGTGCGGCGTGGAGCGGATGACGCACGTCGACCACGACACCGTCACGCGCGCACTCGCGACGGCGGCGGACTGGGAGCTCGAGGGCGCCGGCGGCGAGTCGTTCCTCTCGCTGAACGCGCAACTGATGCGCGCCTACATGTCGCGCTACGGCGTGCGCGCCGAGGATTTCGCACCGTTCTCGATCAACGCGCATCGCAACGCGCTCACGAACCCGAACGCACTCCTGCACAAGGCCATCACGTGCGACGACTACCTCGCCTCGCGCGTGGTGGCCGATCCGGTGCGGCTGTTCGACGCTTCGCCGATCTGCAACGGCGCCGCGGCGCTCGTGCTCGCGTCGGCGGAGGCGGCCGCAACGCTGCGCCGTGCGCCGCGCGTCCGCATCGCCGGCTCCGCGGCCGCCACGGCACCCGTGGCGCTCTCGCGCCGCGCCGATCCGCTGCAGCTCGCGGCCGTCGAGATCTCGACGCGGCGCGCGCTCGCGCAGGCGCGGATCGAGCATCGCGACGTCGACATCTTCGAGTTACACGACGCCTACACGATCGTGTGCGCGTTGTCTCTCGAATCGGCGGGCTTCGCGCCGCCCGGCCGCGGTACGCGACTCGCGGTCGAAGGCGGGATCGGTCTCGACGGCGACCTGCCGCTCGCGACGTTCGGCGGGCTCAAGGCCCGCGGCCACCCGGTGGGCGCGACGGGTTGCTATCAGCTCGTGGAGGCGTACCTCCAGCTCGGCGAGAGCGCCGGCGCGAATCAGGTCCGCGGCGCCGAGCGCGCGCTCGTGCAGAACATCGGTGGAACCGGCGCGACCGTCGTCACCCACGTCCTCCACCGCATCGCCTGAAAAATAGGGACATGTTTGATTTTTCGTCGTGACATGTCGGCTCTCGACCGTCGCGACCGAAAAATCAAACATGTCCCTATTTTTCAGCTACCGACGACATCGCCCGCGGCGTGCTCGATCACGACCAGGCTCGGGCGCGGGGCCGCGGCGCCGCCGTCGGGCCAGCGGCTGATCGGCGCGGCGGCCGTGCCGCCGCTGCCGGGATGCTGCACGGTGAGAAACAGCGCGCGGCCGTCGGCGCTGAGCTCGCAGCCGCAGATCTCTGCGCCGATCGGGCCGCTCATGAACTGCCGGACCGCGCCGCGTTCGGGCCCCTCGGTGGGGCACACGAAGCAGCCGTTGTTGTTGGCGCCGGGCTGCGTGCCGTCGGTCACGATCCAGAGGTTGCCCGCCGCGTCGAAACCGAGATTGTCCGGATTCGCGAACGCGCTCAACTCGTCGCTCCGCGCCGCGCCGCCGAAATACGCCACTTCGGCCGCGAGCGAGCGGTCGTGCGCCGGCGGCAGCGCCGTGAGCAACCGGCCACCCGCGGGATCGCCGGCAAGAAGAAAAACTTCCCAGCGGAACGCAGTCGCGGCAGCGTCGCCGCCCGCCTCCGCGATCTCGAGGATATGTCCCGCGACGTTCGGCGCGCGCGGATTGACGGCATCGGTACGCGTGTCGAGCTGCCGCCCGGCGACGACGATCGAGCCGCGATCGCGGTCCAGGTTCTGCGTGCACGACACGTAGACGTTGTGCGTGCGCGGATTCACCGCGATGTCCTCGGTGCGGTCGAGCGCCGTCGCCCCGACCCGATCCGCCGCGTCGCGGCAACGCAGCACGACGTCGCCTTGCGAAGCGAAGCCGCGCTCGGGCGTGAGCTCGGCATGCTCCCGGAACTTAAGCGGCACCCACTCGCCGCGGCCGTCGTCGAAGAAGCGCGCGACGTGCAGCGTGCCGCGATCGAGCAGGTCGCCGCTCGCATCGCGCCGCTCCGGATCGAAGCGCCCCGCGCTCACGAACTTGTACAAATACTCGAACTGCTGGTCGTCGCCCATGTAGACGACCGCGCGACCGTCGCCCGCGAGCGTGGTCGTCGCGCTCTCGTGCTTCATGCGCCCGAGCGCCGTGCGCTTTTTCGGCAACCTCGAGGGCTCCCGCGGATCGACCTCGACGATCCAGCCGAATCGCAGCAGCTCGGCCGGATTCTTGGCCACGTCGAAGCGCGCGTCGGCGTGCTCCCAGCGATAGACGCTGTCGCGCGCGCGCAGACCGAACCGCCGGTGCGCATCCGCGAGCGCGCCGTCGAGAGTCGCGGCACCGCCGTTGCCGAAGTACTCGTCCACGTTCTCCTCGGCGGTGAGGTACGTGCCCCACGGCGTGGTGCCCGCGGCACAGTTGCCGAACGTCCCGAGCACGATCGGCAAGCGCTCGCGCTTGGGATTGAGCAATGCATGGTCGCGCGCCGGACCGGCGAGCTCGATCGGCGTGCTCGCCGTGAGCCGGCGGTTGTAGGGCGAGTCGACGCGGTAACGCCACGCCGAGCCGCGCTCGAGCTCGACGACGCTCAGACCGACGGCCGCCTGCATGTAGGCGACGATGGACGGGTGAGCGCGCACGAATTCGGCGAGCTTGCCCGCGGCCCGCGCTTCGTCCCAGCCCGGGAACAGGAGCTCCGGGCTCGGGTACTCGTGGTTCACGCAGATCAGCACACGCCGCGCGTCGAGCTCGAACAGGCCGATGCCGTCGCAGTTATAGCCGAACTGGCGCGCTTGCGCCGCCGGGGCGCCGGCGTCGAGCAGCAACCCGTCGGCCACGCGCTCGACCGCGAGCGCCGACGCGCCGGGCACGAGCGGGTCGCCCCAGCGCAGCAGCGGCTCGGCGCGGTAGCCCCGCGGCACGGTGACTCGGTCGTCTTTCGAGCCCGCGATTCGCTCGAACGTGAGCGCGCCCGCCCGCGGCTCGTCGCACCACGCGTCGCCCGCGACCAGCGACAGCGCCGCAAGCCTCGAGGCGCGCCCGAGCGCGGCCCTGCGCGTGAGACGGCGCTCCAGGAGCGAGCGCAGAGTGTCCGCACTGTTCATCGTCGTCACCGTAGCGGGAAAATATGTCAGTTCGCGCGCCGCCGCCAGCACCGGCCAAGCGCGACCCAAGCGCGACATTCGCTAGAAGTGCTAGCCTATACCGGCGCCGCGCCCCTTTCTCCGCGGCCTGAGGATTCGAGATGGCAGACGAGCTCAACGACGCCGAAATCGCGATGGACAGCACGGGTCTCTACCGCGAGGAGACCTTCACCGACCGGCGCGTCGGAACCCTCCAGCGGCTCACGCCGATCACCGCCGCCGGTGCCGCGGACACGACGCGTACCGTGCTCTACGTGGGCCAGACCCAGGTGCTCACGCCGGCGGGTGCGTTACCGCTCACGTTCGAGGTGCCCGCGATTTCACTCGACGAGGCCGTCGCGAAGTTCGGCGACCTCGCAAAGCTGGCGCTCGCGCGCACGATGCGACGGCTGGAGGAGCTACGGCGCGAGCAGGCGTCGTCGATCATCGTGCCGGGCGGCGCGCCACCGGGCGGCGTGGGTCCGAGCGGGGGGCGCGGGCTGCGCTGATCAGGCGTCCCGACGATGGACGACGTGCTCGCCGACAAGCTCGCGATCCGCGAAGTCGTCGACAACTGGGTCTTGTGGAGCGATTCGGGCGACTGGCAGCGCTTCGCGACGGTCTGGCACGCGGGCGCGTGGATGACGTCGACGTGGTTTCAGGGGCCGGCGACGGAGTTCGCCAAGGCGCGGCGCGCGGGTTTCGAGCGCGGCGTCAGCATCATCCACTTCCTCGGCGGAACGACCTGCGAGGTGGCCGAGAATCGCGCGATCGCGCAGACCAAGATGACGATCAACCAGCGCGCGCCCGTCGACGGCGTGATCGTGGACGCCGTCTGCACGGGCCGCTTCTACGACTTCTTCGAGAAGCGCGCGACCCGCTGGGGAATCGTGAGGCGCCAGCCGATCTACGAGAAGGATCGCCTCGATGCCGTGGATCCGGGCGCCGAGCTCCGTCTCGACGCGGAGTTGCTGGCACGCTTCCCGGAAGGCTATCGGCACCTCGGCTACTTGCAGACCAAAGCGGGCTTCAACGTGAGGCTCGGTCTGCCCGGTCTGCGGGGACCGGAGGTCGCGAAGCTGTATGCGGAAGGGGCCGCGTGGCTCGACGGGTCGGCTCAACCCGGCGAGCCGCTGTAGCGTCGGACATCAGCCGAATTAGGGTCAGACCCCAAAAGGGGTCAGACCCTGGGGTCAGACCTGCGGCGCCCGTCAGTGCGTGCGGCGATGAAACGCTTCGAGGAAGCGGCGGACGACGTGGTCCGCACGCTCCTGCAGCGCGCTGTTGCTCGGCGTCGGCGCGCCAAGCATCAGCAGCTCCTTGTACCACTTGTGGACCAGCATGCCGGTGAAGAACTCGGCGGCCTCCTCCGGGTCGTCCACGTCGAGCAGGTCGACGTTCTTGAGCGCTATCAGATACTCGGCCAGCAGCTTGTGACTGCGCTGCGGTCCCCGTTCGTGATAGAGCCGCGCGAGATCGGGGAAGCGCTCGCGCTCGGCGATGATCAGCCTCAGCACGGCGCGATGATGCGTCGAGAAAATCACGTGCAGCCGGTCGACGGCGAACTCGGTGAGCATCTCGCGCACGTCGCGCCGGATGTCGAGCGTGGGCTGGCCGTTGTTGATCATCACGCTGTCGAGCACCGCGCGGAATAGGTCCTCTTTGGTCGGGAAGTAGGCGTAGAGCGTCGCCTTCGAGCCCCCCGAGAGCACGAGGATCGCGTCGATCGACGTCTTGTCGTAACCGTCGCGCAGGAACAACTCGGCGGCGGCGGCGAGCATTCGCTGGAGCCGAGCGCGGCCGCGCGCGGATTGCGGTTCCGTGCTCTGCGCTTGGGACTCGACGCTGTCCGTCATGCGAAACTCCTTGTTCTCGTTATGGTCGTTCCGTCACGATCTCGGCGACCGGCCTCCGCTTCTGGGTAGGCACGACTTTGGGCAATCCATACCAAAAAAGGCCCACCACGCACTCCTTGCCGGCATCGATCTCGAGCACGTCGTAGAAACGCGCTTGTCGAGTGACGCCGCCGGTGGTCCACTTTACGCCGATACCGCGTTGCCAAAGATACAGCATCAGATTCTGCGCGGCACAGCAACATGCGGCATAGTCCTCACGGTCGAGCAGCGGGTCGTCGCTGCGCCGGCTCGTGAGCACGAAGAATCCGGGAATCCCCTGCAATCGCGCGCGGCGCGCGACTCCCGCGGCCTCGCCCTTTTTGGCGGCGTCGAGCTCGGCCGCAAGATCGATGATGGCGCGGGCCGTGGCGGGACCGATTAAGTAAAAGCGCCACGGCTCGGTGAGCCGATGATTCGGCGCCCAGCGCGCGGTCTCGATCGCCTCGAGCAACACGGCCGTACCCACGGGTTCGGGTTGAAACAGATCTACCGAGCGACGGCCGCGCAACACCGCGGTCACCGCATCGTCCGCGGGCGATATCAGTCCTTCGGTCATGACCCCTCCAGGGCCTAATCGCCGCGAACCATAGCACGGGCCGGATCGCGCCCCGGCGCGCGACTTGACCCCTCGGCGGCGGGCCGCCCGGCGTTCCGCTAACCTTGGCTGCGTAATGACCGACATCGTGGACACCCTCGTCATCGGCGCCGGCGTCGTCGGCCTCGCGATCGCGCGCGAGCTCGCGCAGGCCGGCCGCGAGGTCATCGTGCTCGAGAAGAATCGCGGGATCGGCGAGGAGACGTCGTCGCGCAACTCCGAGGTCATTCACGCGGGCCTCTACTACCCGCCCGGCAGCCTCAAGGCGCGCTTCTGCGTCGACGGCCGCGAGCGGCTCTATGCGTATTGCGCCGCCAAGGGCATCGCACACCGGCGTTGCGGCAAGCTGATCGTCGCGGTGCACGAGGCGCAGCGGCCGAAGCTCGAGGCGGTGCGCAAGTCGGCCGCGGCCAACGGCGTGAACGACCTCGACTGGCTCACTGCGGACGAAGCCCGTGCGCTCGAGCCGAACGTGCTCGCGACCGCCGCGCTCTGGTCGCCGTCGACGGGCATCGTCGACAGCCACGCGTTCATGCTGGCGCTCCAGGGCGATCTCGAGCGGGCGGGCGGCTCGCTCGCCGTGCTCTCGCGCTGTCTCGGGGCCGAGCGCCACGGCAACGCGCTCGAGCTCTACTGCATGGCCGACGGCGAAGGCTTGCGCCTCAAGGCACGCACCGTGATCAACGCGGCCGGGCTGAACGCGACCCAGGTGGCGCGCGCGCTCGGCGATCTCCCCGCGGACGCGGTCCCGGCGCCCCGCTACGCCAAGGGGAGCTACTTCGTGTACACGGGGAAGAGCCCCTTCACTCACCTCGTCTATCCGCTGCCGGAGGACGGCGGGCTCGGCGTGCACGCCACGCTCGATCTCGCGGGGCGCGCCCGGTTCGGCCCCGACGTCGAGTGGCTGCCGGTGGGTACCGAACCGGAGGACATCGACTACGACGTCGACTCGCGGCGCGGCGCGGCGTTCTATGCCGCGATTCGCGCGTACTGGCCCGGACTCGCGGACGGAGCTCTGAGTGCCTCTTACGCAGGCGTCCGGCCCAAGATTTCAGGACCGGGCGAGCCCGCGGCCGATTTCACGATGCGCGCTTCGGGCGCCGGCGGGGCGCCGCGCGTCGTGCACTTGTTCGGCATCGAGTCACCGGGGCTCACGGCCTCGCTCGCGATCGCCGCGCACGTGCGCGCGCTGCTCGACGCGTGAGCGGGCTCCGATGCAGGCACAGCGGTGTGAGGCACCAGGCGCCTGCGCGCCTCAGCGCGCCGCGATGACTTCCCCGCGGAACTGCCGCTCGAAGAACTCGAACGCGCTGCTACGGAGCAGCGGGAAGTACACGACGGACGAACGGTGCCCCGTCGGGAGGTACAGCGTCTCGGGGTCGCCCATGGTCTCCCGTAGCGCCTCTTGCGACTCGATCGGCACGATCGCGTCGCTGCGCGTGAGCACGAGCAGCACGCGCTGCGCGTCGACGTAAGGCGCGAGCGCCAGCGGATCGGTCACGATTCGCTGCTCCATCGTCTCGAGCAACCCCTCGCGGCTCATGCCGTCGTCGTCGACGAGCCGCTCGACGGTACGCGTGATCCGGCGGTAGTTGGTGCTCAACATCAAGTGCGCGAGATCGCCGCCCGCCATCGCGGCCACCAGCGCGTCGACGCGCCGGTCGAGCGCCGTGAGCATCACCGCGTCCATCGCGCCAAAGCTGATGCCGAACACACCGATGCGTGTCGGGTCGATCTCGTGCTGCTGCTCCACCCAATCGAGGACGCGACGGTAGTCCTCGAGGTTGGCGCGAATCGCGTCTTCGGGCGCGTCGAGCTGCTCGAGCGGATCGCGATCGCGCATCACCACCAGCGCCCGCCACCCTTGATTCGCGAAGTACCGCGCGAAGTAGCGTGTGATTATCAGCTGCCCGTTGAAGATCGGCAGCAGCACGACCACGGGCGTGGGCGCCTTGGCACGCACGTCGTAGTACTCGAACTCGATCGGCTGCTTGCCGTCGTCGTGGCCGGCCAGCGCGACTTGCCGCACCGTGAAGCCGGAGCGTTCCCTGAGCGTCTCCTCCGCGGCGACGACGACGGGCGCGGCGTACGCGTCGAAGGGCGCGACGAGCGCGGCCGGCAGCGAAGTCGGGCCGCGATAGCGCGCGTCCGCAGGAACATGCGTCACGCAGCCCGCGGCGGCGATCGACGCGGCGACCGGGAGCAACCACCAGCGCATCTCAGCGCTCTCCGCCGAGCGCGACGTACCCCGTGCTCACCCGCCCGGGCTCGCCAGGCTCGGTCCACGCGAGCAGCAGTCGATCGTGGCTGCGCACGAGCTGCGGAACGCTGTTGGGCCGCGACTCGGTGCTCGTCGTAAGCACGCGCACCGGGCCGAGCTCGCCCGCGCTCGACACCTCGCGGACACCGAGCTCCGCACCGTTCGTCGCGCGCCGCCACCAAGCCACCGCGGCAGCGTCCGCCCGCAGCATCGCGATGTCGACGTGGCCGATCGCGCCGGCGGCGTCGACGTCGATCGCCGCGCCGAAGGTCGCACCACCGTCGGCGGAGAACGCGGCGCGCACCAGCGGCCGGTTGCCGGCCGCGGTGAACCAGGCCACCGCCGCGGCGCCGCCATCCGCATCGATCGCCGGACCGTTGACGGGACAGCCTTCGATCTCCCAGCCGTCGGGGCCGAGCACGATCGGGTCGCTCCAGCCGTCGGCCATTCGGCGCGTGACCGCGATGTCGCGAATCTCTTCTGGGCTCCGATCGCGATAGACGAGCAGGAGGCCTGCGCTACCCGCCGCGGCGCCCGTCGTGCAGCAGTCGCACACGCGCTCGTCGACGACGGATTGCTCGAGCAACGCGCCGTCCGCGCCCAAGCGCGCCACGCGCAGGCTCGTGGCGAGGCTCGCGAGGCGCTCGAGGCCGACGTCTTGGTTGTCGTTCTCGGACGCGAGGTCGCGGCCGTCGAGCCACACGGCGCCCGCGTCCTCACCCCACGGGAAGACGCTCACGAAGCCGTGCTCCGTGAGTGTGCCGTCGTCGTTCAGGAGCCGCGGCGCCGACCAGGTGACGCCACCGTCGGGAGACACCGCCGTCGCGATGTCGTAGGCGTAGGGCTCCGCCGCCTCGACGCGCCAATGCGCGACCCAGAGCCCCGCGCGCACCGGCACCACCGCCGGAGGGTCGTCGGGGCTCACGACCCACTTCTCGCCGCGAGCCGCCACCACGGGCGCATCCCACGCGCCGCCGCGCAGCCGCGAATACTTGAGCGCGTGGCCGTCGCCGTCGGGCTCGATCCAGCTCAGCACGACCTCGCCGGCGTTCGCCGCGAGGTGCGGTTCCGCGCTGCCGGGGGCTGCGCCGACCGCGAGCGGCACCAGAGGCCCGAGCCCCGGTCCGGCGCGCGGCCCGGCGGCGTCCGCCGCGCCTCGCGTGCCGCCGGCGTCGGTCGCGGGCTCGCGGCCGCAACCCGTCATCGTGACGGCGGCGAAGAGGGAGAGCGCGCTCAGGACTCTGACGATCGGCATTACGCCGATACTACAACCGCGACAAGCGATAGACGAACGCCGGAGGAAGGTTGAAGGGCGCGATGCCGATGAGCGAGCTGCGAAGCCCGAGCCGGCTGCGTAAGCCACGTTCGACGGGGCATCGGCCCGCATAAGTAAATTGATGCAGCGCCCCCTTCGAGCCGAGCATCTCGAACACCTGCTCGAGCAGCCGTTGCTTCTGTTCCGGCGAGAAGAACAACAGCGGCAGCCCGCTGATCACGAAGTCGAAGGTTCCCGGGCCGGGGACGTGCTCGACGAGCGACAGAGCGTCGGCGGCCACGAGTGGGCATTCCGGAAACCGCCGCGCGAGAATCTTCAAGAACTGCGCGTTCTGCTCGACGGCGAACAGGTCCTCGGGGCGCACGCCGGTATCCAGGATCGCCTGCGTGACCGTGCCCGTACCGGCCCCGAGCTCGATGACGCGCGCGCCGGGCCGCAAACCGCTGGCCATGAGCTTGGCGAGCAATCTCCCGCTCGGCGCGACGGCGCCGATGGCCACCGGGTTCTGGATCCAGCTCTTGAAAAAGTGCCCGAGGTCGTCGGACGTGTGCTGCTGCCGCTGGCGCAATTCTGACTCTGACATCCGCGCGATCCCTTAGCGAAACGCGCGCGTGCGATAGAGGGCGGCGATAGTCACGATCATCCGATCATTCCGTTCGAATCCTGACGTTGCGGAACATTACACGGCCGGCCCCGTACTGTAGAGCGATCGGCCCCGCCGCGAAACGGTCGTTGTCCACGTCGACGGTCATCTGGCCGCCGAGCCTCACCGTGAGATGGCGGCCGCGCGCCGAGATCTCATAATGGTTCCATCGCTCACCCGTGTCGATCTGCACGCTCGGTTTCGCCACGCCCACGATCGCTCCCGTGCGGTAGGCCGGATCGGGACGCTGGTCGAAGATGTTGACCTCGTAGCACGTCGCCGCGCCGAGCTGCTCCGGGTTCTGGCAGCGGAGGAACACACCGCTGTTGGCGTCGGCCGTGACCCAGAACTCGAGGTCGAGATCGAAATCGGCGTAGGCGGAATCCGTGAGCAGGAATCCCGTGCCGGCATCGGCCCGCACCGTGCCGTCGGCAAGCTCCCAGTTCGCGTTACCGACCTGCGTCCAGCCGTCCAAGCTCGTGCCGTCGAACAACGTCTTCCACGCGCTCGTCTGCGCCTGCGGAGCGCTCTCCGGGCTCGATCCCGACGAGCACCCCCCCAACTGTGCACAAACCGCAGCCACGATACCGAAACGCATCGGTGCTGCCCCTCCTCTTTGCATGAGCGTGATGTTCGCTCGGCGCCTTGCGAAGGGCCGCGAGCCCGCCCACTCGTTCTTCTCCTCGGAGCTTAGCAGCCCTCGTCGGCGAACACTATCGGCGACTCGGGCGCCGCGACCGCTGCCGATCCGCGCCGGTCGTCGCGAGGACGTGCGGGAAACGCTGACTCGCTCGATCACGCGCTCATGAGCCGGCGAATCTTCTCGATGCCCTCGTCCTCGCCCGGCAAGCCACGTCCCGTGACCGGCAGGCGTTGCGACCGCAGCACCTCTTCGAATGCCGCTCGGCCAGCGCTCTCGCGATAGGCTCTCGCCAGCGTCGGGTAGTCGTCGAGGCGGAAGTGTTCGCCGAACACGTGCTGCACGACGTCGAGCTCTTCCCAAAGCATGGTGTCGGCGAGCATCACGGGGCGCGACCGTGCTCCGGCGAGCCAACCCCACTCGTCGAGCGTCACGTCGAGGTACGCGCAGTGGCTGCGCAGCCGGTCGGACGTGCGCTTCGCGAGCGCGCCGAGATCGACGCCCGCGTGCGAAACCTCCGCCCACAGTAGCAGCGCCAGCTGCACCATCACGTCGACATAAAGAGTCGACACGAGCATCGAGTGACGCAGGTTCTCGTCGTCCGCCAACAGCGCTTCGTCGCCGAGCGCCCTGTGTAGAAACGTGTAGATCACGAAGGTCTCGGCGACCTTGCGGTCGCCCCAGTGGAGCACCGGCAGCTTGTGAAACGGGCCTACGCGCGCGCGGTCGCCGCGTATCGCGATCCATTCGGGGAACCCCGGCGTGAGCGGCACACGTTCGTCTTTGTACGGCACGCCGCGCGCGCGAAAGTAGTAGCGGACGAATTGTCCGCGCCCGCGCGCGTCGAAATAGTGGAAAACCACGGGCGGCGTCTGCGCCATGTTTGCCCTCCTGTAGGCGGCTTCGCGACAGCCGCGATTTTACACTTGCGCAGTCGAGGTTCGGCCAGTGTGCGACGGTTCGCAGTCCCGCTACCGCGTCGCGGACTAGCGTTCCCTCTCGGTTATCTGTCGACTACCCGGGGGGAACGACGAAGGATGGGATTCCGCTCGAGCGCGATCGCCGTGTTGGCCCTGCCTTGGCTCGTCGTGTCGGCGGGCTCGGAACGCCCGGAGGACTTGTCCCGCGGCGCGGCGGCCCTTTGTATCGACGTGTCCGCGCCCGCGGCTATACGCATCGACGCCTGCACTTGGATGATCCGGCATGGGCATCTCCGCGCGGAGAACCTGGCTATTGCATTGAACAATCGCGGCGTTGCGAAACGCGAGACGGCGGATCTCGCCGGAGCCCTCGCCGACTTGAGCGAGGCCATTCGCCTCTCGCCGACCGCGCTCTCCTATGGCGCGCGCGCGTGGGTCCATTGCTCGGTGGCTTGGCGAGCCGACGACGCGGGCGACGACGCCGCGTCGCGCGCCGCGTATGCGGCCGCGGAATCCGACATGCAGCGGGCGCTCGCGCTCGACCCCTCGAGCGGATCGCTCGACGGCCTCTGCTACTGACCTTCCCTGGCCGGAGACTCCGGAGTCTCTTTCGCCTTCGGAAGGAGTTTGCATGACGGCCGTCACACCAATGCGACCGGGACTGACCGTACCATGCATGAGATGACCCGCAGCTCACGTGTAGTCACGGACGACGATCCGACCGTCGAGGAAGAAGCGCCGGACTTCGGTCCCACTCGGACCGACGTTCTCCGCGAGTCCGACCATGCGTCGATCGTGGCGGCCGACGGCGACAGCGTCGGAGCGATCGAGCACGACGACCGGGGCGAAGCCCGCTGGAAGTGGGTCACGGAGACCGCCGCCGCGACCGAGAGCGAGAAGACCTTCGACCACCTGAAGGCGCTCTCGAATGCGTCGCTCTCCCTGCAAGACACGCCGGCGGCGGCCGAGGCCGATAAGCCCTCGCGAAAGACGGGATACAACCCCTACGACGTCGGCGCACCGGCCGAGCGCAAGCCCGGCAAATAGGCCCGTCCCCGGGCCGCCGGCCCGACTTATGTCCCATCGTGACGCTCGTCATGTGCCCGCGCGCGCCGATTGCGTACCGTGATCGACGTCTCGTACTTGGCCGGAGCGCCAAATGAAGAAGCGACGCAACGACGATGACTACGCGAAGACCCAGGTTCTCGACCGGGGGCACGGGCAGCGGCCGAGCGGCAACGACGAAGCCGACGCGCTCTATCGGGAGTACGTCGAGACTACCGAGGCCGACTCGAGCGAGGACCGCACGGTCACGCATCACTGGCGGGGGTCGAAGAAGGTCTGAGATGCCCGCGGCCGCGGCCGCGCTCCGCACTCGCGGGAAGGAACCCGTCCGGTCCGCACGCGGTCTAGTGGGTTGTAGCCCCACGGGACGTCGACGATGCGGCCCGGCACCGCCATCGGTCTCTCAGCGCTCCTGCATGCTCTGGCCGCTCTCGGCCTGAGCGTCGCGCGTTGGGGGAACCCACCAGCCGCGAAGCGCCCGGCTCCTACGTTCTGGGCGACGATGCGAGAGCCCGAGCGTCCACCGACGCCCCCCGAGCCGCAACCTGCGATAGCGGCGCCGCGCGAACAGCCTGCGCGGGTGCAGCCCGCCGAGAAACCGGCGATTCGCGGCGTGGAGACGCGGGCGGCCCCCGCCCCGACGACGCCGCAAGAGTCCGTGCCCGTGCCGTCCTCGTCGCAGCCGACCGAGGAACGTGCGCTCGACCTGGACGAAGCGCGTCGGCGCGCCGCGGTCGAAGTTCTGCGAGAGCGAGAGCGGGCCGGCTCCTATCGTTCGTTCACGTTTCCCGGGACCATCGCGGAGCAAGAGGCCTTCGACGAGGCCGAACGCTTTCACCGCGTCGAGCGCGGATTGCAGGCGCCACTCACCGCGTTCGACTCGCCCGCGAAGGGACGCGCGGGGATCACGGAAACGGATGCCTTCGGTCAAACGGTGCGCTGGATCTCGGACGACTGCTACCAGACGACCGGCACCCACAACTTGTTCCTGTTGCCGGCGACCGTGGGCCTCTTTGCCATCCCGATGACGAATTGCGCCGCGCCGCCGCCGCGCGCCGATCTGTTCGCGACGGCCAAGCCGGCGTATCTGATGGACGCGCAGGAGCGCGCCGCAACCGACGCGGCGATCGAACGTCGTGAGAGGCTGCGGAGGCCGACGACCGGCGCGGTAATCTCTCTGGAAAAGGACTGACCGCCCGCGGGGCGCTCGGCGGATGACGGTCGCTGTGTGGTGCCGGCGGAGGGACTTGAACCCCCGACCCCCCGCTTACGAAGCGGATGCTCTACCAACTGAGCTACGCCGGCAGGCGTGTAGTTAGGCGCTTATTGTGCCTGAGGTCGCGGGCGGTCGCATGCCCGCCGGGTCACAAATTTCGCCGCCCCGACTAGCCGCGGCGATCGCTGCGGACGCGGATGACGACGTCGACGCCGGCCTGCTTCGTGCCCGGGGGCAGCGCCGTGTTGACGTTCAGGGTGAGCGCGCCGACCGGGATGTCCGTGAGCTCCCCGGTGTCGACGTTATAGAAATGGTGATGCGCCTCGATCGTCGAGTCGTAGTACTGGCGCGTCGGGTCGACCTCGACGGTCCGCAACAACCCGCGCTCGCAGAATAGATTCAGCGTGTTGTAGACGGTGGCCTTCGATACGCGCGAGCCGC
>DASQOL010000040.1:0-5764 GCA_035644475.1 Gammaproteobacteria bacterium | reverse complement strand
TGCGGCCCGCGCTGCGGCCGCGCCTGGCACCGTTCCGCCCCTCAACGCCGCGAGAGGGCCAAAGACGGCGGCCAGCCCCCATTTCCCGCGCCCCACCCCCGCTGGTATAGTGCGCGGCTCGTTCCAGAGGTACCCCGACGTGAAGACCGCATTTGAGCTGGCCGGAGAGCCACGCGCCATTCTCGGCCGCACCAACAGCCGCCGCCTCCGCAAAGCGGGCAAGGTGCCGGCGATCATGTACGGTGGCGGCGAAGCGCCCGAATCCGTGGTCCTCGACCACAACTCCCTCTCGCACCAAATGGACCGCGAGGCGTTCTACACGAGCATCTTGACGCTCAAGCTCGGCTCGAAGTCGCAGCAAGTCGTCGTCAAAGACGTCCAGCGCCACCCGGTGCGGCCGATCATCATGCATCTCGACTTCCAGCGCGTCCGCGAGGACGTCGAGATCACGCTGACCGTGCGCATCCACTTCCTGAACGAGGCCCAAGCCAAGGGCGTCAAGGACCAAGGCGGCGTCGTCAACCACTTGTTGACGGACGTCGAAGTGCGCTGCTTACCGCGCTACTTGCCCGAGTACCTCGAAGTCGACGTCACGAATCTCGAGCTCAACCAGATCTATCACCTGTCCGACATCAAGCTGCCGGAAGGCGTGTCGCTCGTAGCCCTGACGCACGGCAACGATCAGCCGGTCGTGTCGGTCAATCCGCCGCGCCAAGAGGAAGTGGACGTGGCGCCGGAAGCTGCCGCGACCCCGGCGGGCGAGGTGCCCGCAACCGCGCAGGCCGAGCCGGCCGCCGGCGCCGCCGCCGAAGGCGAAGCGAAGGACGGCAAGGAAGGCGGCGGGAAAGACGGCGGGAAAGAAAAGAAAGCCGAGAAGAAGTAGGGTCAGACGTAAGGGACAGACCAAGAGAATTAGGGTCAGACCCCCGAAGGGGTCAGACCCACACGGGCCGCCTATTCGGCGGCCTTTGTTTTGGGTATAGGCTTTTAGCGTGGGCACTCCGCTCGACCTCATCGTCGGACTCGGCAACCCGGATCCCGAGTACCTCGCCACGCGGCACAACGCGGGCTTCTGGTTCGCCGACCTGCTCGCGCGCGAGCACGGCGGCTCGTTCTCGCGCGAGCGCAAGCTCAGCGGTGAGGCCGCGGAGATCCGGATCGCGGGCCACAGGATCCGCTTGTTGAAGCCGATGACCTACATGAACTTGAGCGGCCAGGCCGTGAGCGCGGCGGTCAACTACTACAAGATCCCGATCGAGCACGTGCTCGTGGCGTCCGACGAGCTCGATTTCCCCGTCGGCCGCGTGCAGCTGAAGTTCGACGGCAGCTCCGCGGGCCACAACGGCATCGGCAACGTGATCGAGCACGTGGGCCCGAAGTTCTGGCGCTTGCGCTTCGGCGTGGGCCATCCGCGCAACGAGCGCGGCGACGCGGCCCGCCGCGACGTGATCGACCACGTGCTCAAGCGCGCGAGCGCCAGCGACGAGCAGCAGATCCTCGATTGCCTCGCCGAGGCCGCAGCCGTGCTGCCGGTGTTCCTCGAGCAGGGCGCCGAGCGCGCCAAGAGCAAGCTGCACAAGTCGAAGAAGGCGCCGGCCGCGGACGACGCCTCCGCGAAAAACAACGATGGCGAGGCGGGCTAGAGCATGGGCATCAAATGCGGCATCGTCGGGCTGCCGAACGTGGGCAAGTCGACGCTGTTCAACGCGCTCACCGCGTCGGAGATCCCGGCCGAGAACTACCCGTTCTGCACGATCGACCCGAACGTCGGCGTCGTGACCGTGCCCGATCCAAAGCTCGACGCGATCGCGGCGATCGTGACGCCTGAGAAGGTGGTTCCGACCGTCGTCGAGTTCGTGGACATCGCGGGCCTCGTAGAGGGTGCGTCGCAGGGCCAAGGTCTCGGCAACCAATTCCTCGCGCACATCCGCGAGACGCACGCCATCGCGCATCTGGTGCGCTGCTTCGTGAACGACGACATCGTGCACGTCGCGAACCGCATCGACCCGCTGCACGACATCGAGATCATCGACACCGAGCTCATGCTGGCCGACCTCGAGACCGTGCAGAAGATCTTCCAGCGCGCGGAGCGCGCCGCCAAGGCCAACGATAAGGCGGCAGTCGCGCGCCGCGACGCGCTGCAGAAGCTCGTCACGGCGCTCGGGAACGGCAAGCCGGCGCGTAGCGTGGTGCTCGACGCGCACGAGCGCGAGACCGTCCGCGACGTCCAGCTCATCACCGCGAAGCCCGTGATGTACATCGCCAACGTGGCCGAGGACGCGACCGAGGACAATCCGCTGGTGGCGCCCGTGCGCAAGCTCGCGGCCGAGCAAGGCACCGAGGTGGTCGTGATCTCCGCCGCGCTCGAGGCCGAGCTCGCGCAGCTCGCCGAGGGCGAGCGCGCCGAGTTCCTCACGAGCTTGGGGCTCACGGAGCCCGGCTTGAACCGCGTGATCCGTTCGGCGTACCGTTTGTTGGGACTCAAGACGTTCTACACCGCCGGGCCGAAGGAATGCCGCGCCTGGACGGTGCACAAGGACGCGACCGCGCCGCAAGCCGCCGGCGCGATCCACACCGACTTCGAGCGCGGCTTCATCCGCGCCGAAGTGATCGGGTACGACCAGTTCATCGCGCGGCGCGGCGAGCAAGGCGCGCGCGAAGCGGGCGAGCTTCGGCTCGAGGGCAAGACCTACGTGGTCAAGGAAGGCGACGTGATTCACTTCCGGTTCAACGTCTGAGATTCAACGTCGGCCAAGGCGCATCCGATGGAGATCCTCGACAGTTTGCCGCCCGCAGTGACGCTCGTGCTGTCGCTGCTCCTGCTCGCGTGGCTCGTGCTGCTGCTGCTCGTGCCGTTCATGATCGAGAGCATTCGCACCTCCACTCGCAAGTCGTACTTCGAGCTCGTGGAGCTCAACAAGAGGCTCGACCGGCTGATCGTGTTGCTCGCCGAGCGCGACACCGGGCTGCGTAGCGAACGCGCCGACTTCGACCTGTTCGAGAGCCGCCCCGCGTCCGACCTGCCCCCCGACCGCGCGCGCAAGGAACCCACGATCTCCAGCTGAAAAATAGGGACATGTTGGATTTTTCCGGCGAGGGGCGTCTCCAGGCGCGCTGCCGGAGAAAATGCAACATGTCCCTATTTTGCGCGCCACAAACCGCCGCCTCCGTCCATAGGCCCTTGGTCTGATGTGGTCGACCGAGCTCCACGGCGGGAATAGCGCGTCCCGAGCACGTGACAAGGACCGCGGGATAGGTCGGCCCCCGGCCAACGAGCGTCCGAGAACCGATCGGCCCTTGGAGGAATGAGAGCGACAACGAACGTCCTGCGCGACGCACACGCCGACGCCGCCCGCGCCGCGCTCGGCATGCTCCGTGCCCGCTTCGTGTCGAACGCGTTGGCCTTCGGCCTGTTCGTCGTCGCGTTCTACGTCGCCTACCGGTACGCGATGTCGTTCAGCCAGGCGACGGCCTCGCCGTTCTGGTTCCCGATCTCCGTATTGCTGTCCGCGCTCTTGGTCGCGCGGCCGCGCTGGTGGCCCGTGCTCGTGGCGAGCACGCTGCCGATCCGGCTGTTCAGCGAGGTATCGGCCGGCCTGCCCGTGACGTTCCTCGTCGAGACTTTCGCCATCGACTCGGTGGGCGTCGTGCTCACGGCCGCAACGCTGCGGCGCTACCTCGACCATCCGCTGCGGCTCGACACCGTCCGCGACTACGGCCTCTACGCCCTTGTCGCGGTCGTGCTGGTGCCGGCGGTGGCGGCATTCGGCGGCGCGGCCGCCCGCCAGACGCTGGGGCACGACTATTGGACGGCTTGGCGCGAGTGGTTCCTCGGCGACGCACTCACTCACCTCATCGTCACCCCGACGATCTGCTACTGGATTCTGAGCGCGCCGTGGAGATCGGTGCTGCGCGCGCGGCACCGCCACCTCGAGGCCGCGCTGCTGACGGTCGGGCTCGTCGCAAGCGCGTTCAGCGCGTTCTTCGCGGACGCCGGCAGCGCGGACATCGCGAGCTGGCGCCTGTACCTACCCGCGCCGTTCGTCCTGTGGGCGGCGATCCGGTTCGGGATGCTCGGCGCGACCGGCGCGATCACCTGCCTCGTGCTCGCCGCGGTGACCGCGGCCCTCCACGGTTACGGGCCCTTCGCGGGCCAGTCGCCGCAGAACGCCGCCCTCGCGCTCCAGCATTTCCTGTTCGAGCGCGCGGCGCCCCTGTTCTTAGTCTGCATCCTGCTCGAGCAGAAGCGGCGGGTCGAGAATTCGCTGCGCGAGAGCGAACGGCTGTTCCACACGACGGCCGACACGGTGCCGGCCATGATCTGGCTCATGGGACCGAACAAGCTCTGCGACTTCGTGAACCAACGCTGGCTCGAGTTCAGCGGGCGGACGTTCGAGCAGGAAATCGGCACCGGTTGGACCGACGGCATTCATCCCGACGATCGCGCCCCGTGCATCGAGATTCTCGAGCGTGCCTGGGCCGAGCGCGGCAAGTTCGAGCACGAATACCGCATGCTCAGCGCCGACGGCGGCTACCGCTGGATCCTCGACGTGGGCCTCCCCCGCTACTCGCCGAGCGGCGAGTTCGCGGGCTACGTGGGCTGCGCCAGCGACATCACGGAGCGCAGGGCGCAGGTCGTCGCTCTGCGCGCAAGCGAGGAGCGCTACCGCGAGGTGGTCGACGCCCAGACGGATCTCGTCTGCCGGTACCTGCCGGACACGACACTCACGTTCGTCAACGAAGCGTATTGCCGCTTCTTCGGCAAGACTCGCGAGGAGCTCATCGGAACGAGCTTGCTCGATCTGCTGCCGAAGGAGACGCACGACGCGGCGCGCCGCTACATGGCGCAGGTAGTCGCGGAGCCCGCCGACAACCACGCGATCGAGCACCAGGTGAGGCTGCCGAACGGCGGCGTGGGCTGGCAGCACTGGGTGGACCACGCGGTGCTCGGCCCGGACGGGCGCGTGGAGGAGTTCCAGGGGATCGGCCGCGACATCACCGACCGCAAGCGAGCCGAGGAAGCGAATCGCAACCTCGCGCACGCGTCGCGCCTCGTGGCGGTCGGCACGCTCACGGCGATGATCGCCCACGAGGTGAACCAGCCGCTCTGCGCGATCCGCTGCAACGCCGAGGCCGGGCTCGCGTTGCTCAAGTCGGCCCGCCCGCCGCTCGACGAGATCCGCGAGATCCTCACCGACATTTGCCGCGATGATCAACGCGCGGACGAGATCGTGTCGCGCGTCCGCGCGCTGTCGCGCAAGCGCGACTTCCAACCGCAGACGCTCGACTTGAACGCCGTGATCGCGGACGTGATGCGGCTCGCGAACGGCGACGCGGCACGCCGCCAGGTGCGCGTCGTCACCGAGCTCGAGCCCGGCCTGCCGCCGGTGCGCGGGGACGTGATCCAAGTGCAGCAAGTGCTCCTCAATCTGCTCGTGAACTCGCTCGACGCGATGCGCGACACGCCGCCGCCGGGGCGTCACGTAACCGTTCGCACGAAAGCGCGCACGGACCAGCGCGTCGAGGTGGCCGTCGCGGACCGAGGTCACGGCATCCCGGCGGACGAGCTGCCGCGGGTCTTCGATTCGTTCTTCACCACCAAGGTCGGCGGCATGGGCATGGGGCTCTCGATCGCCCGCTCCATCATGGAGACGCACGAGGGCCGCATCTGGGCCGAGAACAACGCCGACGGCGGCGCGACGTTTCGCTTCGTGCTGCGCGTCGCGGAGTGAGACCAAGGTCCGATTCTTAAGGCGGCGGGTTT
>DASQOL010000039.1:0-19405 GCA_035644475.1 Gammaproteobacteria bacterium | reverse complement strand
ATCTTGTTGGTCGCCTGGCGGTAGAATTTGAAGTTGAGCTCGGATTCGGGCCGACCGTCGTTCCAGTCGACGAAAGGCTTAAGCTCTCGCCGCCCGAGTCTCCGCTTCGCGCGTGCGACGCGTCTGATCGTGACGCTCACGCGCGGCGTTTGCCGAGCGACCCCGGGTTTCCTCGCGATCGCCTTGGCCGACGTGACAACGCCGCTCGCGATGAGGCCCGCGCCGCCCTCGTTCTCGCTCGCGAAGATGAAGATCGTATCGCCTTTGCCGATGTGCTTGCCGCCATACATCGTCTTCTGCGCGACGAACGCGAACGTGTCCGTCAACGGATCCGCAACCTCGGCTTTGATCGCGAACATCGTGCCCTTCTCGCGTCGCTTCACACGAATTCGGCATTCTGCTCATTCGCATGAGACCGCGCTACGGCCATGCTTACCGCCAGTCGCCCGCCGAGCCCCGTCCCGGGTTCCGGTGAAGTAGCCCAGAAAAATTCACGCGTCTCCCGGCCGGGCCTGTGCCACGATTCGATCGTGGCCAAAGTTCCCCCGGGCGTCGGACCCCGTTTTCCACAAGTCGTGGTGCTCGTCGGGGCCACCGGCGACCTCGCCCGACGCAAGTTGCTGCCGGGCCTGTTCCATCTTGCGACGGCCGGCTTCATCCCGGGGTGCCGAATCATCGGCGTGTCGCTCGACGACCTCGACGCCGACGGCTTCCGGGAGGTCGCGCGCGGCGCAATCGCCGAATTCTTCGCCCGCAAGCTCAACTCGGCGGACTGGGACGCGTTCGCACCCACCCTCGACTACGTGCCACTCGGCGCCGGCGCCGAGGTCTTGGCCGCCGCAGTTGCACGGGCCGAAGCGTCGTTCGGCGCGGAATGCCGGCGGCTGCACTACTTGAGCGTGCCGCCGAGCGCGGCCCTCTCCGCGGTCGAGATGCTCGGCGCGGCGAAGCTCGTCGAACGGTCGCGGGTCGTGATGGAGAAGCCCTTCGGCACCGATCTCGCGACCGCGCAGTCCTTGAACAAGGATCTGCACCGCGTGTTCGACGAGGAGCAGATCTTTCGGATCGACCACTTCCTCGGCAAGGAACCGGCGCAGAACATCCTCGCGTTTCGATTCGCGAACGGCCTCTTCGAGCCGATCTGGAACCGCAACCACATCGATCACATCCAGATCGACGTTCCGGAAACGCTGGGCTTAGGCAAGCGCATCAGCTTCTACGAGACGATCGGCGCGTTTCGCGACATGGTCGTCACACATCTGTTCCAGATCCTCGCGTTCGTCGCGATGGAGGCGCCGACGTCGCTCGCGCCGACGCCGATCGGCGAGGAGAAGAACAAGGTGTTCCGCAGCATGCTGCCGATCGAGCCCGCCGAAGTGATTCGCGGTCAGTACATCGGTTACCGCACCGAGGAAGGCGCGAGCTTTGACTCGGAGACGGAGACCTTCATCGCGCTCAAGTGCACGATCGACAACTGGCGTTGGGCCGGCGTGCCGTTTTATCTGCGCACCGGCAAGAAGCTCGCGGAAGGCCAACGCATCATCTCGATCGCGTTCCGCGAGCCGCCGAAGAGCATGTTCCCGGCGAATTCCGGCGTCGGCGCGCAGGGGCCGGACCACTTGACGTTCGACCTGGCGGACGCGTCGAAAATGTCGCTGTCGTTCTACGGGAAACGGCCGGGCCCCGGCATGCACCTCGACAAGCTCAGCTTGCAGTTCGCGATGCGCGACACCCATTCGATCGGCGACGTGCTCGAGGCTTACGAGCGGCTGATCTTGGACGCGATGCGCGGCGACCGCACGCTGTTCACGACGGCCGAGGGCATCGAGAGGCTCTGGGAAGTGTCGGCGCCGCTGCTCGAGTCACCGCCGCCCGTGCGCTTCTACGCGCCCGGCTCGTGGGGGCCGAACGCGATCCATCAGCTGATCGCACCGCGGGCTTGGCGGCTGCCGTTCGAGCGCGCCTGGCGCGATCCCAACGTCGTGGGTAGCTGACACCACGGGGGTGTCAGTCACCGCGCTGATCGTCTTCGTTGAGTGAGCGCCGCGCGACCGGACGCGCTCAGCCGTACGCGCCGACGTGCAGTGCGATCAGGGCGGAGAGCTCGAGGATCAGCCCGTAGGCGCGCTCCACCGGATCGAAGATCTGCGCGTGCTCCGCCGCGTAGCCCGACGGGCTCGCGCGCACGTACGTGTCGCGCTCCGCGTAGACATCGGTGTCGTCCGACGGCGGAGCCGCGGGAAAGATCTTGCGCAACGTCTCGATCGTGTCCGGCACGTCCAGGTGCAGCAGCCGCTCCACGAGCGTGGCGAGCGAAACCTCGAGCCGCGAGCTGAACTGCGGAATCTCCATTGCCTTGAGATAGATCAGTTGGATCAGCGCCAGCCGCAGCGTGTGTAGTCGCGCGAGCGCGTCGGCCGACGACCACGACCCGCCGGCGTTGCGCCGCTCGAGCACGTCGTCGAGATCCGCCGCGTCGCGCCGCAGCCGCCGCACGAAACCCGCGATCGCGTCGTATTGAAACGTGTCCTCGAGCACGCGCGAAATCCGCCGCAGCACGCGGTTCCATTGCCGGTCGAGCGACTGGCTCGTGCGGTCGAGCCAATAGTTCGCGTTCAAGAGCTGCACGTACGCTTCGAACATCGCAACGTCGGAGCGCTCGCGCGCGGCGAGCGCGAGCGACAGCACGCGCTCGAGCCGATCGGAATCGTCGAGCACCGCGAGAAACGTTTCGGGCGACTGATCGGCCGCGCGGCCGACGCCCGCGAAGCTGTTCACGAGATAGCCGAGCTGATGCAGGATGGCGTTGTTCGGGATCGCGCGCATCTCGGCGATGCTCTCCATGGACGGCGACGTGCGTCCGCCCGACTGACGCTGCATCGCGCGCGAGCCCGTGGGATAGAGCAGATTGCGGCCGAATGTGTTCACGAGCGCAAGATAACCGCGGTGCCGCGTGAGCCGTTCCTGATAATCCTTGAGCGTGAGAAAGAAATCGAGCGCCCAACCGGTGTGCGTGTAGAGCGCGTCGGCGCGCGACTCGATGCGGCCTAACCGCGCGCTCACGAGGTCGGTGAGCACGGCGAACGACGTGCGCTCCGACGCGAACCAGAGATACCCCTCGCCGCCCTGGAAGCTCACCTCGTGCTTGTGCGGCGCGGGCAGCTCCGCGAGCCGTTGCCGCACCTCGCGCGAGTGCGTGTAGAGGAACCGGTCGGCGAGACTCCGCGGATGCGCGCCGCGGCCGATCGATTCGCCATGGGTGTCGAAGAACAATAGCTGCACGTCGCCGAAGCCGCGCGCCTGCCAGAGCCGGATCAGCCGCAGCTTGAACCGCTCGATCGCGAGCGACGCGGCGGGCTGACCGATATAGCGGCCCGAGTCCGAGAAGCCGAGCTGCACGCAGAACCGCTTCTGCAAGCGGATGTAGTGCACGAAATGCGGATTGTCCAGCACCTCGGCGATCACCCGGTCGCCGTGGTGCAACCCGTCGGCCGTCTCGAACAGCGGCGAGATCTCGACATGCTTCTCCGCGCCGAAGAGCCGCGCGTAATACAACGCCGCCAGCAGCGTGAACGGCGTGTCGGACTCCGCAATCAGGAGCCGCATCGGCGTGCGGCCGTCGAAGTGCTTCTGGAATTGCGCCACCAGCATGAACACGCGCTTCGCCGTGGTTTGCTCGCGCGCGACCGTGCCGTAGTGCACGTTCACCGGGGTCACGCCATCGAGCAGCCGCGTGACCTCGGCGAGAAAGTGGCGGCGCGACTGGCTCTGACCCGGCTGAGCCGACAACGCGATGTCGGGCCTGATCGCATTGTGGAGCTGAGCGGAGTTCAGCCTGAAGTGCAGCCGCGCGAGCCCGAGGCCCACCGACTGCCACTCCGCGCGAAACACGATCACGTCCTTCGCGAGCGCGTCGGTTGGCGCGGCCTCGAGCAGCGCCTCGAGCGCGCCGTCGATCGCGCCGATCGCGTCCTGCTTCAACGGGCGCTTCTCGAGCGCGAGCCGGTTGAGCTTGCCGAGCCGCGTGCTGTCTTCGGCTTCGCGGCCGAGCGCGTCCAAGCCGATCTCGAAGCACTCGGCGAACGCCGCGAGGCTGCGCGCAATCGTGTGGAAGGCGTCTGCGACCGCGGGCGAATAGTCGGAATGCGTCTCGCGGAGCTCCGCGAGGCTCGCGCCGAGCTCGGCGAGACCTGAGAGAGCGAGCTGATACCGGCAGCTCAGGCTCTTGCTCCAGCCGATGTCGGTGCGGCCGTCGAGGTCGAACCCCACCCACGTCGCGACCGTCACGAGCTGCGGACGGAGCGCGCGATAGTCGCGCGGGTAGAGCTCGGCGGCGACGTCGACCGCGACGCGCAGCAGCCGCCGGATCGCCTTGCGCAGATGGCGGATCGCTACCGTCGAGAGCTCGAGCTCGTCCTGCAGCGTCGGCGGCGCGTGGCGACGCACTGCGATGCCGCGGGCGGCCGAGCCGTTCGCCCCGTGGGGCCGCGCGCTCACGGCGCCCTGGCGCATGAGCTCGAGCGCGGCGGCGTACGCGTCGGCCGACAGCGAGAACGTGGGGTGAGCCGTGAACACGATACCGGCGAGCTCCGTGCCGAGCAGCTCCCCGAAGCGGCCGAACTCGACGCGCTTGCCGCCATCGTGCGCGAGGTCGACGAAGAGCGTGCGCAGCCGCGCCTCGTTGTCTTGCTCCTTGTGGAGCGTGAGCTGGCGCAGCAGTCCGTCGACGCGGGCCTGCAGCGCCGGCAGGCTCGCGTCGGCCACCTGCTTCGCGAGGTCGTCGAGCGTGAGCCGGCCGTGCAGCAACTGGAATACGACGTTCCAGGCCTTGTCCAAGTGACTGTCGCGCGGCGCGAGCATCGTTCAGCCGCTAATGATTGACGGCATGAGGGTCAACGGCGCGGAGACAGCGCCGCGGCGCGCGACGCCGCCGCGCTGATCGCGGACCAATCCCGATTCTCGAGGAGCGTGCCCGCGGCGAGCCAGCTGCCCCCCACGCACGGCACGCTCGCGAGCTCGAGGTACTTGGGCGCGGTCGACTCGCTGATGCCGCCGGTGGGGCAGAACTTGAGATCCGGAAACACCGCCCCGAGCGCAGCGAGCGCCGGCGGCCCGCCGGCCGGAGCGGCCGGGAAGAACTTCACGGCGCGCACGCCGCGGCGCACGAGATGGGCGATCTCGCTAGCGGTTTGCGCGCCCGGCAGATACGGCAGCCGCTGGCTCGCGGCGACGTCCTGCACGGCGTCGGCCACGCCGGGCGACACGATGAACTCCGCCCCGGCCCCGGCGGCCTGCAGCGCCTGCTCCGCCGTCCACAGCGTGCCCGCGCCCACGCACATGTCGGGGCAGCCGCGCCGGATCGCCTCGATCGCGGCGAGCGCCGCGCCGGAGCGCAGCGTGACCTCGATCACGGCCACGCCGCCTGCGAGCAACGCCTCGGCGAGCGGCAACGCGTCCGCAGGCCGGTTGATCGTCACGACCGGGATTACGGGCGACAGGTTCAGCACGACGCCGATGTCGGTGAGATCGGTCGCCCATTCGGGGGCAGCATCCATGTCTTCTGGTCTCCTCATCACTGGAGCGGCGACGCGCCGCTCTCCGCGGTTCCGACGAGCTGCCGAAACGCCGCGAACAGCTCGCGGCCGCAACCGTACTCGGCCTCGTCGGCGTCGAGCGGCTCGCGCAGCGTGCGCGCGCGCAGCGTCTCGCCGCTCACGAGCGCGTCGAGCGAGCCCGTGTCGGCGTCGAGCCTCACGATGTCGCCGTCGCGCACGCGCGCGAGCGCACCGCCGAGCTTCGCCTCGGGCGTCACCTGAATCGCCGCCGGAACCTTACCCGACGCGCCTGACATTCGGCCGTCGGTGACGAGCGCGACGCGAAAGCCGCGGTCCTGGAGCACGCCGAGCGGCGGCGTGAGCCGGTGCAGCTCCGGCATGCCGTTCGCGCGCGGGCCCTGGTGGGTGACGATCACGATGACGTCCCTATCGAGCGCGCCCGATTGGAACTCCCGGATGACGGCCTCCTGGCTGGAGAACACCCGCGCCGGCGCTTCGATCGCGCGGTGCTCCGGCTTCACGGCCGAGACCTTGATGATAGCCCTGCCGAGATTGCCGTCGAGCACCTTGATGCCGCCGGTCGCATCGAACGGGTCGTCGACGCCGCGCAGCACGTCGCGATCGAGGCTCGCGGTTGCGCCGTCGTGCCAGCCGACGCCGTCGCCCGCGAGGCACGGCGCCTGCGTGTAGCGCGCGAGACCGTGTCCGCAGACCGTGTCGACGTCGGCGTGCAGCAACCCGGCGCGCAGCAGCTCGCGAATCAGCAGCGGGATCCCGCCGGCCGCCTGCAGCGCGTTCACGTCGGCGCCGCCGTTCGGATAGACGCGCGCGAGCAGCGGCACCACCGACGACAGCGCGGCGAAGTCGTCCCAGTCCACCCGCAGGCCCGCGGCCTTGGCGATCGCCACGAGGTGGATCGTGTGGTTGGTCGACCCGCCCGAGGCGAGCAACCCGACGATGCCGTTGACGATCGCCTTCGCGTCCACGATCCGCCCGAACGGTACGAGTGACTTCTCTGCCGCGAGCTCCACGACGCGCCGCGCGGCCGCCTTCGTCAGCGCCGCGCGCAGCGGCGTGCCCGGGTTCACGAACGACGTGCCCGGCAGCTGCAATCCCATGAACTCGAGCACGAGCTGATTGCTGTTCGCCGTGCCGTAGAAGGTGCAGGTGCCCGCGGTGTGATACGACTTCGACTCGGTCTCGAGCAGCTCGGCGCGATCGATCTTGCGCTCGGCGTAGAGCTGGCGGACGCGCGCCTTCTCCTTGTTGCCAAGGCCCGACGGCATCGGCCCCGCCGGAACGAACAACACCGGCAGATGACCGAACGCGAGCGCGCCGATCAGGAGCCCCGGCACGATCTTGTCGCAGACGCCGAGACAGAGCGCGCCGTCGAACATGTCGTGCGACAAGGCCACCGCCGTCGCGAGCGCGATCACGTCGCGACTGAACAGCGACAGCTCCATGCCCGGCCGGCCCTGCGTGACTCCGTCGCACATCGCGGGCACGCCGCCCGCGACTTGCGCGACGCCGCCCGCCTCCCACGCAGCCTGCTTGATCGCGGCAGGATAGGTCTCGAACGGCTGGTGCGCCGACAGCATGTCGTTGTAAGCGGAGACGATCGCGACGTTTGGCCGCTCGCGGGCCGCGAGCGCCTTCTTCTCGTGCAGCGCGCAGGCCGCGAAGCCGTGCGCGAGGTTGCCGCAGGACAGTTGCGCGCGCCGCGGGCCGGCCGCGCGTGCGGCGTCGATGCGCTCGAGATACGCGGCGCGAGTCGTCACGCTGCGCTCGGCGATGCGCTCGGTGACGGCTGCGACCGTCGCGTGCAAGCCAGCGGCCCTCACGGCGCCCAGTAGACGTTCACCGGCACGCGCTCCTGGCGCACCAGCGCGCGCACCGGACACTCCTCGATCGGCCCCGGAGCGAGCGACTGCTCGTAGACCCCGCGCTTGGTCGCGCCGAAAAACACCAGGCTCACCTCGTGTGCGTCGAGCAGCGAGCGCGGCGTAAGGCTCACACGCGCGTGCTTGAGCCGCGGCACGCGCTGCACGACGAATTCCGCGTCGCTGTGCAACGCCTCGCCGATGTCGGGGGAATCGGGAAACAGCGACGCCATGTGGCCGTCGGTCCCCATGCCGAGCACGACGGCGTCGAACGGCCGGCGCACGGAGGCGAGCGAGGCGCACAGCGCCGGCAGCGAATCGACGGCCGCGCAGTCGCGCCGGTAGAGGCTCACGAACGTGGCGAAGCCCGGTTCGCCCGACAGGAGCTCGCGGCGGAACAGTCCCTCGCTACTGTCGTCGTCGTCCACGGGCACCCAACCCTCGTCGCTCGGCACGATCGTCACGAGATACCACGGCACGGGCGTCAACTTGAGCGCGCGGAACAGGTCGCGCGGCGACGCGCCGCCGCTCACGATCATCGACGCCGTCGCGCGCCGGTAGACCGCAAAACGCAACCGCTCGCCGATCCGGCGCGCGAGCGCGCCGACGGCCTCGTCGCGATGCTTGAACTCGTTGAACACCACCACGGGGTCGCTCTCCGGCGTCTGCTGCCGAGCTGCAGCTTCCATGCCAGGCCCGCGGAGCCTTGGCGCGCGCCCCCGCGCGCAGCTCGCGGCGGGCGAAGTGCCCGTTGTTTGTGCACGCTCGTCCGCCGCGTGCTCGCGGGGAGTGCACGGAGCCGTGCGGCGGCGAACGCTAGAATCCGGCAACCTGTGACTACGGCGCCGACACGGCCTATCTAAAGGAGCTCGCCAAGGACCACGCGCCGAAGCCGAGCTTGAGCGCGCCGTCGACCAAGCCGAAAACTTCGTACGGAATGGACGCCGCGAGCAAGCCGAGCGCGGCGTTGAGAATGCAAGCGAGACCGAGCACCGCGAAGCGCGGGCCGAACGAGATCGCCATCGGCAAGAACACCTTGAAGTTGACGGGCGCGGCGCCGCTGAACGCGATCCCGCCGATCAGACCGAGACCCACGCAGACGAGAAACGCACCGCCCGCCGGAAGCATCGGATAGCGCTGCGTCGGCGGGACGCCTTCGACTCGCGCGATGGTCATCGCGGAGGCGGCTGCGGCTCGAATCGCCGGGACTCTGGCAAGCGCCGCGCGGGGTTCGGATCGGCGGATCGGTTCGTTGCCGAATCGGCGGGCGATCTCATGCGCGAGATACTAACAAAACCAGCCGAAGCGCAGACAAAACCTGCGGCGGACTCGCCCTCCCCTCGTCGGGTGTCCGCGGGAAACGCGAGCGTTAGAACGCGACGCCGAGCTCCGCCGACAGCTCTTCGCGCACGTCCGCCGGCACTTCGAGCGTGCCGATCGCGACGCCGTTCGGCGCGCCGGCGCCGATCCACCAGCGGATGATGTCGACTTGCCGCGCCGTCAACGGCGTCTTGCCCTCTGCCGGCATGAACTCGTCGTCCTTCGGGTCGAGCGAGATGCGGCGGAACAGCTCGCTCATCTGCGTGTCGCGCGGCACGATGACCTTACCGTTCTCGCTGCCGCGCATCGCGGATTCATAAGTAGACAAGTTCAGGTCGTTCTCCTGCTTGTCCGCGCTGTGGCAGCTGCCGCACCGGTTCACGAACATGGGCCCGACCACGTCCGCGAACGGATCGGCGGTCGAGACGCTCGCGATCTTGCGCCGCGGAGCGAGGCCCGCGAGCGAGCGCAGCGGCTGCGGCGCGTACTCCACGAGGTAGCTCGAGCCGTGCGTGAGGTTGCCGCCGAAGTGACCCGTGATCGTCACGAGCAGGAGCAGCACGATCGACGCCGGAAAAAACACGGGCTTGTAGCTCTCGGCGAAGCCGCTCGTGCGAAGGAACGCCACGAGCGCCGCGACCAGCGCCACGAGCGTGCCGAAAGTCCGGTGTTGGCTTGCCGAGTCGCCGACGAACCCGCCCTCGGAGAAATGGAGATACCCCAGGCATGCCGTCGCGAGCGCCGAGATGGCCATCGCGCCCCAGAGAAACGGCGAAGCCACCGCCAGGTACCGGTATCTGTCCTTGCGCGAGGCCCACTCGAGCGCGAACAGCGCGACCGCGATGCCGATCGGCAAGTGGAGCACGAGGACATGAAAACGACCGAGAAAATACAGAAAATCCATTCGCGCTACCTTTCGCTGCCGCCCAACCCGGAATGGCCGCTAACGATAAACAGCCCTCGGCCGAACTTCCAGGCTTGACAAGGAGCGCCGCGCGCACGCGATCAAAGCGTGAGCATCTCCGCGAGGTGCGCCTCGAGCCGCGGCGTCTCGCTCGCGAGGCAGCGGAACCCGACGTAGCCGTCCGGGCGCAGCAGGTAGAGCCGATCGCGCGCGCTCTCGCCGTAGCGGCGCGCGAGCGCCGGGGACGGCGGAACCACCTGCCTCTCGAGCACGCGGCCGAAGCGCGCGTGCAACGAACGCAGCGCCGCCTCGAGCTCGGCGGAGGCGCGCTCTCCGGCCGGGAGGCCGAGCAGCGTGAAGCGCGTGTGCCGCGTGAGATCGAACAGCGCGGCGCCCTTGCCGAGGTCCACGTCGGGCGCGCGATCGCCGATCGCGGGACCCGGCAGCTCGGCGAGGGCCTCAGCCTTCGGCACGTAGTCGCGGTATGTGTAGGAGATTCCCGAGCAGCGGCCGATCACTTGGTCGAGGAATGCGCGATCGCTCATCTTCTTCGCACGCTCGGCGATGTCCTTGCCGTGGGCCATGAAGATCTCGTGCAGAGACGACGCGGCCCAGATCACCTGCTCCGCGATCGGCCGGCGCTCGGTGACGTAGGTCTCGAGCAGCGCAGGCTTCGCGAGGCCGTCGACGACGAGCGCGAGCTTCCACCCCAGGTTGTACGCGTCCTGCATGCAGCAGTTCATGCCCTGCCCGCCGGTGGTCGAGTGGACGTGCGCCGAGTCGCCCGCGAGGAACACGTTGCCCTCGCGGTAGTCGTGCGCGAGCCGCACGAAACTTTGCCACTTCGAATACCACACGGTCTTGCCGAGCGTCACGCCGTCGAAGTGCTTGTCGATGATCCGCATGAAGCCTTGCTCGGGCGAGACGTTCGGCGCCGCGGATTCGCCGCGGTCGCTCATGAGCATCCGATAGAAGCCGCCCGGCAACGCGGCGACCATGACGAAGTGGTCGGTGCCGGCGCAGTAGTGGATGAACTCGGGGTCGTCCGGAAATCCGTTCAGGAATGCGTCGAGGTTCTGCAGCACGGTACCCGAGTAGTTGCTCTCGGTCTGCTCGAGACCGAGCCAGCCGCGCACGCGCGAGTTGATGCCGTCGCAGGCAACGAGGTAGCGGCAGCGCACGGTCTCCTGCTCGCCGCCGCGGTCGAGGTGCGCGAGCGTCGCGGTGACTCCGTCGGCGTCCTGGGTCACGCCGATGCACTGCGTGCCCCACTCGGTCGCGACGCCGAATTCCTCGCGGGTGTAATTGCGGACGTGATTCTCGGTGTCGGCTTGACCGTGCACGAGGAGGTATGGATAGCGGCAGTCGAGCGTCGTGAAGTCGAGCCCCGGCCGCACCTCGCTGCGCTTGCCGTTGGCATCGACGAAGTGCAGCACGTAACCCTTGTTGTGGATCCCCCACTCGAGGTAACGCGCCGCGAGCTTCTTGTCGACGCGCTCGAGCATCTCGAGCGTGCGCGCGTGCACGGTGATCGCGCGCGACTCCGCACCGGCCTGCGGCAGACGGTCGACGGTGCGCGCGCTGATGCCGCGGCGCGCGAGCTCGAGCGTCAACATCGTTCCCGCAGCGCCCCCGCCCACGATCAGCACCGGAGTCTCGCTCGTTTTCAGCTACGCCCTCCTCGCGGGATCTTGCGGCCGCGCGCCACGTTGCGGAGTATAGCGCCGCCGCTCGCCGCGTCCGCTCGCGAGGTCTGGGGCCAGACGCGCGAGGAGTGGCGGCGGCTCAGAGCGACGCCGGAAAGCGCTTGAACACCTTGCGGATGTTGCCCTCGAAAATCTGCCCGCGCTGCGCCGCCGTGAGCTTCTTGCTGCCGTCGATATAGCGCTTCGTGTCGTCGAAGTAGTGGCCGGTCTCGGGGTCGATACCGCGCACGGCACCCACCATCTCCGACGCGAACAAGATGTTGTCGATCGGGATCACCTCGAGCAGCAGGTCGATGCCCGGCTGGTGATAGACGCAGGTATCGAAATAGACGTTCTCGAGCACCGACTCCGTGAGCGGCGGCCGCTTGAGCATGTCGGCGAGGCCGCGAAAGCGGCCCCAGTGATAGGGCACGGCGCCGCCGCCGTGCGGAATGATGAGCTTCAAATCGGGGAAGTCCTTGAACAGGTCCGACGTCATCAGCTGCATGAACGCGACCGTGTCGGCCGCCAGGTAGTACGACCCCGTGGTCTGGAAGTACGGCGTGTTGCAGGCCTCGCTCACGTGGACCATCGCGGGCACTCCGAGCTCGCACATCTTCTCGTAGAGCGGATACCAATATTTGTCGGCCAGGCTCGGCCCGTTGAAGAAGCCGCCGCTCGTGTCGGGATTCAAGTTGCAGCCGACGAAGCCGAGCTGCTCGACGCAACGCACGAGCTCGTGCACCGACGAGTCGATCGGCGCGCCGGGCGACTGCGGCAGCTGCGCGACGCCGACGAAGTTCTTCGGATAGAGCTTCGTGAGACGATAGATCAAGTCGTTGCAGTGCTCGGTCCAGGCCATGCTGGTCGACGCGTTGCCGATGTGATGACCCATCCAGCTCGCGCGCGGGCTGAAGATCGTGACGTCCGTGCCGCGCTCGCGCTGGAGCTTGAGCTGCGCGCCCTCGACGCTCTCGCGAAGCTGATCGTCGCCGATCGCGAGCGTGCCCTTCTCCGCCCGATGCTGCGGATTCTTCTTGAGGTCCGCCTTCTGCCGGTCCCTGTATTCGCCAAGCTCCTTCGGAGTGGTCGTGTAATGCCCGTGACAGTCGATGATCATTCGAATCCATCCAACCTAAACGAGCCGCCAGTATAGCCACCGGATCGTGCGCCGCCCCCGCAGGCGGCTTGACACCGCGCAATCGTCCGACTAGAACGGAGGAAAGCGACCGCCTATGTTGAAAGGCGGCGTCTTACAAGAACAAGAACGGGCTCTTCGGGGGGGAATCGGGATGGCATCGTCTTCATGCGCACGGCCGTGCGCGGCGCCACCTTGCGCGCCTGCGCGTAGCGAGCTGCTCTTCGACACGCCCGGCGCCGCGCGTTGAGCGCGACGACCGCCGCCGCGGTTCGCGGCGCGCCCCCGGGGCCGCGCGGCTGGCCCTACTTCGGCTGTCTCGGCGGCCTGCTCCGCAATCCGATGCGGTTCTGGAGCGGCATCGCGAACACCTACGGCGGCATCGCTCGCGTGCCGCTCATGGGTCGGGACGCGTACCTCGTGTCGGACCCCGAGCTGCTCTACGAGCTGCTCGTCACGAAGCGCGTGAAATACCGCAAGAACATCCGCTATCGGGCCGCCGTCGAGCTGTTCGGCGCGGGCCTGCTGCTGAACGAAGGCGAGCCGTGGAAGCGCCAACGGCTGATGGCGCAACCGGCGTTCAAGCCCGACTACGTCGCGGCGCAGGTCGGCTGGATGGCGGAGCTCACGGCCGAATTCCTCGACGGCTGGCGGGCGACCGCCGCGCAGCGCGGCGTCTGCGACGTCGACGGGCAATTCCTGAGGCTTTCGCAACTGCTCGCGGGCTACTACCTCATGGGACCGGGCTTCCGCTCGATCGCGGATCGGTTTTGCGACGCGGCGGTCCGCGTAAAGAGTGGCTGGCCGCAGCCGCCGCGCAGTCCGCTCCGGGTGCTGCTGCGCAAGTCGAAGGGCTGGACACCGCGCCTGGAAGCCGCGATTGGCGACATCGACGCATCCATCTACTCGTACCTCGCCGCGCAGCGGTTGACCGATTTCGCGGATGCCGGCCTCGCAGGACTGCTCGTGCGCTCGAGCCGTGAGCAGGGTGCGGAATGCGACGATCGTTCGCTCCGCGACCAGATCCTCACGCTGTTCTTCGCGGGGCACGAAACGAGCGCGACTTCGCTCTCGTGGATTCACTATCTGCTCTCGCAACACACCGACGTGCGCGCGAAGCTCCAAGCCGAGGTGAACCGCGTGCTCGGCAAACGGCCGCCCGCGATGAACGATCTCGACGAGCTGCACTACACCGAGCAAGTCATCAACGAGACGCTGCGGCTCTACTCGCCGATTCATTCGATCTCGCGCGTCGCGCTCGAGGACGACACGCTCGGCGGCTACTCGGTTCCGGCCGGCGCGACGATCTACGTGTCGCTCTACGCGACGCATCGGCTGGCCGGGTACTGGCCCGACCCGGAAGCGTTCGACCCGAACCGCTTCGCGCCGGAGGAGAACGACCGCCGCCCACGCTTCGCCTTCATCCCGTTCGCCGCGGGGCATCGCAACTGCATCGGCGGAACGGCGGCGATCGTCGAGCTCAAGCTCGCGGTGGCGTGCCTCGCGCAGCGCTACGAGCTCGATCTCGCGCCGGGCCAGCGAGTAGAAGGGGCGGCCGGCACGACCATGTATCCGCGCTACGGCATGAACATGCTCGTTCGTCCCGTGTGATCGCCAGCGCTCCCCTACGCGAGTAACATCCGGCAACGGAGGCGACGACGATGACACAACAACAAGCGTCGAAGAGTCCCGGGACCCAGGCCTACTACGATCGGGCCGCGCACAGCGTCCCCGAATTCACGGTGCTGAACTACGGATTCAGCAGCGAGCCCGAGAACAGCGCGGTTCCGGCCGACGATCCCGAGTTCTATTGCCTGCGGCTCTACGAGCACACGGTGTGCGGAACGCCGCTCGCCGACAGCGCGGTGCTCGAGGTGAGCTGCGGCCGCGGCGGCGGCGCGAGCTTCGTGAGCCGCGCGTATCGTCCGCAGCGCCTGGTCGGCGTGGATCTCTCGAACGAGAACGTGCGGCTCGCGCGCGAGCGCGCGGCGCGAGCGGGCGTCGACTTCGTCGTCGGCAACGCCGAGCATCTCGACTTGCCCGACGGCTCGTTCGACGTCGTCATCAACATCGAGGCGTCGCACCTCTACGACGATCGCACGCGGTTCTTCGCCGAGGCGTTCCGAGTGCTCAGGCCCGGCGGCCATTTCTGCTACACCGACGGTTGCTGGGCCGACGACGATTGCAGCGAAGACTTGCTCGCGGCCGGCTTCGAGCTGCTGGAGCGCCGCGAGATCACCGCCAACGTGCTCCGCGCGCTGAAGCGCGACAGCGCGCGGCGCGAAGCGCTATTCGACGCGATGGCCGACCGCTCGCTACGCGAGCAATACAAGGACTGGGGCGGTGTCGTGGGCTATCGCGCGTACCGCCGCTTCGAGTCCGGGCAGACGCGCTACTTCTCGCACCGGCTGCGGCGCCCGGCCGCGCGCTGAGCGGGCGTCGCCGTCAGGCGACCACGCGTTCGAGCGCCGCCTCGAGCCGCTCGTCCGCCGGCAGCTGGATCCCGAACGTCAGGGCAAGCGCGCCGCGGAGCTCGGCGGCGCTGCCGAGCTCGTGCTGCTCGAGCCGTCCGTTCCCGCCGTACACGCTGAAGACGTTGTCGCGCAGCGCGAAGCGGCAGTCGGACGTGGGCCGCGCCGCCATCAGGCGCGAGAGGAACGGCGACTCCGGGTGCGTCGAGACGTAGTAGTTCAGCACCTCGATGTCGACTTGCCGCTGCTCTTGCAAGTCGAAGCGGTAGAGCGTGCTCCACTCCGCGCCGACGCGCGCCTCGACCGAGTACTCGCGGGCTTCGCGGCGCACGCGAAACGGCTCGTGCGGCGTCTGCTGCTCCACGTCGGGCTCGAGTCTGAGCGGCGCCGTGAGCGTGAGGCCGCCGAACCCCACGTCGCAGACGTAAGCCCCCTCTCCGAGCTGCACGAGCAACAACATGTGGGTGCGAGCACGCCGCTCGTGATCGCCCGCCTGCCAAATGACGCGGCCGGCGAGCTGGGTCACCGCGAAGCCGAGCGCGCGCAGCGCGTGCCCGAACAGTAGATTCTGCTCGAAGCAGTAGCCGCCGCGCCGTTCCGCGACCAGCTTGCGCTCGAGCACCTCGAGCTCGAGGCGCACCGGGCGGCCGAGCAACGGGTCGAGGGTCTCGAATGGGATCGCGAGCGGATGATGCCAGTGCAGCGCGCGGAGCGTCTCGAGCGTGGGCTCGCGCGAGCCCAGGTAGGCGATACGGCCGAAATACGCGTCGAGGTCGATCATCGGCGAGAATGCTGCGGCGATCCGCATAGTCTCGCAGAAAAGCGGAACCTTTTGCGGCCTTTCACCATCCCTTGCACATGTCAGAATCGCCGCCCAAAACCGCGCTAGCGGATCTCGACGACCAAGCCGCGGGGCTCACCGACGCCGAGGTCGTCGCGCGCGTGCTCGACGGCCACGCGCCGCTCTTCGAGCTCGTCATGCGCCGCTACAACCGGACGCTCTTCCGGCTCGCGCGCAGCATCGTGCGTGACGACGACGAGGCCCGCGACGTGGTGCAGGCCGCCTACGTGAGCGCTTATTACCACCTGAGCCAGTTCCGGGGGCCGGCCGGCTTTCGCGCATGGCTCGCACGCATCGCGATGAACGAGGCGTATGCGCGGACCCGCCGCGCGGCGCCGGTGCTCGACCCCGATCACGTGTTGACGTTGCCGGCCTGGGACGCGGCCGAGCCCGAGAACGCGGCGATCGGCAACGACCTGCTGCGCATCGTCCAGGCCGCGATCGACCGGTTGCCGGAGGAATTTCGCAGCGTGTTCATGCTGCGCGGCGTGGAGCAGCTCAGCATCGCCGAGACCGCCGCGCTGCTCGACCTCAAACCGGCGACGGTGAAGACCCGATTCCACCGCGCGCGCCGGCTGCTGCAGGAGGCGCTGAACCGCAAGCTCGACAACGCCGCGCGCGACACGTTCCGCTTCGACGGCCTGCGCTGCGACGCGGTCGTCGCCGCGGTGCTCGAACGAATCCAGGCTCGGGGGGAGATGCCGACGACAAGGAAGGAGGACTCATGATCCGCAAACGCGCATTTATATAATCCGCCGCAGAGGCCCCCTCTTCATGCACCGGCAGCGGCGGCACGAAGACCGCGACGGCTGAGCAACCATCGACGATTGCGCCACCGCCGCGAGCAACAACAGCACGACCGAGCGCGAACCGATCCGCATCCGTCCCTCGGAGACGCGACGGCGGGTCGCGCCGAGCCGACTAGAGGCGATTCCCCCCGGCGTTTACTGCGCCGTCAAGCCGAAGACTCTGCAGAAGTTGCCGGTGCTGCTTCCGGGCCAGGGCGCCTCGGTGTAGCCACCCGCGATGGCCTGTCCGCCGGTGGCCTTGAGCATCAACAGCACCGCGAGGGTCTGCTTGTAACCCGGATCGTTAGGGCTTAACCAGAATCCGTCGCAGCCGGGAGTGGTCCCCTCCATCAAAAAAATCACGTCTGTACCGACACCGGGAACGCCGCCGTATTGTGCGTAGCTTGAGATGCTGACCACGTGGCCAACAGGCGAGCCCACCAGCGTCGCTCGAGCAACCGACAACAATCCGAGCGCGACGAGGAACGTGCCAAGACGCAGAAAGCGCTTTGAGTCCATCCGACTCTCCCGAGTTAGATTTGAACGCGGCGGTTGCCGCACGGCTCGAAGATAGCACCGCGTTCGCGAGAGGACTGTCATCTCCACGACAGATCGCGCCATCCCGCCGGCGCGTCGCAAGGCTCGAAGCGCCGCGCCGCACGCCGCTGCGCATATACTCTCGGCCGATGGCATCGACGGAGTTCCAGTATTGCCCGCTGTGCCGCACGCCGCTCGTGCGCGCCCTGCGCGGCGGCCTCGAGCGGCTCGCGTGTCCCGCGTGCGACTTCGTGCACTGGCGCAACCCCGTGCCCGTCGTCGGCGCGATCGTCGAGCGCGCCGGCCGCGTCGTGCTCGTGCACGGCCTCGGCCGCCCCCCGCATTGGTTCGGCCTCGTGGCGGGCTTCTTGGAGACCGGCGAGTCGCCGGCGGACTGCGCGCTGCGCGAGGTCAAGGAGGAGCTCGGCCTCGACGCGACTCTAGGCGGGTTCGTGGGGTTCTATCCGTTCGCGCGGTTCAACCAGATCGTCTTCGTCTATCACGTGCTGCTGCCGCACGGCGAGATCCGCCTCGCGGCCGACGAGCTCGACGACTATCGCGAGATCCGCATCGAGAAGATCAAGCCATGGCCGCAGGGTACGGGCCCCGGCCTGCGCGACTGGCTCGTGACCCGCGGCCACAACCCGCAGACCGCCGACTTCGGCACGCCCCAAGACGAAAAATAGGGACATGTTACTTTTTCGCGCGAACCTGCGCGCCAAGCTGCCGGCGAGGCCGCTGCGCGAAAAAAGTAACCTGTCCCTATTTTTTGGCGTCGTCCTTGTCGGTGAACGTGAAGTCCTTGAACTGCGACGTGCCTTCGCCGGTCTCGACGACGGTGTTGTTCGGGTTCTCGCCGCAATACCAATACGCGATGCGGACAATGGCGTCGGGATTCGGCACCTGCTTGTAGGTCTGCTGCACGTACCACGGCTCGAGCAGCGTCTCCGGATCGTAGATCCACACGTCGGCGGTCACCGTATCGGGCGCGCTCTTGTTCCAGACCTCGACGGCTTCGAGCTGGTCGGAGTAGATCGGGTCGTTGCGGTGAAAGATCCCCGCCGTGACCTGGTTCGTGTGGATCACGAGCGTCTGGTCCGCCCAGAAGCCAATCGAGTCGCCGTAGTGCAGCGGGTACGCATCCTCGGCCGGCGGATGGCCGCGGCCGTCGGTGTAGACGCGCCTCAGGTTGTTCATCGTCTCGGAGAACAACAGCGTCTGCGTCGGCGTGACGATGAACTCGCGCAGGAACGGAATTGCGAGCCAGCGCGGAAATCCCGGCGCGCTACAGTTGCTGAGGGGATCGTACTCGACGCCCTGGGCCGAGAGCTCGCGCCTGCGCTGCAGATCGGCGAGCGGCTCCGGCTTGAGCTTGGCGGTGGTCAGCTCGCCGGGCTTCTGCTCGGGATCGAACAGCGGCGGCCCGACGCGCTGCCACAAGCCCGTCCAGTCCGGCATGTCGGCCAAGTCGAGCGACGCGCCGCCCGCCGTTGCATTCCGGAACGACTCGAAAAGCTCTTGGGCGTTCCCGTGCCGCAAGCCCAGGGCCACGCGTGCGTCGCGCTCGGCCGGCACGAGCGCGGCGCCCGGCGTGCGCGCGGCCGGCGCCGCGGCGCTCTCAGTCTGCTCGGGCCCGCGCGTGCACGCGCCGAGTGCCGCCGCGAGCAACGCGGCAGCGCATAACATCTGCCTGCCGCCAAGCATCGCGGGTGCCACGGACTCGCGCGGCGGTCGCCGCGTCACTACGCTCATGGCCGCGCTCCGTTCGGTTTGGGCGCGGCGGCCTTGTCGTCGCTGCTGGTGAAAGAGAAATCGCGGAACTGCGACGAGCCGTTCGCGGTCTGGATCACGTCGTTGTTCTGGTTCTCGCCGCAGTCCCAGTAGCGGATCCGCAGCAGCTTGTCCGGGTCGGACAGCTTCGCGTAGGTCTGCTTCACGTACCACGGCTCCTTGAGCGACGGCGGGTCGTAAACCCAGACGTGCGCAACGATGTGGGTGTCGTCAGCCTTCTGCCAGATCTCGACGGTCTCCACCTGCTCCGAGTACTCGGGCTGTGCGCGCTGGTACTGACCGCTGCGCAGCTGATTCGTGTGGATCACGAGCTTCTGCCCGTCCCAGAACCCGACCGAGTCGCCGTTCCAGAGCGGATAGCGATCGGCCTCCGGCACGTGGTCGCGGCCGTCCGTATAGACGCGCCGGATGTCGTTGACCATCTCGTTGATGAGCAGCGTCTGATTCGGCGTCGGCACGAATTCGCGGAGGAACGGCTCCGTGAGCCAGCGCGGA
>DASQOL010000038.1:0-52729 GCA_035644475.1 Gammaproteobacteria bacterium | reverse complement strand
CTCTGCTACCAAAACCGCTACGTTCAGGGTCGAGGCGACGATCATCAGCGACTGCACGATCGGCGCCTCGGGTATGAATTTCAACAACGTCGGAACCGTCACGGCCGTCTTCAATGCGACGTCCACGCTGACGATCACGTGCACGCCGATGACGAGCTACACCATCGGTCTCGATGCCGGCGACGTGACGGGCTCCGTGCTGACCGACCGGAAGATGGGCAACGGCGCCGCGCGACTGTCGTTCCAGCTCTATCGCGACGCCGCGCGAACGCAGGTCTGGGGAGTCACCGCGCCGACCGACACTATCGGCGGCACCGGCAGCGGGGCGGCCCAAACCGTGACGGTCTACGGTCAGATTCCGGTGCAGAGCACGCCCGCGATCGGCGCCTACCTCAACAACGTCACTGCCACGATCACTTACTGACGGCCGCGCCGCGTGAACGTCCGGAGAAACACGATGAAGACACTCTTCCTTGCGGTGCTCGCGCTGGTCGCGAACGGTGCCGCCCCGGCGGCTTCGTTGCTCGTGAAGCCGACCACGGTCATGCTGTCGCGCGGCGCTTCGGCGGCGGCCATCACGGTCACCAATAGCGGCGATACGCCCGTCACCGCCCAGGTGCGCGTCTTCGCGTGGGACCAGAGCTCGAACGAGGATCAGCTCAACCAAACCACGGCGCTTGCCGCGAGCCCGCCGATGATGACGATTGCGGCGGGGCAGAGTCAGGTGATCCGGCTGGTCCGTGTGGCGACCGCCCTGGCACAACGCGAAGAGACCTATCGGGTGCTGGTCGACGAGATCGCCGAGCGTGCGGCGGCAACGACTCCGGGCGTGGCGATCCAGCTCCGGTACTCCGTGCCGGTGTTCGTTATGCCGAGGCCGAGAGACACGGCCAACTTGTCCCTCAAAGCCGAGATGGCCAGCGACGAGTTGCTCATCGACGCGGCCAACCGCGGCCAAGCGCACGCACAGGTCAGCAACGTCTCGCTCGCGTACGCCGACGGGTCCTCGATCGTCGTCGGCGCCGGCCTGATCGGTTACGTGCTGCCCGACAAGAGCCGGCAGTGGCGGCTCCGGTTGCCCGCGCGCGCGCCGAACCAGGGGCAACCGCAATCCGTTCGGGCCGTCGTCAACGGCCAGGAGCTGGTCGTCGCGCTGTAGTGGCGTCGGCCGAGCGCCGTGCCGCGCGTCCCCGGAACAACCGCGTGCGCGCCGCGAGCCCTTCGGTTCTACAGGCCCTGGTGATCGCGGCTCTGCTCGCCGGAGCGCCGCCGCCGAGGGCCGACGCCGAGCCGCCCGAGCTCTCGTCGGAGCCGGCGGAGCAGCTCTATCTCGACGCTTTCTTGAACGGCATCGATGAAGAGCTGATCGTGCACGTGGAGCGGCGCCTGGGCATGCTCTTCGTCGGTGCCGATGACCTCGCCGAGATCGGCGTGCGGCGCGACGATCTTCCGCTCGGCACCGACGGCAGCATCGCGCTCGAGAGAATTCCGGGCTTGCGCTACGACTATCGGCCCCTCGACCAGCGCCTCGATCTCGAGGTGAGCGACGAGCGGCTGATCACGCAGCGGCTCGGCTATTCCCGGCCGTCGACCGCGGCACCGCGTTCGGATACCGGCGTCGTCTTGAACTACGCCATGCACTTGCAGCACAACCGTATCGCGCTGGCGCAGCGGCCGGCACGGCTGTATGGCCCGCTTTTCGACGCGGGTTACGGGCCGATGCCCGTCTACAGCGGCGCCGAGTTCAGCCGCACGTACGACCGCCGGAACCAGAGCGTCGCGCTCGATGGCGATCTGCGCGTGTTTTCGCCGCTCGGGTTGTTCGTCAATCGGGGTTACACGACGCGCCAGTCCGGCGATGCGGAGTACATTCGCAACGACACGTTCTGGACGCGTTCCTCGGTCGACCCGCCGCGAACCTTCACGGTCGGCGACTTCATCGGCTCGGGGTTGTCGTGGACGCGTTCGCTGCGGCTCGGCGGCGTGCGCGTGGCGCGCAACTTCGGCGTGCGACCCGACCTCGTGACCTTTCCGCTGCCGGAGCTCGGCGGCAGCGCCGTGGTGCCGACCACGGTCGATCTGTACGTCAACGGCATCCGGCAGTTCAGCGGCGAGACGAGGGCAGGGCCGTTCGTGATTGCCGATCCGCCGGTGCTGACCGGCGCCGGTTCCGTGTCGATCGTGTATCGCGACGCGCTCGGCCGCGAGGTGACCGCCACCCAGCCGCTGTACGTCGACACGCGGCTGCTCGGCAAGGGGCTCAGCGACTACGCGCTCGAGCTCGGCTATCCGCGACACAACTACGGATCGGACTCCTCCGACTACGCGAGCACCGCGGCAGCCGTGGCGTCGCTGCGCTACGGCGTGAGCGACGGGTTCACGCTCGAGGCTCACGCCGAGCGCAACGTTGAGCTCGACAACGTCGGCGTCGGCGGTCTCCTTAGGTTCGGCCGCTTCGGCGTGGTCAGCGCGGCGTTCGCCGTCAGCGCTTTCGACGGCGACGGTCCGGCGCGCGGCCGGCAGACCAGCACGGGCTACCAGTACATCGCCGGACGCTGGAGCCTCGACGTCTACGATCGGGAGACTCACGGCGACTATCGCGACCTCGGCACCCTCGAGGGCGTGCCGGTCGCGCAGCGCCTCACACGCGTGGGGCTGAATTTCGTGTTCGTGGCGAGCCACGCGCTGTCGGTCAACTACGCCCGCCAGCGAGGATCGCCGCTCGGCGGCTCGCGGATCGTCGCGCTGGGCTACAACTCCGGGTGGTACGGCTCGCGGATCAGCACGTTCGTCACCGCGTTCCGCGACCTCGACCTCGAAGACTCGGACGGCGCCTACGTCGCTGTGAGCGTCGGCTTCGGCGGCCGCAGCAGCGTCTACAGCGGCGTGAGCCGCAGCGGTGCCGAGCGCACCGCCATCCTCGGCACGAACCGGCCTGTCGACTACGATCGCGGCGGCATCGGCTGGGGTATGTTCACCGAGCAGGGCAACGACGGCTATCGCCGTGACTCCGCTCGCCTCGACTATCGCAATCGTTTCGGCGACTGGTCGGCGCTACTCGAGCAAACCGGCACCGGCGAGACCGACCGCACGGGTGCGTCGCTGTACGGCAGCGGCTCGTTGGTCTACATGCGCCGCCAGCTGCTCGCGGCGCGCGCCATCTACGACGGCTTCGCGCTGGTGTCCACGGACGGCCTCGCGGACGTGCCCGTGCTGCGCGAGAACCGGTTGCTCGGTAGCACCAACGAGCACGGCTACTTGCTGGTGTCCGATCTGCCTTCCTATCGGACCAGTCAGATTGCAATAGACCCTCTGAGCCTGCCGATCGACGTGAACGTGACCGCCGAACACTTGCAGGCGAACCCGCGCGAGCAGTCCGGCGTGCTCGTCGAATTTCCGGTCGAGCGCTTTCGGGGCGCCACGCTCGTATTGGTCGACGAGCAGCGGACGCCGTTGCCGCCCGGTACCCGCGTCACGCTGCTCGACACCAGCGAGTCCGGGCTCATGGGCTACGACGGACAGGTGTTCTTTCCGACGCTGCGGCCGTCCAACCGCGTGTCCGCGGAAACCGATGCCGGCCGCTGCGAGGTCGAAGTCGGCTTCGCCGACGCGCAAGCCATGCAGACGCTTGGTCCGTTCGTCTGTGCGACCGTCGCCCCGCCATGAGCGTTCGGTGGCTGGCGCTGCTCGCTTTCGCCCAGCTCTGCGCGGGCGGCAGCGCCGAGGCGCAGTCTCTCTATTGCTCGGCCGCCATGAGCAACATCCAGTTCGGCACCGTGAATGGAGTGGGGCAGGGCGCGACCAGCGTGACCGGCACGATGAACATCAACTGCAGCAGCGCGAGCACGCCGTACGTGCGCGTCTGCATCGCATTGGGGGCGCCGGTGGACATGAGCTGGGATCCGCGCTATCTCGCGGGACCGGGCGCTCAAAGGCTGGCCTACAACATCTACACGGACTCGGGCTACACGCAGATCTGGGGCAGCGCCTTCAGCAGCGCCGGGCTGCCGAGGGCGGTCGATCTCACCATCAGCTACGGCAACGGCGCCGCCAGCGTCCCCTACTACGCGAGGGTTCCGGTACAAAACGGCGCGCTGGCCGGAGCCTATTCCGCGACCTTCACCTATGCGAACGACGCCGCGGTTCGCGCGGCCGGCTACTACGGCGCGCCGCCCGCGTGCGACTCCGCCATGACGATCGTCTCGCGCTTCGAGTTCAGCGTCAGCGCCACGGTCAACCCGGACTGCACGGTCTCGGCCAGCACGCTCGACTTCGGCCAGGCGGGCCTCGGCCTCGCGTCGACCCCCGTCAACGCCACGGGCACGATCTCGATGACGTGCACGCAGGGTGTCAGCTACTCGATCGCGCTGAACGCCGGGCAGGGCAGCGGCGCTACGGTCGCGCTGCGCAAGCTCACGCGCGCGGCCGGCACCGACACGCTGTCGTATCGGCTGTACCGCGACAGCGGACGGAGCCAGCTTTGGGGGAACGGTCTCTCGGGCACGGGCACGGTTGCCGCCACGGGCGCCGGGATCCAAACGGTCTTGCAGCACACCGTTTACGGCACTCTCCCCGCGCAGGCGGTTCCGCGCGTTGGCCAGTACAGCGATGTCGTGACCGTGACGGTGACCTATTGATTCGTGCCCCCCGGGCCGACGAGCCTATGCTGTCTACGTCGGAGTCGTAGAAACAGAACGCGTCGAAGACGGGCGAGTTCGAGCACAGCGTCAACTTTCGCCATGCCACGGGCGAACCGGTGCAACTCGCATTCGACGTGGACTTCGACGCGATGATCGAGCGGGCGGAGAGCATCGACGTTGCTGGAACCAGCATCATGGTTGTCCGCAAGGAAGATCTGATCGCAATGAAGCAACGCGCCCCTGCGGATCCGGCGCGGCGGAAGAGTAAGCGGCTCCGCGATCAGGCGGACATAGAATTGCTCTTGGGCGATGTCCCCGGCCCCGACGAGGGCTGGTAGCAGGTCGCGATCAAACATGCGCGTTGTTTCTCGACGATCGCGTCGACGATCCAACGGGAGCGGCCCGCGTCCCGCTCAGCGCCCGGGCGTCCGCATCCTCAGAGGCGAAGCGTGAAGTCTGCGCCGAGCTCGCGAGGCCGTGCGACGACGCCGACGTCGATCCCAGCGGCATACGCGGCGACGCCGCCGAGCCGGTAGTACTCGTTCGTCAGGTTCGTGCCGAACACCGCGACTTGCCACCTGGCCGCCGCCGGTGCGTACGTGACGTGCGCCGTCAGCAAGCCGTACGCGCTGTCGAACGCCGAGACCTGGAAGCGTGCGTCCCGGATCGTCTCGACATCGTCGATCCACCCATAGTCGACACGCCCGGTGAGTACGGCGCCGCCGCGCAGCGGTATGGTCTGCTGCACGCCCACGCTGTAGGTGTGCCTGGGCGCGAACGGAAAGGGCGTGTCGATCGCGATCGTGGTCGCCCGGCCGATATCGGTGTAGCCCGTGTCAAGCAGGCCCAACGTGAAGTTGAGGGCAAAGCCGCCCGCGCGGAGCACGCCTTGCACCTCGAGCCCTTGGATCTTCGCCTCGGCCGCGTTCGTGATCGTGAGCGTGCCAGGCGTCAGCACCTCGCCGACCTGGATGTTCTCCCAATCGCCGTCGAACCACGTCGCGTCGAGCTGGAGTCGGCCGCGTGCGAGAGTGGCGCGCATTCCGAGCTCGAGGTTGGTCAGCGTAGTGCTGTCGTAAGGAATGATGCCGTCATTCGGCAGCGTCGGATCGTAGCGCGTGTTGATCCCGCCGCCGTCGAATCCTTGTGCGATCGTCGCGTAGGCCATGATCGCGTCGCCGACACGATAGCTTGCGGTCATACGCGGTGTGAAGCGCTGGAACCGATCGTTGCCTTCGAGGGGCTTGCCGCCGCGAAGCTGTACGGTGCCGTCGAGACTTCGCGACGCCGTGTGCGGTGGCGGCATCGGCTCTGCGGAATCGTAGGTCGTGAACTCGAAGTCCTCCGTCGATTGGCGGCCGCCGAGGGTGAGCGTGAAGTGGTTCGTGGCCGCATAGCTGACCTCCCCGAATAGTGCGTTGTCGGTTGTCGCGGTGCGCCCGAGATCTTGGAAGAGCCGTTGCGGCACGATCTCGTATCGTTGCCAGTTCGATTGCTTCGCGAGCTGCTCGCGCCTGAAGTAGTAGACGCCTGCAATCCAATCCCATCGTTCGCGCTCACCGGTCAGCTGCAACTCTTGCGTGGTCTCGTCGATCCGAGCGTAGTTCCAGCGCTCGTATTGCACGAGCTGCGTGCCGTCGAAATCTTGCCACGAGCCCCAGTCGAGACGACGGCCGCTCGAGATCGAGTGCAGTGTCAGATTGGCGGCCACGTGCCAACGCAGGTCCGCGGTCAGCGATGCGGTTTCGACGTTGTTGCCGGTCCCGCGGTAGTCGATCGCCGTCTGGTATTGGCGCCGTTGAGCAAAGGCGTACAGTTCGTCCGAGAACGGTATGCCCGCGGCGTTGTAGTCGCGCGGTGTGGCGGCCTCTTCGAAGACGTTCCAGAGCACATTCGCCTGCGCATTCTCGTCCTGACGCGTGCGTTCGGCTGTGAACAACGCCTCGACCGTGCGGTTGGGGCGCCAGTCGACCATGGCGCGCACGAGCCGCTGGTTCTGCTCGCCGTAGCTCTCGTCGGTCGTCACGCTATCGACATAGCCGTCACGCCTGAGACTCGCGGCCGTGAGCTTGGTGCGCACTTTGCCACCGAGCGGGACGTCGACGTTGGCGACGAGGTCCGTGCGGTGGAAATCCCCGATCGCGAGCTTGAGTCTGGCGCCGAGCTCGGCGCCGGGTTTCCGCGTGACGTATTGAATCGCGCCGCCGACGGCGTTCTTACCGAAGAGGGTGCCTTGCGGCCCGCGCACTACCTCGATCCGCTCGAGCTCGATGACGTTCTCCAGAGCGCCCTCCGGCCCGCTGTGGGCGACGCCGTCGACGTAGCGCGCCACGCCGGGGATCCCGCGGATCGCGAATTGGCCCGTGCTGCCCGGTGACAGGTTGCCGCCGCGGATGTCGACGTTCGGGAGCAGCACCTGCAGATCCTCGATGTTCTCGACGTTGCGTTGCTCGAGGTCCGCCGCAGTGAGCGTGCTGAGCGCCAGCGGAACGTCGCGCGCACTCTCCTCACGGCGACGTGCTGTGACCAACATCTCCTCGCGCACGTGCTCCGCCTGCAAGGAGCGATCTTGAGCGGGGGCCGGCGCCGAGTGGACACCGAGGCAAACACCGAGCGATAGGGCGAACCGCCGTCTCAGCCCCGTCACGCTTCCCCCCTAGACTGCCACGCTGGCACACCAACGCGCGGCGAGTCTAGTCTCGGCCGTCCGCCAGGCGCCAGTTGGACCTTGGTCCCACACGACCATTTCCGTCGTCCGGCAGTTATCGGCTACGGTTGGTCCTAGCCTCGGGACGAACTGAGTCGGCATGGGAGTTGGGCTTGTTGGAGACGCAGCCAGTGCTTCTCTCGACGTCGCCGCCGACGGCGCGGCAGGAACAGCTCGCGCTCGTGATGGCTGCAGCGCTGCTGGTCGGGTACGGCGTGGCCGCTCCCTTCCTGAAGGTTCAGCTCGCCGACAGCGCCGCGTTCATTCCGATCGTCGATACCGCGCTACTCCTCACGGACACGCTCACCGCGGCGTTGCTGCTCGCACAGTTTGCGGTGGCACCGTCGCGCGCCATGCTCGCGCTCGCGTGCGGCTACCTGTTCACGGGCTTGATCATTGTCCCGCATGCGCTGACGTTCCCGGGTGCGTTTACGCCGACAGGGTTGCTCGGCGCGAACCTCCAAACGACCGTCTGGCTCTATGTTTTTTGGCATCTCGGGCTGCCGCCCGCTGTGCTCGCCTACGTGTTGCTGCGGCCGGTGGATCGCGTCGCGTCGCTGCCGCTCGACCGAGTTAGGCCCGCAATTGTCGCAGGCGTCGGCGGCACCGCGCTTGTCGTCGCGGGCCTCACGTGGCTCACGACGCGATGGGCGTACCTGCTGCCGACGGTCATGGTGGACGCCCAGCGCGCGAACGGGAGCTGGCATTACATAGCGGTCGGCATCATCGCGATCAGCGCAACCGCGATCGTATTGTTATGGCGGAGCCGGCGGTCAGTGCTCGACGTCTGGCTGTTGGTGGCCCTTTGGGCATGGTTCATCGAAACGATACTGCTCAGCACGACTTCCACGCGATTCAGTCTGGTCTGGTACGCGGGGCGCATTTACGGGCTGGCATCGGCGAGCTTCGTGCTGGTCGTGTTGCTGTCGCAGACGACGATGATGTACGCGCGACTAGCGAATTCTCTAACGGCGACGCGACGCGAGACGGAAAACCGGCTGATGACAATGGATGCGATGGCCGCCTCGATCGCACACGAGATCAAGCAACCGCTGGCCGCGATCGTCGCGAACGGCGGTGCCGGTATACGCCAGTTGGGGCGCGCGGTGCCGAATGTGGAGGAGGCGCGGGAGATCATGGTGGAAATCGTCGCCGACGGCATGCGCGCGGCGGAGGTGCTCGCCGGCATTCGCTCGCTCGTGAAGCGCGACGGCGGTGACCAGGCGGACGTCGACATCGCCGACGTGCTCGCGCATGCGCTCGTGTTTCTGCACGGCGATTTGCATGCGAACGGCGTCGTCGTCGAGACGGATCCAGGCCCTCGGCCGCAGAGGATTCGTGCGAACAAGGCACAGCTGGAGCAGGTGTTCGTCAATTTGATACTCAACGCGGTCGAGGCGATGCGTACCGTACACGAACGGCCGCGCAAGCTTACGATCCGGAACGACTGCGTCGACGGTCAGATTTGCGTGGACGTCGAAGACTCCGGTCCCGGCATCGAGCCGGACGCGGAGCGCCACATTTTCGACGCCTTCTACACGACTAAGGTCGGCGGGACCGGTATGGGGCTCGCTATCTGCAAGTCGATCGTCGAGTCGCACGGCGGTCGCCTGTGGGTGTCCAAGAACGCTACGCGCGGCGCGACCTTCCATGTCGTGTTACCCGACCGGTGCCGTGGGTTCGCAAGCACGAACCCTCAATCCGACGAGGAACCTGGAGGGCGGCGGCTCAGCGCATCTTGACGGCCTGCACGATCGCGGCGATCTTCGCTTGGCCGTCGCCGTACAGCATCCGCGTGTGATCGAGGTGGAACAGGGCGTTCTCGATCCCCGAGAACCCGGCGCCCTGCCCGCACTCGATCACGTTCTTCGTTTTGTCGGTGTTCAAGATCGCGACTCCGGCGCGCCGCCGCCGTGCACGTCCACGATGCCGATCGCCTTGCGCTTCGAGCTCAGCGTGTTCGCGACGGTGGTTGGGAGGCGTCGTGTCGGCCACCGGCATCGGCGTGCAATCGCCGAAGACGCATACCGTGTACGGCGCGCTCGCGGCGTAGCCGGGGCCGCGAGTTGGCCGGTACGGCGACACCGCGACCGTCATCAATTGCGCGACAGAAGAGCGGTCCGCGCGACATAATCGCGGGGCGGTCGTCGTACGGTGGCTCGCATCGACGGGACGGAGTACGCTCGGCGACACGGCATGTCCCAGCATTATCACCACTGGCTGGTCCTCCTCTCCGTCCTGGTCGCCATCCTGGCGTCCTACACTGCGCTCACGCTCGCGCTTCGCATTCGCGTGGCTACTCGGCAAGTTGCTCCCGCCTGGCTCGTCGGCGGCGGCGTCGCCATGGGGATCGGCATCTGGTCGATGCACTTCGTCGGGATGCTGGCGCTCAGCCTGCCGATCGACATCGCTTACAACGTCACGATCACGCTGCTCTCCATGGCGATCGCGATCGTGGTGTCGACGTTCGCCCTGCATATCGCGAGCCGCCAGCGCGTGGGGCGCGCCGCGCTCGTGGGCGCGGGTTTCGCGATGGGAATCGGCATCTGCGCGATGCACTACGTTGGCATGGCGGCAATCGAGATCACGCCGGCGATCCGCTACGACCCGTTTTGGGTGGCCGTCTCGTTCGCGATCGCGGTAGCCGCGTCGTTCGGGGCGCTCTGGATCGCGTTCTCTTCGTCGAGGCAATCCGGCTGGCGTCGCTATCATCGCGCATTCGGCGCGGTCGGAATGGGGTTGGCGATCGCCGGCATGCACTATGCCGCCATGATCGCGGCCGAGTTCCCGGCGCAGGCCGCGAGCCCGGCCAGTATCGTGGACAAAGGCTGGCTCGTGGGCTCGGTGACCACGATCACCTTGTTCGTGCTCGTTGAAACTTTGCTGCTGTCGCTGATCGAGGCGCAGGGCGCGGCGCGCGCCGCGAGCATCCAGGCCTCTCTTGCGGAGGTCGCGGAGACGAACCGGGCGAAGGACGAGTTCCTCGCGATGCTCGGTCACGAGCTGCGTAATCCGCTCGCATCGATCTCGAATGCGGTGCACCTGCTGCAGCACGCGGCGTCGGACGACACGCATCGGCAGTTCGCACAGGAGGTGATCGCGCGACAGTCGTTGCACCTGACGCGGATGGTGGACGATCTGCTCGACGTCGGGCGCGCCATTACGGGCAAGATGTCGCTGCACGCGCAGCCGCTCGAGACTCTTGCCACCGTGACCGAAGCGCTCCGCACGCTCGGCGCCGCCGGGACCACCGCCGGCCGGCGCGTGGAGCTCGAAGGCGCAACGGCATGGGTGAACGCCGACCGCACGCGCATCGAGCAGGTCGTGAACAATCTCGTCGGCAATGCCGTGCAGCACACGGTGACGGGAGGCCGCATCGCAGTGCGAGTCAAGGCGCTCGCGGATGCCGTCGAGCTCACCGTGAGCGACGACGGCGCCGGCATGGACGCCGAGACCGCCGCCCGCGCGTTCGAGCTGTTCTTCCAGGCGCAGCAAGGACCCGAGCGCAAGCGGGGCGGCCTCGGCATCGGTCTCACGTTGGCGCGGCGCATCGTCGAGCTGCACGGGGGCACCATCGAGGTCGCGAGCGACGGTCCCGGCAGGGGCGCGACCTTCACGCTGCGCTTGCCGACCATCGCACCGCCGCCGCTCACGGCCGCGCCGGCGCAACGCGACGCAGCCATCCGCTGCGCGCGCCGTGTGGTCATCGTCGAGGATTCGGAGGACACGCGCGTCAGCTTGCAAAAGCTACTCGAGCACGAAGGACATACCGTGCACACGGCGCCGGACGGTCCGAGCGGTTTCGATGCGATCGCGCAGCTGCGGCCCGACGTCGCGCTGATCGATATCGGCCTGCCCGGGATCGACGGCTACCGGCTCGCCGAGCAGCTGCGTTCCACGGGTCTGCGCACCTACTTGATCGCGCTCACCGGCTATGGTCTCGCGGAGGACCGCAGCCGCGCCCACGACTCGGGGTTCGACGCGCACTTGACGAAGCCGCCGCCGATGGAGCGGCTCCTCGCGCTGGTTGCGGCAGCCTCCGCGTGAGGGGCTGTCTCTCGCTACTGGGTCGCGCTACTTCGCCGGCACGATCTTGAGCAGCGAGTCGCCGCCGAACACGTAGAGCGCGCCGTCCGGCCCTTGGCGCACCTCGCGTATGCGGAGGCCGAGATCGGTCAACAGCTTCTCCTCGGCCACCACGCGCTCGCCGTCGAGCACGAGCCGCACGAGATGCTGGCCGGCCATCGCGCCGACGAACAAGTTGCCCTTCCACTCGGGGAACAGGTTGCCCGTGTAGAACGCCATGCCGCTCGGCGCGATCGACGGTACCCAGAAATAGATCGGCTCGTCGACGTCGGGACGCGACGTCTTGCCGCTGCCGACCGCCACGTTCTTGCGGCCGTCGGTCTGGCGAGCGTCGTATTGCACGCCGTACGAGACCTCGGGCCAGCCGTAGTCGTGGCCGGGTCGAATGATGTCGATCTCGTCGCCGCCCTGCGGGCCGTGGTCCGTGATCCAGAGCTCGCCGGTGGTGGGGTTCAGCGCGGCGCCTTCCGGGTCCTTCAAGCCGTGCGCGTAGGTCTCGCGCGCGACGGTCGCGCGGCCGAGCCACGGGTTGTCCTTCGGGATCGTGCCGTCGGGATTGATGCGGATCACGCGGCCGGTGAAGTTGCGGCGCACGTCCGGGTTGTCGGTGAAGACGCGGCCCTCGATGCTGTCCAAGTCGGAGTCGTAGAGGCGGAACGCGTCGGCGCCCGTGACGAGCATCGTGCCGTCGCGCGCGAACACGATGCGGCGCTCGACGTGTGCTTGGATCAGGATGTCGAGGCTCTCGAGGCGGCGGTTGTCGGCGGACAGCTTCGCGCGCGCGACCGTCTCCTCACCCAAGTCGAGCACGCGCCGCTCCGCGAGCGACTTGTTCCAGACGTCGTTGTAGTAGTGCTCGATCGGCCATTCCTTCGCGGCTTCGCCCTTCGGCGGCGCGAAGTAGGTGAAATAGACGTAGCGGTTCTGCGCGAAGTTGGGATCGAGCACCACGTCGTGGAAGCTCTGCGCCGCGACCACTTTCACCGGCGGCACGCCAGCGATCGGCTCCGACACCTTGCCGTCGCGCGTCACGGTGCGCAGGTTGCCGCGCCGCTCCGACACGAGGAAGTTGCCGTCGGGCAGGAACGCGAGCGCCCACGGCCCGGTCAGCGCGTCGGTGATCGTCTCGACGCGGTACTTCGACGGCGTCTTCGGCGGCGGGGCCTTCGTCTGGCCCGCGAACGCCGGCTTCGGCTGCGGCGGGCTCGGCGTCGCGGGCGTTTGCGCGAGGGCGGCCGACGAGACGAGCAGGGCGACTGCGGCGAGTGAGGTCTTCATGTGGCGATCCCCCCGGATATTTCCCCTAGACTAGCACCAGTGGTGAAAGTACACGTCGTCGACGGCACGTTCGAGCTGTTCCGCGCGTACTTCGGCGCGCCGTCGCGAACGACGGCGGACGGCTTCGAAGTGGGCGCGGTGCACGGGCTTGCGCGCTCGCTGCTCGCGCTGCTGGGCGAGCGCGACGTCACGCACGTCGCGATCGCGTTCGATCACGTGATCGAGTCGTTCCGCAACGATCTGTATCCCGGCTACAAGACGGGCGACGGCATCGATCCCGCATTGTTCGCGCAGTTCTGGCCGGCCGAGGACGCGTGCCGGGCGCTCGGCGTCGTCACCTGGCCGATGGTCGAATTCGAATGCGACGACGCGCTCGCGACGGCCGCCGCGCGCTTCGGTGCCGATCCGAGCGTGGAGCAGGTCGTGATCTGCTCTCCGGACAAAGATCTCGCCCAGTGCGTGCGCGGCGCACGCGTCGTGTGCCTCGATCGGATGCGCGGCAAGACGTTCGACGTCGACGGCGTGCGCGCGAAGTTCGGCGTGGTGCCCGCGTCGATGCCCGACTGGCTGGCGCTCGTCGGCGACGCGGCCGATGGCTATCCCGGCATCCCGCGCTGGGGCGCGAAGTCGGCGTCGGCCGTGCTCGCGGCCTACGAGCGGCTCGAGAGCATTCCCGACGACGCGGCCGCGTGGACCGTCAAGGTGCGCGGCGCGGCCGCGCTCGCGGAGAGCTTGAGCGCGCGGCGCGCCGAGGCGCTGCTCTACCGGCGGCTCGCGACGCTGCGCGAGGACGCACCGCTCGTGGAGACATTGGCCGACCTGCGCTGGCGCGGGCCCGCGCCGGCGCGCGACGCGGCGGTCGCCCGGCTCGAGCTCGACGGATTGCTCGAGCGCGCGGCCGAGGTCGCCGCTCGCAAGACGGACGTCGCCGCAAAGCGTTAAGCTTTGCGTCATGAGCACCACCGATCCTATCGTCCGCCTCGCACCGCTCGGCTTCCCTTGGCCGACGCGCGATCCGTTCCTCACCTGCGTCCACCACGTCGACAATTACCCGCGCGGCAACGACCGGCTCGGGCCGGCCGCGTCGCTCGCGGGCCGCGACCTCGGCCAAGACTTCGCCGGCAAGGACGGCTGGCGGATGTATCACGGCCAGAACATTCCGGGCTTCCCCCAGCACCCGCACCGCGGCTTCGAGACCGTGACGTTCGTGCGCAAGGGCTACATCGACCACTCCGACTCGCTCGGCGCGACCGCGCGCTTCGGCCGCGGCGACGTGCAGTGGCTCACGGCGGGCGCCGGCATCGTGCACTCGGAGATGTTCCCGCTGCTCGACCCGAGCGGGCCCAACACGCTCGAGCTCTTTCAGATCTGGCTGAACCTGCCGGCCAAGAACAAGATGGCGGATCCGTACTTCACGATGCTCTGGGACGAGAACGTGCCGCGCCAGCGCGTGACGGGCGCGAGCGGCGAGGGCGTCGAGGTCACGATCGTGGCGGGCGCGGTCGGCGGCATCGAGCCCCCGGCGCCGCCGCCGCATTCTTGGGCGGCGAGCGCGGACGGCGACGTCGCGATCTGGTCGATCGCGCTGGCGCCGGGCGCGTCATGGACGTTGCCGCCGGCGCGCGACGCGCGGACCATCCGCACGTTGTACCTGTTCTCGGGTCGGGGGCTGCGGATCGGCGAGCGTGTGATCGCGGACCCCGCCGCGATCGAGGTGCGCGCCGATCTCGAGCTGCCGATCGCGGCCACCGACGGCCGCGTCGAGATCCTCGTGCTCCAGGGCCGGCCGATTGCGGAACCGGTGGCGCAGTACGGCCCGTTCGTGATGAACACCCGGGCCGAGCTCGAGCAGGCGTTCTCCGACTACCGGCGCACGCAGTTCGGCGGCTGGCCGTATCGCGACGACGCACCCGTGTTTCCGCGCGAGCGCGGCCGGTTTGCGAAACACGCCGATGGCCGAGTCGAAGAGGCGCCGAGCGAATCCGCCGCTGCGCCCCGCGGCGAGGCACGCTCCGGGCAAGGCTAGGGGCTGTTCAAGCTTCGCGACGAAGTCGCCGCCGGCTCGCGGCACCAGCCCCGGACGCGCCGGCAATCGGCGTCTGGCATACTCGCGCTGCGACGGCAAGAAAACGCACAACATGGGCCGCAAGCACCTCTTTGCAACCCTCGGGCTCGGGCTCGCGCTCGCAGCTTGCAGCCGCGGCGGTGATCGCGCGCCGCCCGCGCCGGAGCCCCTCGGTGCTCTCGGGGATGCGAACCCTGCGGCCGATCGAGTCGCAGAGAGCGCGCGGCGCGGCGCTCCGGTTGGGCTCACGATAACCGCGCCGGAGATCGCGGCTCGCGGCGGCGTGGTGTTCTCGCTGGCGAACGACGCGTCGGGGGCGTTCGCCGTCGACTCGGCCAGCGGCGTTGTGACGATCGCCGCCGGTGTCGACTTCGAGGTGTCCGCTACGCGAACGATCGCGGCGCACGCGGCGTCTGCCGACTTGCGGTACTTCGCGGACCGCGACTTCACGATCGAAATCATCGACAGCCCGGCGCCGGTGATCACGATCGACTTTCCGTTCACCTACGCGAGCTATGCATATTCGACGGCCGCCGTCAGCGGTCGCGTAACGCATCCCGATCTTGCGAGCATCGACGTGAGCGCGCGCGCTGGCGCGATCGCCGTGCAGGGCACCGTGAGACCCGATGGCCGGTTCTTCGTAAAAGACATCCCGGTCGAGGGCGATTCGCTCGTGATCACGGTCACCGCCGCGCACGCGGGCAAGGATACGGATACGGAGTCGGTCACGTTGGGGCGCGAGCCGGCGCTCAGCGCTGTGGAGAGCATGATTCTCGACGCGAAGCGCAACCGGTTTCTGTACGCGGACCGCTACAGCGCGACGCTCGTGGCCGCCGCGCGGGACGGATACGTGCGCACGGTCGTGTCGGGCTCTGGACGAGGAGCCGGTCCGGCATTCGCCGCGCCCGTCGATCTCGCGCTCGACACGCAGGGCGACCGCATCTACGTGGTCGACGCCGAGGCGGCGGCGGTATTCCGCGTCGACCCGGCGACCGGCGACCGCAGCATCGTGAGCGCGGCCTCGGGCGTCGGCCTTCGCGTGGGCACGGGGCCGACGGTGCTCGGCGCCACCGCGCTCGTCTACGACACGACGCGTTCGCGGCTGCTATTGGCGGACGACGGTCGCAAGCAGCTTCTCGCCGTGGATCCGTCGACCGGCGACCGGGTTGCGCTCTCCGCGAACGGCTTGGGGCTCGGTCCGCCGATCAGCTTCTGGACGTCGCTCGGGCTGGACGCGCCGCGCGATCGAGTGATCGCGGTGTCGGGCAACACCGACGAGGTTTTCGCCATCGACCTCGCGACCGGCGCGCGCACGCTCCTGTCCGACCGCTCCGCCGACCCGCCGAACCTGCCGCGGTTCTTTCGCGGGATTTCGGTGGCGCCGTCGCTCGCGGTGGCCTACCTCGCCGACGACTTCAGCAACGCCGTGATGCGTCTCGATCTCGCGACCGGCGCACGTGTGAGCGTGACCTCGTCCGGGCTCGTGGCGGACGGCGGCACGCACCCGATCGTCGGCGCGGGACCGCGGCTCGAGTGGCCCACGGACCTAGTCTTCGACGAGGCGCAGAGCCGCCTGTACTTGATGGAGCAGGACTTCTCCGACCCGCTGCTCGAGGTTCATCTCGGTAACGGCGACCGCGAGCGCCTCACGGACGCGAGCGTCGGCGCCGGCGTCAATTTCCGCGACCCGAAAGGTATCGCGCTCGACGCCGGTGCGAACGTCGCGTACGTCGTCGACAACATCGCCGACGTCGTCGTCGCCGTCGATCTCACGGACGGGTCGAGGCGCCTGATCGCGGGCCCGCCGGACGGCCGCGGCACGATTGCGACCGATCCGCTCGGGCTCGCGCTCGACCGCGGCGGCAACCAGGTCTATGTCGCAGACTTCACCGAAAACTCCCTCTACGCGATCGACCTCACGAGCGGGGCACGGCGCAACGTGTCGGATCAAAACCGCGGCGCCGGCGTGCAGTTCGTGAATCCGGTCGACGTTGGCGTAGACGCGACTTCCGGCACCGCGTACGTGCTCGACCGCGGGCTCGACGCGCTGCTCGCCGTCGACCTCGCGAGCGGCGACCGCAGCACGGTGCTGGCGGCTCTGACGGACCCGGCCGGGCTGTTGCTCGACGCGGCTAATCGACGCGCGTTCGTCGCCGACGCCGGCGCCGACGCAGTGGTGCGCATCGACTTGGCGACCGGCGCGCGGACGACGTTCTCCGCGTCCGGCATCGGCACCGGGCCGCTGTTCGGAGAGATGGGCCGACTCACGCTCGACGCGGCCCACGGCAGGCTGCTCGTGCTCGATAGCTTCCCGAGCCGCATCGTGGCGGTCGATCTGGCGACCGGCAATCGCACCGTGCTGTCGGGGCAGTCGAGCGGCTCGGCCAGCCCGACGATCGGCGGAGGCCCGATTTTTCTACAGCCCGGCGCGATCGCCGTCGACGAGCAGCGAGAGATCGCGTTCGTCACCGAGAATCTTTACGACGCCGTGATTGCGGTCGACTTGTCGTCCGGCTTCAGGCAAATCGTTTCACGCTAGCGCGAACGGCGTCGGCTCTGCGCCTAGGTGTGGCGCATCGGCCATCAGCCGCGGAGCCTACCTCAGTCGGCCGCTGCCGCTGCCGCGGCCGCGGCGGGCGGAGGAGCTGCCGCGCGCTTCGACGGCTTGATCAAGAGCAGTAGCGGCACGGCGAGCACCGTAAGGTACAACATCAGCCGGAAGTCGTTGAGGTACGCGATCGTGAGCGCCTGGCGCGACACCATGCCGTTCAACGCCGCAAGCCCGAGCTCCGAATGCAGATTCCAGATCTGTGGAACGCCCGGCCCGTGGAGAGCGCGGCTGAACTCGTTGATGCTCTCGCCCAAGCCCGCGTGGCTCACTTGCGCCTCGTGCCCCAAGAACGTCATCACGACCGAGATGCCGATGCTGCTGCCGACGTTGCGCACGAGGCTGAACATCGCCGTGCCCTCGTTGCGATAGCGCTGCGCGAGCGTGGCGAACGCCGCGGCGGACAGCGGCACGAAGATGAAGCCCAAGCCTACGCCCTGGATCACGCCGGTGTAGACGATCTCGTAGAGGCCGATCTCGGCGTTGAACTTCGACATCTCCCAGAGCGACCAGGCCATGAGCGCGAGCCCGAAGAACACTAGCGCTCGAGTGTCGATCTTGCCGACGAGCCGGCCGACGACGAACATCGCGGCCATCGTGCCGAGGCCCCGCGGCGCGAGCAGCAGCCCCGTGGTGATCACAGGGAAGCCGAGCAGGCTCTGGAGGAAGGGCGGTAGCAGCGCCATCGTCGAGAACAGCATCACGCCGACCATGAAGATCAGCAGCACGCCGGCCGCGAAGTTGCGGTCCTTGAACAATCCAGGCTCGATAAACGGACGCTCCGCCGTGAACATGTGGACGAGGAAGAGATACGCGGCGAGACCCGCAATCACGCACTCGATCACGATCTCGCGCGACGAGAACCAGTCGGCCGCGTTGCCGCGGTCGAGCATGAGCTGCAACGTGCCGACGGCGATGCTCAAGAGCGCGAAGCCGAAGAAGTCGAAGCCGCGGCTCTTGCTGCGCTCAGTCTCCGGCATGAACGCCAGCATGCCGAGCACCGCGAGGATGCCGACCGGCACGTTGATGTAGAACGCCCAGCGCCACGACTGGTATTCGGTGAGGTAGCCGCCGATCGTGGGACCCAAGATCGGCCCGACCATCACGCCGACGCCCCAGAGCGCCATCGCGGAGCCGTGCTTCTCGCGCGGGTTGATGTCGAGGATCACCGCCTGCGACAGCGGCACGAGCGGCGCGCCGAACGCGCCCTGGAGGACCCGGAACACCACGATCTCGGTGAGCGACGTGGCCGAGCCGCACAGCATCGACGCGATCGTGAAGCCGATGACCGCGAAGATGAACAGGCGCTTGCGCCCCATGATCTGCGCGAGCACGCCCGTGAGCGGCGTCATGATGGCGGCCGCCACGATGTACGACGTGAGCACCCAGGAGATCTGGTCCTGGGTCGCCGACATGTTGCCCTGCATGTGCGGCAGGGCGACGTTGACGATCGTCATGTCGACGACCTGCATGATCGTCGCGAGCATGATCGAGACGGTGATCATGCCGCGGTTGAGCGGCGCCGCTGCGCCGCTCGCGGCGTTCATCGATGGCTCCTTGGGGTCGCGGCCTCCGCGCGGTCCGGGCGCAGCCACGTGAGGAACGCCGGCGCGGGACGCTCCCAGCCGGTGTCGATCTCGACGTCCGCGCTCATGCCCACGCGGAGCTCCGGATCGCTCGCGCGCCTCTCGATCGCGATTCTGAGCGGGATTCGCTGCGTGACCTTGACCCAGTTGCCGGTAGCGTTCTGCGCGGGCAGCACCGAGAACTCGGCGCCGGTGGCCCTGGCGATGCTCTGCACCGTGCCGCGCCACTCGCGGTCGGGATAGGTGTCGATCTTGACGGTCACCGGTTGGCCGACCTCGACATGCGTGAGATCGGTCTCCTTGTAGTTCGCCTCGATCCACGTTTCGCGGGACGACACCACGCTCATCACCGCCGTGCCGGGCGCGACGTAGTTGCCGACCTGCGGCACCTTGCTCGCGATGCCGTCGAACGGCGCGCGGACCACCGTGTGCTCGAGGTCGAGCACGGCGGTGTCGCGGATCGACTTCACGGCGAGAAACGCGGACAGCTCCGTGAGCGGCCGCTCCGGATCGCCGCCGAGCTGCGCGCGGATCTGGTCGAGCGAGCGCTGCGTGACCACGAGCTCCTGGTTCGCCACGTCGCTCTTGTTGCGCGCGGTGTCCACGTTGATCTCGGACGTGAGCTTCTGCGCCGCGAGCGCCTGCACGCGGTCGTACTCGCGCTTCGCGAAGGCCGCGTTGGTCTTGTCGAGCTCGAGCGACGCGAGCTTCTGGCGGTACGACGCGCGGATGCCCTCGACGTAGTCGCGCACCGCGCCGAGCTGGGCGTCGGCGCGATCGAGCGCCACCTTGAACGGCGTGTCCTCGATCTTGAACAGCACGTCGCCTTGCGCGACGGTCTGGTTCTCGTGGACGGCGACCTCGACGATCGGGCCGGTGATCCGCGCGGCGACGATGCCGATGTCGGCCTTGATGTAGGCGTTGTCGGTAGAGACGACGCGGCCCGTCGTCACGTAGACGTACGCGGCGCCGACGACCACGACCAGCGGGCCCAGCGTGAGCAACACGCTGCGCAGCCACTTACGCCGCGGCGCGGCGGGGGCGGGCGGGCGCGTGGCGGGCGGCGGCGCGCTGGCGGCGGGCGAGGATTGCGGGGGGCTAGCGGGCGCGCTGGAGCTTGGGCTTTCGGCCGACATGGTTGGTCCTTCCGGTGGATTCGACTTCGCCCGCGGCCGCGGTTTCCGCGGCCGTGAGGTTGCGCTTCATGTGCTGGAGGTCTTCGACGAGCTGCTTCTGACTCGCGGCCGGCAGGCCGGCGACGGCGAGCGCGACCGTCTCGGTCGCAAGCTCGTGCATCTGTTCGAGGATCGGCTCCGACTTCGGCGTGAGATACAGCTGCACCGCGCGCCGGTCGAGCGGATGATCACGCCGCTCGACCCAACCCGCGGCCTCCAGCCGGTCGATCAGGCGGGTGAGCGTAATCGGCTGGATCTCGAGGACGTCCGCGAGCTCCACCTGCGTCATTCCCTCCCTGCGCGACAGGTGCGCGATCGCGCGCCATTGCGCTTGGGTGAGGCGCAGCGCCTGAACACGGCGATTGAAGTTGCGCCGCAGCAGCCGTCCCACGTCGTTGATCAAGAATCCCACGCCGCGCTCGGAGTCGAATCGGGAGGTCAAAGTGAACACCTCACAATAATAAGCATGCTCATGATAAGTATGACCGGAATGGAGTTCAAGAGAACGGCGTCGGTTTTTCCGACCGACCAGGTCGCTGGAGGAGATCGCATCTATGCCGAGGAGGTATCGACGAGTCCGAACCGTTCGGTCGGGTTCGGCCCCGGTCGCGGCTACGCGGTTGAACTCGCTTGGAAACTCGGGATTAATACGCCCATTCCACGACGGCTCGAAGGGATCGGTATGCGCGGCGCAAGGGTAACGATTTTGGCGGGTGGTGTGCTCGCGGCGGGCGCCGCTCTGGCCCATCACGGCTTCGGCAACTTCGATACGCAAAAGGAGATCGCGCTCTCCGGCACGATCACCCGGATCGACTTCGTGAATCCGCACGCCTATGTCTACTTCGAGGTTGCGGGCGACGGCGGCGCCAAGGTTCCGCACCGCTGCGAGATGCGCGCGGCGACCGTGCTGCGCCGCTCGGGCTGGTCGGTCGACATGTTCAAGGTCGGCGAGGCGATCGCGATCACCGGCGCGCCCGATCGGTTCGACGTGAACTCGTGCTACGTGAACACCGTCGTGTTCGCCGACGGCACCTCGGCCGACCGCTACGCTCAGCTCACGAAGCCCGGCGCCGCGACGGCGACCGCCGCAGCGGCGCCGCGGCCCGCGCGCCTGCCGAGCGGCGAGCCGAACCTGAACGGCGACTGGGCGCCGGAGCAGGTGGTCATGACCGACCCGCGCGGCAAGTCCGGCGCGCTCGTGCCCGTGAGCCAACTGAGCAACTTCAAGCCGGGCGAGCGTCCCACGCCGCCCGCCGGCGGACCGCCGCCCGGAGCGGGCCGTCCGCGCGTCGAGTACACCGAGGCGGGGCAGAAGGCCGCATCCGCCTTCCGCAACTTCAACCAGGAAGACAACCCCCGGATGCGCTGCGAGACCACGAGCATCCTGTTCGATTGGACGTTCGACGGCCCGGTCAACCGCATCACGCAGAACGAAGAAGAGATCACGCTCCAGTACGGCCAGCTCGGCTTCGCGCGCACGATCCACATGCAGCCCACGCATCCGGCGAGCAGCCCGCCGAGCCGCGCGGGCCACTCTATCGGCAAGTTCGAGAACGACGTGCTGGTCGTCGACACGGTCGGCTTCGCGCCGGGCGTGCTCAATCCGCCGATCATGAATAGCGACAAGCTGCACGTCGTCGAGCGGTTCGCGCTCGACCCGGCCGCGATGAAGATCACACGCAGCTACACGGCCACCGACCCCGTTTACTACACGAACGAATACACGGGACAGGACACGATCGGCGTGGCCGACCTGCCGTACGCGCCCGACGCGTGCCGCGAGCACGCATTCGAGGACTTCTCGAACGACGGCGTCGCGCCGCCGCCCACGCCGGGCCAGGGCCCGCCGGGAGCCGCCGGCGCGCCCGCGGCGCCTGGCGCGGCCGGGCCGCCCGCCGCGGCGCCGCCGCCTGCCGCACCCGCCGCGGCGCCGAAGCCGGCAAAGCCGTGGTGGAAGTTCTGGGAATAGTGCACTGAATCGTAGAGCGGCCCGCAGTTGCGGGCCGCTTCGCTTTGGGGGGATCGCCATGCTCAAGTCTTCGACACGCCTGCTTGCTCTCGGCCGCAATGTGCTCCATGCAATTGCGGCACTTCCGCCATCCCTGGCGGTCGTTCTCGGCGTTGCCGCCGCGCTGTCGGCGCACGCCGCCGACGACAAGCCGTTCGTCCCGGTCACGGACAAGATGCTCCAGAACCCGGACGCGGGCGACTGGCTCATGTGGCGGCGCACGCTCGACAGCTGGGGCTACAGCCCGCTCGAGCAAATCAACAAGCGCAACGTCAAAGGCCTGAAGCAGGTCTGGGCGCAGCCGATCGGCAAGGAGGGCACGCAGGAAGCCACGCCGCTCGTCTACGCCGGCCACATGTACATCCCGAACTCCGGCGACTACATACAGGCGTTCGACGCCAAGACCGGCGCGGCGCTCTGGGAGTACAGGCGCCAGTATCCCGAAGGCGTGCGCGGCGGCACCAACCGCACGATGGCCATCTGGGGTACCACTCTCATCGACGCGGGCGCCGACAATTCGATGTACGCGGTCGACGCGCGCACGGGCAAGCTCACGTGGGAAACGCAGGTCCTCGATCCGAAACTCCCCGCGCGCGCGAGCGCCGGCCCGATCATCGCCAACGGCAAGGTGATCACGGGCCGTCAATGCCAGCCGCAGGCGACCATGGACTCGTGCATCGTCACGGCCCACGACGCGAAGACCGGCAAGGAGCTCTGGCGCACGCGCACGATCCCGAAGATCGGCGAGCCCGGCGGCGAGACCTGGGGCGACGTGCCCAACGAGCAGCGTTGGCACGTCGGCACCTGGATGGTGCCGAGCTACGACCCGGTGCTCGACCGCATCTTCGTCGGCACGTCGGTCACGATTCCGGCGCCGAAGTTCATTTTGGGCGGCGCCGACAAGCAACACCTCTACAACAACTCCACGCTCTCCCTGAACCCGCAGACCGGCAAGATCGAGTGGTACTACCAGCATCTCGTGGACAACTGGGATCTCGACCATCCGTTCGAGCGGCTGCTCGTCGACACGGCCGTCACGCCGGATCCGAGCCAAGTCACGTGGATCAACCCGAGCGTGCGCCCAGGTGAGCGCCGCAAGGTGATCACCGGCATCCCCGGCAAGACCGGCATCGTCTACACGCTCGACCGGCAGACCGGCGAGTTCCTGTGGGCGCGGCCCACCGTGATGCAGAATGTCGTGAAGAGCATCGACGGCAAGGGCAAGGTCACCGAGAACCCCGACGTGATCTGGACGCACAAGGGCCAGACGCTGATGGTTTGCCCGGGCACGAACGGCGGCAAGAACTGGCCCGCGGGCGCGTACAGCCCGAAAACCAACACGATGTACATGCCGATGCAGAACATGTGCATGAACGCCACGACCAACACCGACCAGCGGGACCCGTCGAAGGTCTACGGCTTCGATACGGAGTACATCGTGGCGCCGGGCGCGAAGGACGTCGGCGTGGTGTGGGCGATCAACGCGGAGAAGGGCACCACGCTCTGGAAGCACGAGCAGCGCACCGGCGTGATGTCGCTCGTCGCCACCGGCGGCGGCCTCGTGTTCGGCGGCGACGTCGAGGGCAAGTTCAAGGCCATGGACGATGCCACCGGCGAAGTGCTCTGGGAAACGGACCTCGGTGCGGCGGTGAGCGGCTATCCCGTGTCGTATGCGGTCGACGGCAAGCAGTACGTCGCCGTGACGACCGGCCCGTCGCTCGTCGCGAATGCGGCGCGGCGAGTGACGCCGGAGCTCACGGGCTCGAGCTCGGCGCCGCAGGTGTACGTGTTCGCGCTGCCGTAAGGGAGTGAGTGCGATGAGGCCGATCGGACGCGCTCAAGCAGTCCTCGTGTTCGGCGCGACGCTCGTCGCCGCCGCCGGTGCGCGGGCACAGACGCCCGCGCCGAATCCCGAAGTGGAGCGGCACGTGGCCGCGGGTCGTGCGGCGGCGGGCACCGAGCACGCGGTGCTGTTCGATCTGCTGTGCAAACCGGTCGCGCCCGGGATCGCCGCGGCGGCTCCGCGGCCCGCGGGCGCTTCGTCGCCCGCTAATCCGTTGCGCGCTGCTCCGCCGGCCGACCCGCCGCGCAATTCGTGGCACGCCGAGCCCGCGAAGGTTTTCGACAACTTCTACTTCCTCGGCATGACCGACTACACGTCGTGGGCGATCCCCACGTCGGCCGGCATCATCGTCACCGATCCTCTGTTCGACTACTCGGTCGAGGACGAGGTGGTCCTAGGCCTGACCAAGCTCGGCATGAAGCCGGCCGACATCAAGTACGTGCTGATCAGCCACGGCCACCTCGACCACGCCGGCGGCGCGAAGCTGCTCCAGGAGCGCTACGGCGCGCGCGTGCTCATGAGCTCCGCCGATTGGGACATGGTCGAGCACGACAACCCGCGCTGGAAGCCGAAGCGCGATCTCGAGATCACCGACGGCCAAAAGCTCACGCTCGGCGACACCACGCTCACGCTGTATCTCACGCCCGGTCACACGCCGGGCACCGTGTCGACGATCATCCCGCTGCGCGAGGGCGCGGACCGCCACGTCGCGGCGCTCTGGGGCGGCACGGCGTTCAACTTCGGGCCGGACAAGCCGCGCATTCAGGCGTATGCCGCATCGGCCGCGCGCTTTCGCGACATCGCCGCGGCCGCGGGCGCCGACGTGCTGCTCTCGAACCACAGCGACTACGACGGCACGAAGGTGAAGCTGCCGGCGCTCGCGCGCCGCGCGGCGGGCGCGCCGAACCCGTATGTCGTGGGCGCGGACACGGTGCGCCGCTACCTCACCGTCGCGAACGAGTGCGCGCAAGCCGCGGTCGCGGGCCTGCCGTAGAAGCCGTCTCGCCGAACACCCTCACGCGCTCGCGAGAGCGCAGCAACGGAGAAGAGCAATGAGAACCCTCTGGATCGGAGCCGCGGTAGCGTTCGGCGGTGCGCTGAGCGCGTCGGCGCAGGCGCCGCCCGACATCGGTGTCGCTGCGGTCAAGTTACGCGACACGCCGTACACGTTCGACACGGCCGAGCAGCACGGCATCAAGGTGTCGATCGTCGCGCGCGGGATTCCGCATCCGTTCAGCGTCGCGTTCCTGCCGAGCGGCGACGCGCTCGTCGCGGAGCGCGGCGGGCGCTTGCGCGTCGTGCGGCACGCGGCGGATTCGTCGCAGAAGGCGCAGCTCGAGACGGCGGTCGTGACCGGCACGCCCGCGCCGAGCACGGTCCGCGGCTTCGGCCTGCTCGACGTGGTGCTCCATCCGAAGTTCGCCGACAACAAGCTCGTGTATTTCACGTACGCGAAGGAGGGCGAGCCCGTCCCGAACGCGAATCCGCCCCGCAAGTACGCGGCGATCGCGCTCGGCCGGGGCAAGCTCGACGGCATGGCGCTGACCGGCGTGAAGGAGTTGTTCTCGGGCGAATGGTCCACCGGCTCGAGCGGCTCACGGCTCGCGTTCGGCAACGACGGCCTGCTCTACATGACCACGGGCGCGCCGTTCGACCAATCCTCGCCGGATCCGAAAAGCGTCTTGGGCAAGGTGCTGCGCTTGAAGGACGACGGCACCGCGCCGGCGGATAACCCGTTCGCAAGGCAAGCCGGCGCGCGGCCCGAGGTGTTCACGCTGGGGCATCGCGATCAGCTCGGCTTGACCGTGCACGCGGCCACGGGCTCGGTGCTCGCGGCCGAGCACGGCCCCAACGGCGGCGACGAGATCAATCTGATCCAGGCCGGCAAGAACTACGGCTGGCCGAAGTGGAGCTTCGGCCGCAACTACGACGGTCCGCGGATCTCGCCGACGCCGCTCGGCGAGGGTATCGAGCAGCCGCAGATCCTCTATGTGCCGTCGATCGCGCCCACCGGGCTCGCCTTCTACACGGGCGACAAGTTCCCGCAGTGGAAGGGCAACCTGTTCATCGGCAGCGCGCGCGTCGGCGAGATCCCACGCACCGGCGGGCTCGAGCGCGTGGTCGTGGACGACAAGCTCGAGGACTTGCGCCGCGAGCGTCTACTGGGCGACTTGCACCAGCGCATCCGCGACGTGCGGCAGGGCCCGGACGGCCTGCTGTACGTGATCACCGACGAGGACGACGGCGCGCTGCTGCGGATCGAGCCGGCGCCGCTCTGACCCCCAAGACGACCCACAAACGACGAGGCCCCGGTCCGGCGCTGGTGGCGCCGGCCGAGGCCTTCGAGTGTTGAACGTAGTGCTTACTATTCCGGACGCTCGTCCGGCGCGCCCGTGCCGCTCGAGCCGACGAACAGTTTCGAGCCGTCCGCGAAGGTGATGTCGCGGCCGTTGGCGCGGTACGAGCCGTCCTTCGCCTGGAAACCCTGGACCAGGATCTTGGTGCCCGCGGGCAGCGAGTTTTTGGTCCAGCCGCGGCGCAGCAACGCGTTCGGCGCGCCGCCCTCGACCATCCACTTCTGGACCTCGCCGCCCGGCGAGGTGACGTCGATGTGGATCCACGAGTGCGGGTTGATCCAGTCCATCTTCGTGACGACACCTTCGAGCTTTACCGGCTTGTTCGCGTCGAACTCCGCCGCGAACGAGTGGTGAGCCAGCACGGGGACGGCCGCTGCGAGCAGCGTCGCACCGGCAAGGGCGCCAAATAGTTTACGCATCGCGATAGTCTCCCTTCGATCCTGTCAGGCCTAAAAGTCTACTCGGATTTCTTTCTCAGGGGGATTTCTTGGTCAGGTCGCCGTAGAGCAACTCTTCCGAGAACTCCACGCACTTGAACTCGAGCAGCTGCGCGTTCGTCTCGACGCGCTTGTAGAGCGGCATCGAAATCTTCCAGGGCCGCGAGAACGTTTCCGGGTCCTCGATCGTAGCCTCGTACTGGAGGTGATCCTCGCCTTTCAGCGTGTAGCGTTCCGTGACCTTGAGCATGCTTCCATGATGATTGCCGGCGCGGTCGAACCAGGTGTCTTCGTTGTTGCCGGTGACCTCGATCACGAGCGTGTCGCCCTCCCAGTGGCCGTTCGACCAGCCCATCCAGCTGTCGACCGGCGGCTCCTCGTGCTTCGCCATGTGCACGATGCGGTTGGCGCTCGCGAACTCGTAGACGAACAGGATGTCGCCGTCGCCCTGCACGATGCGGAACGGATAGGGCATGTAGGTCGCGCGCGGAATGCCCGGCATGTAGCACTTGGCCTCCGGGTCGGTCTTCGGCCAGCCCGCGCGATTCTCGTCGCGCTTCGCGAGGGCTTCCGGCAGATACGGGATCTTGCCGTCGCCCTCGATCACCGTCTGCCCCGCGGGGATCGCCGCGATCGCGCCGAGCTGCCAGAACTGGCTCAAGCCCGCCGCCGAGTGATCCTCGACGTTCCAGTAGGCCGAGTTGATCGCCTGCCAAACCCCGTTCATGTTCGGGTGGCCGGCGATCTTCGCCGGATTGTTGACCTTCGTCTGTTGCGCTTCGCCCGGCACGAGCCAGGTGGTCGCGATGACCGCGCCGATTACCAGCGCAGCAGAAAATTCCGTGGCCGCACGCCGACTCACGAGCCGGCTCCGAATCGTCGGCGTCATTGATTGCTCCCGCCTTTCAGTAGTTGTTGATACGCAGAATCGAAGAATGCGAGCGTCGCCGCGGCCGGGTGCGACTCGGTCTCCGTCGCGACGCTGTCGCCGAGCACTTGCGCCTTACCGGTCGCCGCGTCGCGATAGGCCGGCCACGCGGGCAGGCCGGGTCCGTTCGGATCCCCGCTGCGCGCGAAGTTGGCCCAGTACGACGACATCGTGTCGGCGAGCTTCTGATCGACGTCGGTCCAGGGTGGTCCGGACGCGAGGTTGTCGAACATGTAGGGGACTTCGGCGACGTGCGTTGCGCCGCGCGACGGGCGCCCCGGCGGCGCCGGCGGAACACGCGTGAAATAGTAGACGTACGCTTTGTCGCCGCGCTTCGCTTGCAGCGCCGCGAACTTGCGCATGTGCCAGGCCGCCTCGTCGCGGAACGACGCGAGATACGACTGCACGGCCTGCGCGTCGTCGACGGCCGGATAGGTCTTCAAGTAGCCGTCGGCGAGCACGCCGAAGCGCTGCTTCGCCCGGCTTGCGAACTGTTCGGCCGTGAGGCCCGGCCGCTGGAAGAACGTGCCTTCGTCCTGGTTCGAGCCGATCAGCAGATCCACGCCGTTCTGCTTGCCGGCCGCGAACGTCAGCGACAAGTCCTCGGGGATCAGGTAGCCGTCCACCACGAGGTTGCCGCCGCGAATCTTCGCGAACACGTCTGCCGCGGGCATCGCGCGCAGCTCCCCGATCGACTTGGCGCCGCTGTCGGTGAGCGCCTTCGAGCCGTTCTCCAGGGCCTGTGCGAGCGTGCCCATCGGCGCCATGCTCAAGCCCATCCACGCGCCGCTCTGGCCGATCGCGCGGCGGAACAGGCCCTTCGCCGCCGGCGAGCCGACGAGCGCGGCCGTCATGTTGGCGCCCGCCGATTCGCCGAACACCGTGACGTTGCCCGGGTCGCCGCCGAACGCCGCGATGTTCTTCTGAATCCACTGCAGCGCCGCGACGGCGTCGAGCATGCCGTAGTTACCGGACACCTTGTGCGGCGACTCGGCCGCGAGATCCGGATGCGCGAAGAAGCCGAGCGCGCCGAGCCGGTAGTTGAACGTGACGACGACCGGCCCTTTCTTCGCGAGCCCCTCGCCGCCGTAGCGCGGCTCCGAGCCGGCGCCGCCCGAGAAGCCGCCACCGTAGATCCAGAGCATCACCGGGCGCCTGTCGCGCGCGGAGCCGGTGGTCGTCCAGACGTTGAGATAGAGGCAATCCTCGCTGGTCGGCGGCGCCGGCGGCGCCGCGCCTCCCGGGGGACCGCCGCCGCCCTGCGTGCAGCGGGCCGCGAACTCGGTCCCAGGCCGCACGCCGGTCCAAGCCGCGACCGGTTGCGGCGCGCGCCAGCGGTTGGCCCCGAGCGGCGGGGCGGCGTAGGGGATGCCCTTGTAGACATGCACCGACGGATCGGCGCCGGTGGCGCCGGCGATGGTGCCGGCGTCGATCTTGAGCTCGGTCGGAAGGGCCGCGTGCGACGCGGCGACGGCGGCGAGCAGCGCGCCGAAGCCGGCGGCCAAGAACGTTCGCTTCATCGCGGTCCCCCCTCCAGAATTCTTGTGGGCAGGGCGGGACTGGCGACGCTCCAGTCTCCCTCCCCCAGGCGCGTTCTATTTCAACACGTAAACGCTGTCAAATCAGCACTTCGGACGACAGGAGTGTAATCGAAGCACCGGCCGCCGCCGTGGGCGCCGACTGCTTCGTTTCGATTGGCATTCGTTCTATAGTCCCGGCGTCGCTCCTGGAGTCGGAATGAATATGGCTAGCGGACGTTCATCGCTCTGGTGCGCGCTTGCCGTTGCGGTGGGCGTTGCTCTCGCGGGCGCCGCCGGCGCGCAGCCATCGACGGCAAAGAACTGGAAGCCGCCGCGCACCTCGTGGGGCGACCCCGATCTCGCCGGCATCTACTCCAACGACGACGAGACCGGCACGCCGATGGAGCGGCCGAAGGAATACGACGGGCTCACGGCCAAGGAGCTGACGCCGGAGAAGATCAAGGAAATCAGCGCGCAGCGGGCTAAGGCATTTCGCGAGCTCGCCGAGGGTCCGCGCTGGGCGAACAGCATCAGCCCGCCGCCGTACCTGATCTTCGACACGTTCGACCGCAACAACCGCCGGCCATGGCTGGTCGTGGAGCCGGCCGACGGCAAGATCCCGCCGGTCGTCGACGCCGCGAAGGGGCGCCGTCAAGGCAGGGGCGTGAGCACCAACGCGAACTCGAACGGCCCATTCAACAGCTATCTCGACATGGGCCTCTATGACCGCTGCATCACGCGCGGCATTCCGAGCTCGATGATGCCGGCGGGTTACGGCAGTCGCTACGAGATCGTGCAGGCGCCCGACAGCGTCGCGATCCGCTACGAGATGATTCACGAGACGCGTGTGATCCCGCTCGACCGGCGGCCGCACGTGGCGTCGGACTTGAAGCAATACTTGGGCGACGCTCGCGGCTGGTGGGACGGCGACACGCTCGTCGTCGAGACCACGAACTTCCGCGGCGACACCGCGCCGCAGCGCTCGAGCGAGAGCGTGAAGATGGTCGAGCGCTTCAAGCGCACCGCGTCCGACAGCGTCGAGTGGACGGTGACCTTCGAGGACCCGAACACCTGGACGCAGCCGTGGACGTTCTCGATGCCGTTGATGCAGGTCGACGCATCGCAGCAGATCTACGAGTACGCGTGCCACGAGGGCAATCTCGCGATGAGCCACATCTTGAGCGGGGCGCGTGCGAAAGAGGCGGCCGCCAAGGCCGGCGAGCCGAGCGCCGCGCCGCGAGCCGAGGCCCGCTAAGCTACGCTGCGACCACGGCGTGTTGCGCCAGGCCGTCGATCTCGATCGCGAGCGTGAGTCGCAGCTCTGCGCAGAGCGCGAGGAGCGCCGGCGACATCTCGAGCTGAAAACGCTCCGCGCCAACCACCTGGAGGAGACAGTCGATCGTGCCGCCTTGGGCGACGAACTCCTGCCAAAACGCGGTCGTCCGCTTCATCTTGTAGAGCAAGATATAGAGCTCGGCCGTCGCCGGAGGCGCCGCTTTGAGCTGTGCGCCGACGGCGCGCGGGTCGAGACGACCGATTCCGACGGTCTCCATGAGCACGCTGAGCGGCGACGGGGTCGACAGCACGGCCACCCAGCAACTCTCTCGGTACACGCCGCGGTCCTCCTCGCCGCTCTCGAGGCGGCGTGGCTCGCCTGCTCGCCACACATACTGCGGCGCGATCCCGAGGCGGCGCGTGATCTCCTCGGGGTCGACGTCGGGATGGCGCAGCCGCAAGACCACGGAGTAGTCGGAGCTCATCGTGTGACCTCGGGACGCGTGCGGGGGCGCCATTATGATCACGGCGTAGCGCGCTTTGCCAGGCGTCGCGACCCCTCCTACCATCGGACCGGCGACTCGAGCGGGGGATTGCCGTGAGCGTGCGTTTTGGAGAACCATTCGCCGCGGGGACGATGGACAGCCCGGCGGCCGAGCGTAACAAGCAGCCGATCCTCGAGGTGCTGACGCGAGTCTTGCCGCCGCGCGGCACGGTGCTCGAGATCGCGAGCGGCACCGGTCAGCACGCCGTACACTTCGCCCGCGCGCTCGCGACATTGACCTGGCAGCCCACCGAGCCCGACGCCGCGCTGCGCGCCGCGCTGGCGGCGCGCATCTCCGCCGCGGCGCTCCCGAATCTCCGGGCGCCGGAGCCGTTCGACGTGCTGGCAGACGCCGCGCCGGCCGTGGATCCCGTGGCGATCGTCTGCATCAACATGATCCACATCGCACCGTGGACCGCCACCGCCGGACTGTTTCGTCACACTGCGCGGCTCCTGCCTGCAGGCGCGCCCGTGGTCCTCTACGGGCCATACAAGCTCGACGGCCGGCACACGGCGCCGAGCAATGAGGCGTTCGACGCGAGCCTGCGCGCCCGCGACGCGCGCTGGGGCGTTCGGGACCTGGCCGACGTTCGCGCCGTCGGCGCGGCCCACGGGTTCGACTTTCGGGAGCTCGTGCCGATGCCGGCCAACAATTTCATCGTGCTCTTCGTGCGTGCGTCCGACGCTCGCGGGCCCGACCTCACGTAGCTCGCTCTAGGAGCACCGGCACCACAAGCTCTTCCTCGTCCCCGAGGTGTCGCGCGAGCCGGACGCCGAAGGCGGCCGCGGCGGCGCCGTATCGGTCGGCGGCATGGCGCGCTGCTGCGCGGCCCTGCGTGTCTTTCTCGGCCGCCGCGTCCAACAGGTTCTCCAACGACGACAGAGCGGTCGCGGCGAGCCCCCGCAGCAGATCGTGATCGCGCTCGAGCGCGTCGAAGCCGCGCGCGAGACGCGGTTCCGCCGCGCGCAGCGCGGGGAAGTACTCGAAGTCCTCGACCTGATGATGCCCGTGCAACCGCGCGAGCAGTGCGCGCAGCCGCGGAGTCGAGAGCACGGCGAGCTCGAGCGGCGTGATCTCCCCCGCGCGGTGGCGGTCGGCGACGGCCGCGAGCGCGCTGGAGTCGTGGCGGATCTCGTCGTGCACCTCGAGCCAAAAATCGACGTCGGGCGCTCGGCGCGCAGGCCACGTGGCGCGCGGGTAGCGCTCGAGCAGCACTTTGAGGTCCGCGGGCCAGCCCGAACGTTGATCGAGATCGAGGCTCAAGCCGTCATTCTGACAGGTGCGTCAGCGTGGCGGAGAGGGAGGTCGTGTCTTACTCGCTGCGGGCAAGAGCTGCGGTCGAGGTACCGCCGCAGCTACCGCGACACACGCGACCGAAGTGAGATACGACAGGAGGGGAGAGGTAGTGGGCAGAAGCGGTCGCACAACTGTGAAATCGAAGGGGGGGCGCGATTTGTGTGGCTGGCGACCGACCCTGCCCGAGTACCTAATAGCAATTGCCGTGCCAACCGCAAAACGGCGGAGTCCTGCGGATCCGCCGCGGCCGCCGGTCGAAAGTCGCACCGTTTCGGAGCGCACCGGCGGCCTCGCTGCACCGTCCGCGAACCGCCGCGGGCGCTAGGCCGCGAACGCCGGGGCGAGGTCCTCGCCGGTGCCCGCGCGCACGAGGTGGGAGAGGAATTGGCTCGACGCGCGGTCCCAGGTCCGCGTCAGCGCCGAGCCGCGGCAGGCCCCGCGGTCGAGCTCGAGAGCGGCGAGCGTCGCGCGGCCGAGATCCTCGTCGAGCACCCCGTCGACGCCGCGCGTCACCACGTCGATCGGGCCGGTCACGGGGAAGGCGGCGACCGGGGTGCCGCACGCCATCGCCTCGAGCATCACGAGGCCGAAGGTGTCCGTGCGGCTCGGGAAGACGAAGACGTCGGCCGCCGAGAGGCAGCGAGCGAGGTCCTCGCCGAACTTGTACCCCACGAACCGCGCCGCGGGATAGCGCTGCGCGAGCTGCGCGCGGTCCGGCCCGTCGCCGACCACGACCTTCGTGCCTGGCAGGTCGAGCTCGAGAAAGGCGTCGAGATTCTTCTCGATCGCCACGCGGCCGACGCAGATCGAGATCGGCCGCGGCAGCGCGAGGTGCTCCCGGCCGCACGGCTTGAACAGCTCCGCGTCGACGCCGCGCGACCAGATCACGACGTTGTTGAAGCCGTTCGCGACGAGATCGCGCCGCTGGTGCTCGGTGGCCACGAGCGTGCGCCGCGCGCGGTTGTGATGGAGGCGGAGGTAAGCGTACGACCACGGCTCGGGGATCGGCACGCGCTTGCGCACGTACTGCGGGAACTGGGTGTGATACGACGTGGTGAACGCCAGCCGGCGCGACGTGCAGTAGCGCCGCGCGGCAGCGCCGAGCGGTCCTTCGGTGGCGATATGGACGGCGTCCGGCCCGTAGGCGTCGAGCCGCTTCGCGAGCCCGGGGCCGGGCCACAGCGCCAGCCGGATCTCGGGATAGGTCGGGCACGGGACCGTCCAGAACTCGCCCGGCGATACGACCTCCACCGTGAGGCCGCGGCGCTCGAGTGCTTGCCGGGTTCGTTGCAGAGTCGTGACAACGCCGTTGACCTGCGGGGTCCACGCATCCGTCACGATCGCGATCTTCATCGGAAACCCGCGGCCTGGGCGACAATTTCGCCTGCCGCATAGTGTTAACAGGGATTCTTTATGTTCTTGTTACATGACGGCGTTTAACTTTATGCCTGTGAAAGAAAAAATTCATACAACCGCCATGCGGTGGTCACCGGGCCGCGCGATCCTCTCGAGCGTCAGGGATGCGGAGCAGACACCATGGCTCGCCGATTCGCGCTGGCCTTCGAGCGCTTCGATCAAGCGGAGCTGCGGTTCTGTCGGTACCTGAACCGCTCGAGCGGCTCGGCCGCAGTGCGCCAGGCGTTCCGCGCCGTGAGCTGGCTCGGGGACGGATGGATCTGGTACGGGCTGCTGCTCTCTCTCCCGCTGATCTACGGCCACGACGGCTTGGTCGCCGCGCTTCACATGGCTCTGACCGGCGCCGTCGGCGTGCTGGTCTACAAGGCGATCAAGACCCGCGCGGTGCGCGAGCGGCCCTACATCACTCACTCGGCGATCCAGTGCGCCTCGGTGCCGCTCGATCGTTACAGCTTCCCGTCCGGCCACACGCTGCACGCGATCTCGTTCACGCTGCTCACCGCGGGCTACTTCCCGGAGTGGACGGCGGTGCTCGCGAGCCTCGCGCTGCTGATCGCGCTGTCGCGAGTCATCCTGGGGTTGCACTATCCGACGGACGTTGCCGCGGGCGCGTTGCTCGGCGGCGTGCTCGGCATGAGCAGCCTCGAGCTCGGTCAGCGCTTCCTCGCCTAGCCCCCGGCGGGTCTCCCCCGGCGCCCGGCGGGGTTTGTCGCTCAGCTCGCCGCGGCGAGCCTCTGCCAGCCGATCAGCCCCCACGTCACGAGCACGAGCGCGAGGCTCACGAACACCGCCGCCGAGCCCAAGTCCTTGGCGTGACCGGAGAGCTCGTGGTGATCGGTGCCGACGCGATCGACCACGAACTCGACCGCGGTGTTGAGCAGCTCGACGATCAGCACCAGCAGGCATGAGCCGATCAGCAGCGCGCGCTCGACCGCGTTGCCGCCGAGCCAGACGCCGGCCGGGATCATGACGATCGCGAGCCCGCACTCCTGGCGAAACGCCGCTTCGCTCCGCCAGGCGGTGCGCAGCCCGGCCAGCGAGAAGAACGTCGCGTTCACGACCCGGCGAATGCCGGTATTGCCCGCTTTGGCCATACTGATTCGATTCGACCGCTAGCAAGAGCGATTTCGCAAAGGCCGGGAATGGTAGCAGGATTAGCGCCGCCGTCGCCCGGCGCCGCGCGCGGGGGCGGCGAAGTCTAGGCCGCGTCCTGCAACGGCACCTCGAGCGTGGCGACCGCGACGCTCGGGCGCCAGGTCACGAGCTCGAGCTCGCCGCTCGGCCGTTCGACGAGCGCCGTGCAGCTCTCGACCCAATCGCCGTCGTTGCAATAGAGCAGCCCGTCGCGCTCGACGACGTCGGCCCTGTGGATGTGACCGCAGATCACGCCGTCGACGCCGGCTTCCTTGGCGGCCGCGAGCGACGCGCGCTGAAACTGGTCGATGTAGCGCAAGGCGTTGGTCATCCGTCCCTTGATGTGCTGCGCCAGCGACCAGTAGGGGCGGCCGAGCAGGTCGTGCCACCAGTGCACGAGCCGGTTCAAGGAGAGCAGCGTCCGGTAAGCGAGATTGCCGAAGAGCTGTCCGAGCGCGCCGCACTTCATGAGCGCGTCGAACTCGTCGCCGTGCAGCACCAGCATCCGGCGGCCGGCTCGGGTCGTGTGCACGCAGCGGCGGGCGATCTCGATGTTGCCGAGCTGAGCTCCGGCGAGGGCCCGCAAGTCCTCGTCGTGGTTGCCGGGAACGTAGACCACCCGCGTGCCTTGCCGGCTCTTCTCCAGGATCAGCCGCAGCGCCTCGCTGTGGCTCGCGGGCCAGTAGAAGCTGCGCCTCAGGCTTTCCAGGTCGACGATGTCGCCGACGAGGTACAGCGTCTCGCAGCGAGTGCGCCGCAGGAAGTCGAGCACGAGCCCGATCCTGCAGGCGCGGGAGCCGAGATGGACGTCCGACATCCAGACGGTGCGAAACGCGGTGCTGTCCATTGCAAGCCTTTGGTAGATGACTTGCTTTCAAAGCCTAGCGCCTCCTCTTTAAGGTTTTTTTGCACTTAGTTGGACAACATATTGCAATGCATCGAATTTCTTCTTTCCGTAAACCCTCTGTCATCGAGGCTTAACATTTCGCCGTGAAGATTCGCGCGGCTCATACGGGGGGCGGCGCCGGTGCGGGTGTTGATGGTCTCGGACGTGTATTTCCCGCGCGTCAACGGCGTTTCGACCTCGATCCAGACCTTTCGGCGCGATCTCGACGCGCTCGGTTGCCCGAGCTGGCTGGTGGTGCCCGCCTATCCGCAACCCGCGGACGACGATCCGCGCGTACTGCGCCAGCCGTCGCGCTATCTGCCGTTCGATCCCGAGGACCGGCTCATGAGCCGGCGCTCCGCCGTGCGGGCCGCGCTCGCGCTCGAGGAGCGCGTCGACGTGGTCCATATCCAGACGCCGTTCACGGCCCATCGAGTGGGGCTCGAAGTTGCACGCGCGTTGGGCGTGAGGACGGTCGAGACCTATCACACGTTCTTCGAGGAGTACTTCCATCATTACTTGCCGCTGCTGCCGCGCTGGTCGCTGCGGGGGCTCGCCCGCGCCATCTCGCGCCGTCAGTGCAACGCGGTCGATGCCGTGATCGCGCCGTCGCGCCAGCTCGCCGACGTGCTCGTGGGCTACGGCGTGAGCGCGCCGATCGACGTGATCCCCACCGGCCTCGACCTCGGCCAGTTCGACGGCGGCGACGGCGCGGCCTTCCGCAACCGCTTCGGAATACCTCCGGAGCGGCCCGTGATGCTGCTCGTCGGGCGCGTTGCGCACGAGAAGAACATCGGCTTCATCCTGGACGTGCTCGGCGAGGTGCGCCGCGCCGTGCCCGAGGTGCTGCTCGTGCTTGCGGGCGAAGGCCCGGCTCTGCCCGCGCTGCGCAGGCGCGTCGCCGCAGAGGATCTATCGAGGAGCGTGCTGTTCGTCGGCTATCTCGACCGGCGCGGTGCGCTGCGCGACTGCTACCGCGCGGCGAACGTGTTCGTGTTCGCTTCGCGCACGGAGACGCAGGGCCTCGTGCTGCTCGAGGCGCTCGCGCTCGGCGTGCCGGTGGTCTCGACGGCGGTGCTCGGCACGAAGGAAGTGCTGCACGGCGCGCGGGGCGCCATCGTGGTCGAAGAGGACCGCGCCGCGTTCGCACGCGCCGTGGTCGACGTGCTCACGCGCGCCGAGCTGCGGCGCACGCTCGCCGCGGAGGCGCGCGCGCACGTGGCGGCGCAGTGGTCGAGCGCGGTGATGGCGCGCCGGCTGCTCGAGCTATACGAAAGATTGGCTGCGCGCGGAGAGCCGCGCGGTGTAGGCGTCAGCGCTGCCTGACGCTGGTCGACAACATTCGCAGGTCGCGCTGCGCGAGCGCGCGGCGGAACGCCTCGCGATCCATGCGATCGATCAAGTCGGTGAGCGTCTCGATGCTCCGCTCGTCGCGCGCGGTGGGCGGCGTCGGGGGAGTGGGTTTCTGTTCTGCGCTCATCGCGTCCCTTGGTTCTAGTTATGGCTCGGGATGATAGCCAAATAAATCGGTGGGCAACAGCCGCGCTGGAACGCGCGATCGTTACGCGTTCGTAACACGAGCCCAACGAAAAAAATCAGGGCTCGGCGGTCGGCCGCAATATGCGTTCTGCAATTGCGGCACTCCCGCCATCCGTGGCGGTCGCGCGTTCGCTGCGGAGCTGTGGGCGGTCGAACGGAAACGTCTCGTCGCGCACACGCGGGTCGACGAGCCCCGTCTCGAGGAACTCGCGCAGATCGCTCTCGTCGATGCGGCTCATGTTGAACGTGTAGAGACCGAAGCCCGGGATGCCGTCGCGCTCGGGCAGCGCCGGCGCCGTAACGTAGAACGCGATTGCCGCGCCGAGCGTTGCGAGCTCGCCGGTGTGCATGAACCGCGCCTTGAGCGCGGCGTTGCGCAAGCTCGGTACCTTCATCTCGCCTGCGTCCTCGGGATCGTGCGTGACGTTCTCGCGGCCACGATCGAATTCGGCGCGGCGCACGCCGATCTGAAAGAAATCGTTGCTCGTGAAGAGCGGCGGCGTGTGGCACGCGTTGCAGTGGAAGTCTTGAAAGGCGCGCCAACCGTACAGCGCGCGCGCACCGAGCGCGCTCGTGTCGCCGGCCTCGTAGCGGTCCCAGGCGGTTGCATCGCTCACGAGGGTTCGCTCGTAGCTCGCGAGCGCGAACGCGATGCGCACCGGCGTGATGGCGGCGTCGCCGAACGCGGCGGCGAACAGCGCGGGGTAGCGCGGCCGCGAGACTGCTCCTGCGTCCGCGGCACTCCCGCCATCCCTGGCGGTCGGCCGCGAGACTGCTCCTGCGTCCGCGGCACTCGCTGTCGCCGTGGCGGCGAGCGCTGCCGCGACGTCCATCGGCAACCGAGTCGCGAGCGCGAGCGGCTCGACGCGTGCGAGCTTGGCCCCAAGCTCGTCCCAAGTGCGCCCCGGCTCGGCCATCTCCACGGCGTTTGCGAGCGCGGTGAGCGCCGCGTTCTCGAGCGCGCCGCCGCGCGCGATCGCGGTTGCGCCGGTGAGCGGGTCGTTGAGCACGGTGCCCGCGCGGCCGTCCCAGAAGAGCTCGTCCGCCCATAGCGCGCCGAAGTACGAGGGCGCGACGCGCGCCGTCACCTGCGGCTCGGCACCGAACACCGGATGGGGCACGCGCCGCCCCGCGCTGTCGAGGCTCACGAGCCCCGGCGAGCCGCGGACGTCGTCGATGGTCCCTTTGTCGACGCCCGGATAGCGGCCGGCGCGCGGGTCGGCGCCGCCGTACGCCGGACGGTGACACGTGCCGCACGCGACGCTGTCGTCGGCGGACAACTGCTCGTCCCAGAACAGGATCTTGCCGAGCACGCGTTTCGGCTCGGTGATCGGGTTCTCGGCAGGCACGGGCACGGGTGGCAGCGCCGCCGGCAGTGACCGTGCCGAGCCGAGCGCGAGCAGCAAGCAAAGGCGCGCAAAGGGGCGGAAGCGCATCGGCGCATTCTAGCGATCCGCGGGGGCCGCGCTCGGCCGCGGCGGGCACGGCACAACCTGGTATCAGCGCTACGCGGATAGGAACGGGGCGCGCGCTCCGCCCAAGCGCTCCTGTAGACTATCGCCCCCCGTTCAGGCCCATGGCCCGAGTATCCGAGGAAAGTTCGAATGTCCGAGCTCACCGCTCTTCGCGGCACCGACCGCGAGATCCACGATCTGATTCGCCTGGAGACGAAGCGCCAGGCCGAGTTCATCCGCCTGATTCCATCCGAGAACTACGCATCGTTCGCGGTCATGGAAGCGACCGGCTCGATCCTCAACAACAAGTACTCGGAAGGTTACCCCGGTAGGCGCTACTACGAGGGCCAGGACTACATCGACCAGGTAGAGACGCTCGCGATCGAGCGTGCCAAGGCGCTGTTCGGCGTCGAGCACGCCAACGTGCAGCCGTACTCCGGGTCGCCCGCGAACCAGGCGGTGTATCTCGCGCTCGTGAAGCCCGGCGAGTGCGTCATGGGCTTGGGCCTGCCGTTCGGCGGTCACCTCACGCACGGCTGGGGCGTGAACTTCTCGGGCATTCAATACAAGGCGGTGCAGTACGACGTCGATCCCGAGACCCATCGCGTCGACCTGAACCGCGTCGCGGACCTCGCCCGCAGCGCGCGGCCGAAGGTGATCTTCTGCGGCGGCACGGCCTATCCGCGCACGTGGGACTACGCGGGCTTCGCGGAGATCGCGCGCGCGGTCGGCGCGACGCTCGTCGCCGACATCGCCCACATCGCGGGGTTGATCGTCGCCGGCGCGCACCCGCATCCGTATCCGCACGCGAAGGTCATCACCACGACCACGCACAAGACGCTGCGCGGCCCGCGCGGCGGCATGTTGCTATCCGACGCCGCGCACGCGAAGGAGCTCGACCGCGCGGTGTTTCCGGGCCTGCAGGGCGGGCCGCACAACCATACGACCGCCGCGATCGCGGTGGCGCTCAAAGAAGCGGCCACGCCCGAGTTCCGGGCCTACGGTCAACAGATCGTCAAGAACGCCAAGGCCCTCGCGATCGGGCTGCAAGAGCGAGGCTTCCGTCTGATCTCGGGCGGCACCGACAATCACTTGATCCTGATCGACGTCACGCCGCGCGGAATCACCGGCAAACCGGCCGCGAAGTCACTGCACGAGGCGGGCATCGAGTGCAACTACAACACGATCCCGTTCGACCCGCGCAAGCCGTTCGATCCGAGCGGGCTGCGCATCGGCACGCCGTCGATCACCTCGCGCGGCATGCGCGAGGCCGACATGGCGAAGATCGCGGAATGGATCGACCGCGTGCTGCGGGTTGTCGACGACGAGCGAGCGCTCCACAAGATCCGCGCCGAGATCGCGGAATTCTGCCAGGCGTTCCCCGCGCCCGGCATCCGCGTCTGAGCCGCGCGGTCGCGTACCCGCGCGCAGCCTCGATCTAGGGCAAACCCTCTCACGCCGCGCACTCGCGAGGTGCGCCGCGAGGCCGCGCGCGCGGCCCATTCGCGCACGAAGCCTCACTTCGCCGAGTCCGCCGCCGCTGGCACGGTTGGTGCAAAAGCTCGCTCGTGAAATCGTTGCAGGGGACGGACAGGAGTCCGTGTGCGCGATCGGCAATTCACGACATGGAGGATTCCCGTGCGCGTACTCGTGGCTCTGGTGTTTTCGGCTCTGCTCGGCGGCTGCAGCTTCCTCGACCAAATCGCGCTCAACTCGCAGCCTTCGCTCGACCCCAACAAGATCTACCTCGGCACCAGCAGGGTGGTGGCCTCATGGCGCGAGGTCGACCGCTATGCCTGCGCCTCGGGGCCCATGTTCTGCGAGCAAGCCGGCAGCAACGCCGAGTGCCGCTGCCCCTGACCTAACCCCGCGCGACCCGCGCCGCCGGTAAGTTATGATAAGACCCGGTCAACGTGTCTTCGGAAGGGGGCTGCCCGATCATGTGGTCCAATGCTTTGAAGTCCGCCGCCGTACTGGTGCTCGCGGGCGCGTGGTCGCTCGCGCACGCGGAGCCCGCGCTCGTCGACGCGGCGATGAAGGGCGACATCAAGACCGTTCGCACGCTCGTCAAGACCGACGACGTCAACGCAGCGCAAGCCGACGGCATGACCGCGCTGCACTGGGCAGTGCAGCGTGACGATCTCGAGATGGTGAAAACGCTGCTCGTGGCGGGCGCGGACTTCCGCGTCGCGAACCGCACCGGCGTGCGGCCGGTGTATCTCGCCACCGTCAACGGTAGCGCAGGCGTCATCGACGCGTTGCTCGGCGCGGGCGAGGATGCGAGCGCCGTGCTCACGGCCGAGGGCGAGACCGTGCTCATGCTCACGGCGCAAACCGGCAATCCCGCGGCGGTCAAATTATTGCTCGACCACGGCGCCGATCCGAACGTACAGCAGCTCCACGGCCAGACCGCGTTGATGTGGGCCGCCGAGGAAGGCCACACCGACGTGGTGAAGCTGCTCGTCGACCGCGGCGCGAGCGTCGCGCTCGCCTCGGCCGCGGCCACGAAGGCCGATCGCCGTCCGGCCGGCGGGCTCACGGCGCTTCTGTTCGCCGCCCGCCAAGGTCACCTCGACACGGCCCGCGCACTGCTCGACGGCGGCGCCGACGTCAATCAAGTCGCCGCCGACAGCACGAGCCCGCTGCTGATCGCGGTGGTCAACGGGCACTACGAGCTCGCGTCGATGCTGCTCGAGCGCGGCGCGAATCCGAGCCTCGCGGACGCGAAGGGGCGCACGCCGCTGTTCGCGGCGATCGACCTGCGCAATCAGCAATGGACCCAGGTGCCGGCGCCCGATGTTCCGCAACCGGTGCACCTCGCGATGATCAAGCGGCTGCTCGACGCGGGCGCCGATGCGGAGGCCAAGCTCACCGGCAAGGTCGCGCATCGCGGCTCGTTCGACATGCGCTGGACGGACCTCAAGGGCGGCACGCCATTCCTGCGCGCCGCCTGGAACGGCGACATCGAGGTCATGCGCCTGCTGCTCGAGCGGGGCGCGAGTCCGAAGGCGGCCACCGATAAGAGCGAGACGGCCTTGCTGCTGCTCGCGGGGGCCGGTTGGCCGCTCGGGCAGGGTTACATCCGCTCGGACGCCGAGATTTTCGCGGCGTTCGACTTGCTCGTGGGCGAGCTCGGCATGGACGTGAACGCGGCTACGACCGAGGGAGTCACCCCGCTGATCTGCGCCGTCTTCAAGGGCACGAACAACGTCGTGCAATACCTCGTCGATCACGGCGCGAAGCTCGACGTGAAGGATAAGAAGGGGCGCACGGTGTTGGCTTGGGCCGCCGGCATCGCCGCGAACGAGGGTCAGCCGCCGCGGCCGCAACCCGACACGGAGAAGCTGCTCCGCGACCTCATCGCGAAGCAGGGCGTGAAGGTCGCGAGTAACTAGGCAGGGTCTGACCCCCTTTTGGGGGTCTGACCCTAATTCTCCGTCGCCGCTAAAACAAAGGGGCGCGTCACTCCAAGTGACGCGCCCCTTTCGTTTGGAACCCCTCGCGCTACGGCTTCAGGTCGAGCTTGATCTCGACGCTGACGTCCTGCGACACCCAGCTCGTGTCGTTCCAGCCTTCGCCGACGTTGTAGTCGAAGCGATTGATCGCCATCGTGCCGGAGAACTGCGCGCCTTTCGCGCCCGAGCCCTCGGCCGGGCTGAACGTGAACTTGAGGATGGCCGGCTTCGTGGTGCCCTTGAGCGTGAGCTGGCCGCTCGCCTGGTAGGAGCCGTCGGCCGCGCGCTCGATCTTCTGCGACTCGAAACGGGCGTCCGGGAATCCCTTGGTGTCGAACCAGTCCTTTTCGAGCAGCGCGGCGTCGCGGTCGTGATCGCGTGTGTTCACCGACGCGGTCTGGACGGTGCCGACGATGGAGCCCTTGGTCGGGTCGGCGGCGTCGAGGTTGATGTCGGCGCTGAAGGTCTGGAAACGGCCGTTGAACCGCGTTCCTTGCTGCGCACCGATGAAGCTCACCGTGCTCGTCTCCGGCACGACGGTCCATTTGGCCGCGAACGCGCCCCCCGAGCCGAGCAACGCGGCGGCAGTGAGCAACGATTTCAGATAGACGAGCTTGTTCATGGGGTATCCCGAGTGATGTCGAAGGAGTGAATGGTTGCGGTCCATTTTATCGGCCGCCGGCGTGGCCGGAAAGCGCCGCGTTCCAACTTGACCTATCTAGAGACCCCGTTGTCTTTCGGAGCTTTCTGGCGCGCCCTGCGGGGCTGCCCTAGAATCACGGGAACCCCCCGGAACTGCTGAGATTCTTCGATGCTTCCACGCCCGCGCAGTCCGGCGCCGCACGCCGAGAACCCCTGAGTGCGACTCGCGGGCTCGATTGCCCGGCTGCTGGTGGCCGGCGCGGCGTCGCTGCTCGCGACAGCCTCGGAGCCCCTCGCGCCGCCGCCCGTTGCCCAGACGTTTTCGGATCCGCCCGCGGCGATCGCCGCGACCCGCGCGGGCGACTGGCCGAGCTACAACCGCGACCTCGCCGGCACGCGCTACTCGCCGCTTGCCCAGATCACCGTCGTCAACGTCGGCGACATTCGCCAGGCCTGGGTGTACCCGCTCGGGCGCAACACGACCACGGGAAGCCTATGGGGCGGCTCGGAGCTCACGCCGCTCGTCGTGGACGGGGTCATGTACGCGACGGCCGCTGATCGCGTCGTCGCGCTGCGCGCCGAGAGCGGCGAGGAGCTCTGGCGCTATCCGCTCGAGCAGGGCGCGCCATCGCGCCGAGGGTTGGCGTATCGGCCCGGGGACGCGCAGAACGCCTCGCGGATCTATTTCACCGCGGGCCGCAGGCTGATCGCGCTCGACGCGTCGACCGGCAAGAAGGTCGCGACGTTCGGCGCCGCGGGCGAAATCGAGATGCCCGTCGTCTACAACGGCGCGCCGGCGCTATTCGAGGATCTCTTGATCGTCGGCGCGAACAGCGCGCCCGGCAGCGTGCGCGCGTTCGACGCGCGTACGGGCGCCCAAGTCTGGACATTCGAAGCCGTGCCGCGGCGCGGCGAGCTCGGCTACGACACCTGGAACGGCGCGCCGTCGCGCGATCGGTCGAGCGTCTTGCACTGGTCGTTCTCGTTCACGATCGACGCCGACCGGGGGCTCCTCTACGCCGTGTTCGACAGCCCCGGCCCCGACGATCACTACGGCGGGAACCGCGTCGGCGACAATCTGTTCGGCGACTCGATCGTGGCCCTCGACGCGCGCACGGGCGAACGGCGTTGGCACTTCCAGACCGTGCATCACGACCTCTGGGACCACGATCCGCCGGCGCCGCCCGGCCTGCTCGACGCCACGGTCGGTGGAGCGCCGGTGCCGATCCTCGCGCAGGCCGGCAAGACCGGCTACGTGTACGTGCTCAACCGGGTCACGGGCGAGCCCGTGTTCGGCATCGAGGAGCGGCCGGCGCCGCCGAGCGACGTGCCGGGCGAGCACCCCGCGCCGACTCAGCCGATTCCGCTGAAGCCGCCGCCGCTCGCGCGCGTGAGCTACGCGGCCGCCGATCTCGTTGGCGCCGAGGACACCACCGAGGAGCACGCGCGCTTCTGCCGCGGACTCCGCGATCGCAGCGGCGGGTTGCAGAACTCGGGTGCGTTCACGCCTTATCGTTTTCGCGCGCCCGGCGCGGCGGCCCGCACCACGATTGTCTTTCCCGGGACGCTCGGCGGGGCGGGGTGGGGCGGCACCGCCGCGGATCCCGAGCTCGGTCTGCTGTTCGTCAACACGATGGACGCCGGCAGCCTTGGTTGGATCGAGCCGTCGCAAGCCGACGCCGCGGCCGCGCCGCCGGGGGACGAGGCGAGCGGCGAGGGCCCGGCTTATCGCCGCATGAGCGCCGTGGGCGGCCCGCTTGCGCGGTTTTGGTGGCACGACGCCGCCGCGGATTCGGGCGGCAACGAGCTCGACGCGGGCGAGCGGGCGTGGCCGTGCCAGAAGCCGCCCTGGGGGCAGCTCCACGCCGTGTCCGCGAGCACGGGCGAGATCGTCTGGAGCGTGCCGCTCGGGATCACGGAACAGTTGCCCGAGAGCAAGCGCCATACCGGGCGGCTCAACTCGGGGGGCCCGATCGCGACCGCGGGCGGGCTCGTGTTCATCGGCGCCAGCAACGACCGGCGGTTCCGCGCCTTCGACTCGCGCTCGGGGGAGGAGCTCTGGTCGGCGATTCTGCCGCTCTCCGCGCACTCGGTGCCGATCACCTATCTCGGCGCCGACAGCAGGCAGTACGTCGCGATCGTCGCCGCCGGCGCGGCCGCGATCGACGACCCGGAGCCGGACACCGCGCAGTCCTTGATCGCCTACGCGTTGCCGTGAGTTGCCACCGAGTTGGCTCTGCGTTGCTCCTGAGTTGCCCCGTAGTTGCCCCGTAGTTGCCCCGGTTGCGTAGAATCTCGGGAGCGGAGCGCTTCTCTTTCCGCCTCGGAGTAACACATGGCGAAGCTCGAAACCAAGATCGGCGCGGGAGAGTTCGTGATCACGGCGGAGATCGTGCCGCCGCTGTCGGCGTCGGTGGCGAAGCTACTCGCGGAGGCCAAGACCCTCGCGGGTGTCGATGCGATCAACCTCACCGATGCCGCTGCCGGCAAGACATCGATGAGCAGCTTCGCGGCCGCCGCGATCCTCGCGGCCGGCGGCTACGAGCCGATCCTGCAGGTCACGTGCCGCGACCGCAATCGAATCGCGCTCGCCGGCGACTTGATCGGCGCCGCCGCGCAGGGCGTGCAGAACCTACTCATCCTGAAGGGCGACGACCCCAAGGGCGGCGACCAGCCGGACGCGAAGCCCGTGTTCGACTACGAGTCGGGCCAGCTGCTCGCAGTGGCGCGCGACTTGCGCGACAAAGGCGCGCTGCCGTCCGGCCGCAAGGTCGACCCGCCGCCGCACTTCTTCATCGGCGGGGCCGACGTGCCGCGCCGCCCCGACGCCAAATGGAGCCCGAAGCCGCTGCTCGCGAAGATCGAAGCGGGCGCCGATTTCGTGCAGACCCAGTTCTGCTTCGACCTCGACGTCGCGCGCGCCTACATCGAGCGCCTGCGTGCGGAAGGCATCGTGGACCAGCTCGCCGTGATCATCGGCGTGGGGCCGATCCGCTCGGCGAAGTCGGCGCGCTGGATGAACGAGAACCTGTTCGGCGTGCACGTGCCCGCGCCGACGATCGAGAGGCTCGAGGGCGCCGCGGACCAGGCGGCCGAGGGGCGGAAGATTTGCGCCGAGCTGATCCGCGGTTTGCGTGAGATCGACGGTGTCGCGGGCGCGCACGTGATGGCGCCGGCGCAGGGCCCGGACGCGATCGCCGCGGTGCTCGAGTCGCTATAGAGAGGAGTGGCGGGGGATCGCGATGGCTGGAAAGCGCGCAACGGCGGTCGGCGCCGAGACGATCGGCGCGGTGCGCCAGAGCAAGCCGCAGACGGGGGCCGAGTACCTGGAATCGCTGCGCGACGGGCGCGAGGTCTACATCTACGGCGAGCGCGTCGAGGACGTCACCACGCATCCGGCGTTCCGCAACACCGCGCGGATGACCGCGCGCCTGTTCGACGCGCTGCACGATCCCAAGCACCGTGACAAGCTGCTGCTGCCCGCCGACACCGACGGCAAGGGCAAGACGCACGCGTTCTTCAAGGCGCCGAAGACCGTCGAGGAGTCGATCGCGGGCCGCGACGCGATCGCCGAGTGGCAGCGGATCACCTACGGTTGGATGGGCCGGTCCCCCGACTACAAGGCCGCGTTCCTGGGCACACTCGGCGGCAACGCCGAGTTCTACGCGCCGTTTCAGGCGAACGCGAAGCGCTGGTATACATTCTCTCAAGAGCGCGTGCCGTTCGTGAATCACGCGATCATTCATCCGCCGGTGGACCGCGACAAGCCGCCGGACCAAGTCGCCGACGTCTGCGTGCACGTGGAGAAGGAGACCGACGCCGGCGTCTACGTGTCGGGTGCCAAGGTCGTGGCTACGGGCTCGGTGCTCACGAACTACACGTTCATCGCCCACCACGGCTTGATTCCGCTGAACGACAAGAAGTTCGCGCTCGTGTTCATGACGCCGACCAATGCGCCGGGCGTGAAGTTTCTCTGCCGTACGTCGTACGAGATGACGGCCGCCGTGATGTCGAGCCCGTTCGACCAGCCGCTGTCGTCGCGACTCGACGAGAACGACGCGGTGTTCATCATGGACAACGTGTTCGTGCCGTGGGAGAACGTGTTCGTTTACGGCGACGTCGAGAAGGCCAACAACTTCTTTCCGCGCACCGGCTTTCTGCCGCGGTTCGTGGTACACGGCTGCACGCGGCTCGCGGTGAAGCTCGACTTCATCGCGGGGTTGCTGCTCAAAGCGGTCGAGGCGGCCGGCACCAAGGACTATCGCGGCGTGCAGGCGAACGTGGGCGAGGTCATCGCATGGCGCAACATGTTCTGGGCGCTCACCGAGGCGATGGTCCGCGACCCGCAGCCGTGGAAGGGTCCGTACCTCCTGCCGAACGGCGATCCCGGTAGCGCGTATCAGATCCTCGCCACGATCGCCTACACGAAGATCAAGTACCTGATCGAGCAGACCGTTGCGTCGGGGCTCATCTACTTGAACTCGCACGCGCGCGACTTCGCCAATCCCGCGATCCGGCCGTACATCGACCGCTATATGCGCGGGTCGAACGGCTACACGGCCGAGCAGCGGATCAAGCTCATGAAGCTGCTGTGGGACTGCATCGGCACGGAGTTCGGCGCGCGTCACGAGCTCTACGAGATCAACTACGGCGGCAGCACCGAGGAGATCCGCCGTTACGCGCTATTCGGCGCGATGGCCAACGGCAACGCGGCGAAGTTCAAGGGCTTCGCGGAGCAGTGCATGGCCGAGTACGACTTGGACGGGTGGAAGGTGCCCGACCTCGTCGATCCCGACGGCCTGTCGTTTCACGGCAAGAGTAAGAGAGCGGGCAAGCGCGCGGTGGCGAAGGTGTCGAAGAAGCGGTCCCGCAAGAGCTAGCCGCGAGCGTTGACGTGAAAGCGGGAACACGCGGATCTCGACCCGGGTACACGGAGGCTTCCGGCTTCCATGAGATCGCCTGGCCGTTCTTGTCAGCGCTCGGCTTCGAGCTGATCGGCGACCCGAGCCGGCTGCTCAATCCTTATCGGCTGACCGCCGCAAGCTACAAGTCTGCGCGAAATCTATTCGTGACGGTCGGGTTCGATCCCGCGGACAGCAACAGCGCGGCGATCAGCTGCGGTCGGCAGTGGCGCGCCAAGCGAGGTGGCTCGCTCCTCTCGAATCGCTATTCGTCCTTGGCCAAGCGCTTTGGCATCGACGTGCCCGACTACTACGAGCTGGGATACGGCGACAACATCGTCAAGACTATGGAGCGGATGCTCGACGACTTGAGAGAGACCTTGCCCGTCGTGATGGAACGCACGACATGCGAGGATTTGATCGCCGTCGAGAGCAAAAAATACGGTGCCTGTCACAGCGCGGCGGCGCATGCGGGCGAGGACTATATGAAGCACTACGATATCGCCGACTACTAACTTCGCCACGGAGGATCACACGATGCTCAAGCTTTTTCACGCGCCGCGCTCCCGCTCGTCGCGTTTCATCTGGCTGCTCGAGGAGCTCGGCGTGCCGTACGAGATCGAGCGCGTGTCGATCCGTCGCGGTGACGGCTCGGGCCAGCTCGATCCGAAGGATCCGCACCCGCACGGCAAGGTCCCGGTGATTGCGCACGACGGCGCCACCGTCTTCGAGTCGAGCGCGATCGCGCTGTACTTGACCGACGCCTTTCCGGACAAGGCGATTGGCCCGCGTGTGGGTGACCAGCAGCGCGGCGCCTACCTCACGTGGCTCGCCTACTACGGCGGTGTGCTCGAGCCCGCCTTCGTGAGCAAATTCATGAAGGTCGAAGTGCCGCGCGGGACGGCGGGATGGGTCAATTCCGACGAGGCGATGGCGCACGTCGGCGGTGCGCTTGCCGCCGGTCCGTTCCTGTTGGGCGAGCGGTTCTCCGCGGCGGACGTGCTGTACGGCACCACGTTCGCGCTGTTCTTGGGCAGCCCGATGCTGCCCGAGTCGGAGACTCTGCGAAGCTACGTGAATCGTTGCACCGCGCGGCCGGCGCACGCGCGCGCCGCGGCGATGGACGGCTGAGCACCGCACCGTTGCCGGTTGCGGGCAATCCCGCCGCGCGGCACGATACCGGTCCGCGTCCGGCGTCTTGGCCACTGCTGCATCGCGAGGGAATCATGCGTCCCCGACAGTCGGTGCTCGTTCCCGCCGCTCTGTGCCTGTTTTTTACCCACGCGTGGGCGCAGCGCCCAATCCGCGACGTGGCGGGGAACAATCAGCTCGCCCCCATCGGCACGAGTCAGCCCGAGCCGCGCGCCGCGGGTGGTGGGCGCGGTTCCGGTGCCGGTGGCGCCGGCGATTGCACGCCTACGTTCTCGGAGGAGCCTGCGGCCGGGAAGTGGAAGGGCGAGGTCAAATTCGATTACAAGATGTCGATTCCGGATACGCCCGGGTTCGCGATGCTTGTCGATTGGCGCGGACGCATCGCGCTCGAGCTGAAGAGGCGTCCCGATGAGCGCGTCGGCCGCAGCTCCTGCGGCTTGGTCAAATCGCCGCCGAGCTTTGCCTCGGCGCCGGCGGCGGGCTGCAACGTCGACGGCACGCCGTTGCAGCTTCTGTCGCGCGACGACGAAACGCCGCCCGAGCTGACGGGCACCACCGACGTTACCATGCAGATGAATTTGAGCGACGTGGGCGACGGTTCCGAGTTGACGCAGGACGTCGCGTCGCAGCGACCCGCGAGCCTGAGCAACGAGGCGGGGCTCGACCGCGAAGGCAAGCGGCTCGACGCCGTGCTGCTCGTCGGCACGCCGTCGCTATTTCAATTCGCGGGCGGTTTTGCCGCGCGCGACGATGCAGTGACCGTCGCCGGCGAGTCGCAGTTGAACGGCGGCGGCACCGCGTCGGTTCGCGGAACGGTTCGCGGCGAGCTCTCGGGGACCATCGGCGCGGATATCGCGGGAGGGCGAATCGAGGAACGTGTCGACGTCGTCGACAGCGATGGACAGCGGCACAAGGGCGAGGCGTCGGCCGCCGTACCCGGCCTCGACCAACAACGCCGACCTCTTTTCCGGCTCCTGGTCGATGAGCGCTCATGCGGAGAGATCAAAGGTCGAGTCGAATCAGAGGACCTCGTGAACGAGGCGCGAGGCGGCGGCATGCAGCTCACTCCGGTCCGCTCCGAATGGAGCGCGACGCTCGAGGAACGGGACCTGCCGCTCGAGCAGGCCGCGCAGCGCTACGCGGACGCGCCGCTGCTCCCGATGAGCGCGGGCGATCCCGAAGGCACCTGGACCAACTGGCAACGCGAATGGGAGTCGTACTCGGCTCTGCGCGGACCAAGTCCCAGCGACTACGTTCTCTGCGTGCTCGAGCCGGCCCACGAAAAGATCGTTGCTGCGAGCGCGACGGCGCTGCGCGTGCTGCTCGACAGCCCCGCCCACGCCGCTGAAGCCGCGAAGCTGCGCCAGTGGCGGCTCGTGAGCGTGATCGAAGGCTTCGGCTCCAGTCTCGAATGCCCGGTGGCTCGCGAGGCGACCGAGTCTCTGTTCGGTACGCAGCGCTAGAGGATCTGGGCAGCCGACACGGCGTGTGCAAGGCGACAACTAGTGAAGCCAAAACATCGGATCTACACGACGAGCTTCGCAAGCGTCTATCCGCTCTACGTTACGAAGGCGGAAAAGAAGGGACGCACGAAAGCAGAGGTCGATGAAGTCGTTCGATGGCTCACGGGCTACACGCAGAAGAAGCTGGAAGCCCAACTCGAAAAACGAACGGTCTTCGAGACTTTCTTTGCGGAAGCTCCTGGTCTGAATCCTTCCCGGTCCTTGATCAAAGGTGTGATCTGCGGCGTCCGGATCGAAGACATCGAGGAGCCGACGATGCGGGAGATCCGCTACTTGGACAAGCTGATCGATGAGCTTGCCAAGGGCAAACCGATGGAGAAGATTCTACGGAAGTAGGCCGCGCCACCGGAGACCGTCAGCGCACGGCCGCGCAGCGCTGCGGGCTGGCGCGCCCCTCGGTCACTCGCGGATTTGCCTTCACGGACCCAGCCTTCGCCAGCTCGTCGAACGCCACCTGCTGCAGCGCGCCGGCCTGCGCAGGTGAGAGCCCGAGCTCGAACGCGGAGCACTCGGTGTCGCCGAGCGAGCGTGGGTCGCGCCCCGTCAACGCGCCGAAAATCACGAGCGCCTCGAGGTAGTAGCCGTAGGTGCTGCCGTGATAGTGGTCGTAGGTCCATAGGTCGAGCTTGTTGGCCTCGACGCCGTCGTACGGATTCGGATCCGCGACGCCGGTCTGTACCGCACGAATCCACGCTTCTCCGACGGGGATCACGGCCTTCGCGGCCGCGGCGTGCGCGGCCGAGTCGTACGCGGCTCGCAAGTCGTGCGCCATCGCCTCGATCGGCTCGCCGGCCCACGCGCCGCTTTTCGGGTAGGTCTGGTCCGCGCGCGCCCAGGTGGCCATGAGGTAGATCGCGACGCCCGCGTTCTTCGTGCGCAGGAAGTCGGCCATCTGCTTGCTCGTCGCGACGAGCTTGGCCGGATCGCGCGGCTTGTCGGCGTCGAGCGTGCTGTAGCCGTGCATGACCACGGTGTCCCAGGCGCGCTTGCCGATCACGCCGCTCTTCTCGGCGAGGTGAAAGTCGAGCCCCGTGCCGCCCCGCGTCTCGAGCGACACGTCGTAGGCGAGCCCTGCTTGATCCGCGAACGACTTGAATAGTGCGGGCACGCCGCCGACGCCCTCGTCGTTCAGGTCCGTTACCGTGCCGGCGCGGTAGAAGTGGACGGCCGAGCCGGCGGCGTACGTGAAGCTGTTGCCGATGAACAGCACGCTCGCGCGAGACTGCGCGAGCACCGTGTTCCACGCGAAGATCGACGCGACGGTGACCAAAGCGATTGCGAACTTCATGAGCGCTCCCCCAAGAGACCCGGACTCGGCCCGCGCCGAATTGAACCGCGGTTCGGCCTTCATTCCAAGTGCCGCCTATCCTGCTGGCGCGCGTCGACCTAGCGGCGCGCCGCGGCCGCGAACTCCGGCTTCGTGGCCGTGAGGATCGCGAGGACCGCGGCGCGGTCCTCGTCGCCGAGCTGGGCGAACGGCTCGCTCCGGTCCTCGCCGCGCAGCACGGCAGCGAACCGCGCGTAGGCCGCTTCCCGCGCCGCGCGCGGCAACGCGTCGAACGCCGCCGAGTAGACGAGATAGCTCAGCGGATAGCGGAACAGCCGCGTGTGCAGGTCGAGGTCGCGCAGGGAGCGGCCTTGCGGGTCGCGCACGGCACGGCTCGCAAACTGCGCCGCGAACTTCGGGTCGCCCGAGATCTCGTCGGTGAGCACCGTGCTGCCCGCGAACAGCATCGCCTCCACCAGCGGCGCGATCGACTCGCGCACGGCGGCGAGCGTCTCCGCCGATAGCGCGCTTGCGTCTTGATCGTAGCCCGGCGCGGCTCCGCGGCCCGGGTCGCGGTCGATCGCCGTGCGCACGTCCCAGTTGACGCGCGCGATCGCGTTTTGCGCGTTGACCTGATGCTCGAGTACGAGCAGCGCCACGATGTCGCTCTCGTTCGTGATGTAGGGCTTTGCGTCGAACAGCGCATCGAGGTTGTCGATGTTGCCGACGCGCAGGTCCTCGAGGCGTTGGAAGTCGTCGAGCGACCGGATCAGCATGTTGCCCAAATGCACCTGCTTGCCGTGGTGGCCGGTGACGTACCAGCCGCCCCAGCGGCTCTTGAGCGGCGTCTGGTCGGTGACGAGGATCCAGCCTTCGTGCGAGACGAGGTTGCCCGAAGTGCCGATGTAGCCCGAGCCCACGATGAAGCGGGGCACGCCGCCGCCCGACAGCGAGTACGAGTCGTGGCAGCTCAAGCAGCGCGTGAGCTCGTGCTCGAATTGCGGCC
>DASQOL010000037.1:0-46730 GCA_035644475.1 Gammaproteobacteria bacterium | reverse complement strand
TGCACACATGAAGCTTCGTTCGGAAACCAGTCCATGAACTGGTCCCACGTACGCGGGTAATCTCGACCAGCAGCTAGGGATTCCGCGGAACGGCTCACCCCTATATATTGACGCAGGTGGAGCTAAGTGGATACCCCATATATAAACACAGTCCATGCGTCGGCCCGGGACCGCGCCATGCAAGACGATCTCGCCTTCATTCAAGAAACTATCAGGAACCTCGAGGCGCTTGCGCTGATGCTCGAGCAGGACAGCGACGAATGGACGCGGCGGTCTGACGCGTTCGCGGAGCAGGCGCGACGGCGCAAGGAAGCGCGGCTGACGCTGAGCGTGCTGCTGGCGAAGCTGCACGCGGTAAGCGCAATGGAGGAACCGTTGCGGCAACCGCCCCGCCCCATCTGCATCAATTGCGACGACTAGAGCGCGGATGCCGGGCAAGCGGGCAGCGCCGCCGGGAACGCTGGGGTTTCTGGCGGATTCCGCGAGCGCGGTCTACGTCGTTTGTGCGCGGTGCGGGCGGTTCACGGTCGCCAATCTGCAAAGCATCGCGCAGCGCGCGGGATGGGGCGCGCGGGTTTCAGATATCGGCGGGCGGCTTGTCTGCAAGGAATGCGGGCATCGCGGCGCGCGCCTGACCACCGAGCGGCCACGCCTTGGGCAAGCGGTCTGCCCACGGTGCGGTCGTCCGTCCACATAGCAGCGCGCACTCCGTCCGCCAGCACATAAATCCCATCCGTTCACTTCCTCCGACATCGGCCAACCTTCGGCCTTTTCTGGTCCCTATCTCGCACGGGCGGCTGGTTGAAGCTGCAAGCGCGAAGCGCTCCTCCTCTTCGTTGCGGTCCTTCGGATGCACTTCCCGCCGCGCCGTGCCGATCCGTCCGCAGAAGGCCACGCGGTGTGGCCGCTGTTTGACGGAGGAAAAGATGAAACTGATGACGATTTTCGCGCTGGCGACAAAGACGGAGTGCGAGCTTCGCGTGATGTTCCGGGACGCTAGCGCGCGCCCAGCGCGGACTGAGTCGCATACGGATGAATGCCGTATGGCGCGGGCGACGATGGATAACATTCTGGTCGTGCTGCGACGCGTTGCCCCGCGTCCGTGAGACACGCCGCTGCCGGTTCGCCGGCGGCGGTTCCGTCTTGGCCGTTCGCGCGAATCGCTATAGCTTGGGTTGTATGAAAGGAGGCCGTTGGCCGCAGCGATGTCGAAGGAGCGAGGACTACTTCCCCCGGAAATTATCGAACGCCATATCTGCGTTATTCGCGGACAAAAGGTGATGCTGGACTTCGATCTGGCCGAACTCTACGGCGTGCCGACGAAAGTGCTGAACCAGGCGGTCACTCGCAATCTGGACCGCTTTCCAGAAGATTTTATGTTCCGGCTTGAGGAAAAGGAGTGGGAAATCTTGAGGTCACAAATTGTGACTTCAAGTTTGGATGAGCACGGCGGTCGCCGAAACACGCCCCGGGCCTTCACCGAGCAAGGCGTTGCCATGCTCTCTAGTGTTTTGCGAAGCAAACGCGCGGTTCAGGTGAATATCGGCATCATGCGGGCTTTCGTGAAGATGCGGGAAATCATGATTTCCCATAAGGATCTCGCCCGGCGCATCGGCGATATGGAGCGCAAGTACGACGGCAATTTCAAAATTGTGTTTGACGCGCTGCGGAGCCTGATGGAGCCGCCGCCCGTCAAGAAAAAGCGTATTGGCTATGTTCACCATGACGACGGGGACGCCTGAGCGCTGGCCGTTAACGGTTTGTTAACTCCTTTTCCGTAAGATTCTCGCAGGTACGGCATACAAGCCTTCGGCTGTTTGATTTCGCTACGGGGAAGAGCATGAGCTCAACGGATGAACACGACGGTAAAAACGCTCCTGCCCTTGCAGGAGCGTTGTCGGCTGTTTCTAGCGAACAGCCGGGTTCCGGTCCCAATGCGCTTGGAGAGGACGACGATCCGGAACTTCAGGACATCACCAGGGTTTTGAACGGGAGTAAAGCGATCATCGGCAAGGCCGTTTGGTCGGCGAACAATTCATCGCGGAATCCCGAGCAGGATGCGCAGCACCGCGAGGACGAAGAGCACGAGACGGAAGATCGCGAGAGGCAGGAATTGATGCACCTCGCAGAGTGGAACGCGCAGATGACCGTCATCGCGGGAATGCAGATGACGAACGCGGAAGCACAGCGGGCGCGTCAATGGATCGTCGACCATGACGACGATGTCGCGCACGATCTAGTCAGACGCGGACGCCTGCGCGCCGATCAGGTTGGAGAATTCAAAGACGGCGTGCGCACTGACCACCACTATTGCGAGCAGGAAAGTCGCGGCGCAGCCACCGAAGCGGGCCGAGCTAGACACGAACGCTGGAAGCACTCTGATGTCGGGCGCGCGGCGGATGAGGCAATCACGATTCAGGTGCAGAACGAGCGGGAGAAGGCGAAACGCGTCGAGAATAGCTACAGCGTAGTTGATCCGTCGCGCAGGAGCGCAGCGGACACCGTCGACGGCAACCGCTTTCCATCAGCCGCAGCGGTGAACACGGATTTCACAAGAGCGGCGAACACCGTGCCCGTGCCTCCTGTGGACACCGCACCCGCCCCCGTTGTACCAGCCATCCGAAAACAGGAAGCGGACCTGCGGAATATGTGATTGCTACTACTGCGGCCCACTAGATGCGGCTTTCAGCCGCTCTTCGCCTCCGGGCGTGTATTCAACACCGAGCAGAATCGTTCGCATTATCGTAGCGCCGTCAGGTGTTGTGTTCATGATCGACCCGACCTTCTCGTGCATCTTGTCGCCCTGGCTCACCAGATTAGCCGTGACCGTCAGAGTTATTTCGTCCGACTGATATGAACCATCTTTCTGTCGCCGCATATTAGCGGCCTGGACGATGACCCGTTCTCCGACTGCGGCGCTCTTTCCAAAAAGCTCATTGAGATAGCCGCACGTATCCGTATGCGCCTCACCATTCCGTATCAACGTATCGCAGCCCTTCTGAGCGTCCGCTGCGCTTGCCTTGCTGAGTGCCGCGCGCGGTATGCCGGGTTTCCGCGCGTCATAGAAGCGCAAATTCGCGAGGCGGCTATAGACGCAAGCCTGCGTCGCGCCCTCACCAAGAGGCTTATCGGTTTGCAGAATGTAGCCAAGCGTAGAGGCATCGTTAGCGGTGATCAGAATACCGAGCAGCGTGCGCTCCGTCGTGATGCCTTCGTTCTCGCCCGTCAGGCGTTTAGCGGAAGCGAAAGAATGCTGTCCTTCGGCTTTCAGACTCGAGGTGATCTCCGGCAGCGGGCCGCACTGTCCGACATCGAGTGCATGCGCTGGTGCGCAGAAAACAAGCGCGGCGAGGAAAGAGAAAACGACGGCCTGTATCGCGGCCATACCGGCTCCGGCTGTGGTTCAAAAACGAACCTTTTTGAACAGCGAGAAGCGGGAGCGCGTGACATGGGTATGTCCTAGGGAAACGCTGGACTCTTGCGGGGCGGCGACTATGATTCAGAAAGGTTCCTTTCTGAACCAACACCCCAGCGCCCCGTCCACCGTGGCAGAAACGGATATGTCACGCCATGAGGATCGGGTACGCGCGCGTATCGACATCCGGCCAAAGATTTGCGTTGCAGATAAGCGCGCTGCGCAAGGCCGATTGCAGAGACATCTATCGGGAAAAGATCACCGGCAAAGCGCGGCAGCGTCCTGCGCTCAACCGCGCCTTAGCCGCACTAAGACCGGGCGACGTGCTAGTCGTCTGGAAACTTGACCGGCTTGGCCGCTCTCTTCAGCATCTTGTTGAGATCATCGGCGCGCTCGATGAGCGCGGAATTGGCTTTCAGTCGCTTTCAGACAATATCGACACGACATCGCCGAGCGGAAAGCTTCTCTTCCACGTTCTAGCAGCGATTGCGGAATTCGAAGCGTCGTTGATTTCAGAGAGAACGAAGGCTGGAATGCAAGCGGCGAAGCGTGGCGGAAAGCGCCTCGGTCGGCCGCCATGTTTGACGGACGAGCAGCTTGCGGAAGCGCAGCGGTTGCGGGCGAAAACTGCGCTGTCAGTAGCCGCCATTGCCGAGGCGCTGACAGTCAACCGCTCAACGCTGGCGCGTGCGCTGGGCAGACGAATCGCCGCGTAGGCTGAAGGACCACCGAAGGCCGGTTCCACTACAGAGGGTCGTCTTTTAGATCGTCGATAAGGCGAAAGCACTCTCGCACGTGACTGAACTGAATTCCGCAGGCCAGGTGGAAGGCGCTGCCCAAATGGGACTTGAACTTGGCTCTCGGAAATCCGTTAAAACGCCTCCAGCGGAACCTCAGCATACCGACAACTATATCGTCGTCGGCGCGCAACGGCGCGCTGCCTCTCACGATCTCGACCAGCACGTCGCCGCCTGGAATGGGGTGGCCCTGAGCACGAAAGGCGTTGTAGTCCAATGTGCCTCGCATCCCCTCCCATAGCTGTTCGAGAAAGTGTTTTTGGATCTCCTCGACGGAAGATTCGGGATGCCGTTCGTGCAGCCTAAAAAAGACGGGCAGTATTCGCTTCCGGTAGATGTAGTCGCCTAGTTCTAGAAACTTCTTTTCAATAGTCTGCCGCGACACCCGTCGCCCTTCCGCAGCCATGTATCTGTACGTTTCTGACGCGGTCTTACCATTGGAAAACGAGACCACGATATCCAAGAACTCCGCCTCAGATAGCTTCGTGCGCCGACAGTAACGATTCTTCATAGCGGGATTCTTCCCGAATAGAGAGGTTACCCACCAGTCCTCCTATTCTTGACAAGGTTCTCCGAAGGCACTCGCGCGCCCGCTTGACGGCCAGTACGCTCTTAGCACCTACCCTTCCTCCTCCGCCGCAGACGCAAAGAAAGCGGTTCTTTGCGGAAACCAACAGGAGGAAGTCCCATGTCCTACGCATCCAACGGCGGTCAAGAGAGCGGCATCTTCAAGACGGCAAACCTTCTCGGCAAGGCATTCGGGTGGCTCGCAGGGATTCTTGCCTTCCCTCAAATCCACGCGCTCGTCATCTCGACGTTTACGAACTACCTGCACGCCAACTACAGCGCGAATACGGCCGACTTTTTCCTGTGGGTGATCACCGGAATCGGCGTCGTCATCTGCTACGGCGCGGTCACAGTCGCGGTCACGACTGTGCTGGTCATGCTGATGGCTTCCCTGGTCGGACGACTCTAGGAGAAGACGATGGACTTCAATGAGGAATTTCGCTTCGGCAGCGCGTCGTGGACGACGCGCCAGGACGTTCGTCGCAGCGGTCTTTATCAGGCAAGCGGCCCGTTCCTCGGCTACTTCGATGGGCGGCAGCTCCGCCTCAACGGCGATGGTCCGCTGACGACGTTCGGAGGCGCTGGATCGGGCAAGCTCCGCGATCTGATCGCGTACAACCTGTGCGGCTTCCGCGATCTTGATGGGAAGTGGCAAACACCCGCGCGGTTGCTGGTCAATGATCCGCGCGGCGAGCTCGGCGCGATCTCCATCGCAAACCAAATCCGGTTCGGCAAGCCCGCGTTCTTCATTAACCCGTTCGGTCTGCACGGCCTTCCGCAGCACCGGGTCAATCCATGGGACGTGATTTGCGCGTCGTCCCGGACATTCGATGCGGACGTGAAGCTTCTGATCGCCGATCTGATCCCTCTGGCGCGCAGCGGCAGCGAGCAGTATTTCCCGCGCCGGGCGCGCGACTGGGCGGAAGCGCTCGTGAAAGACCATGCCGCCTCGCAAGGGCCGATCACGCTGACGGATTTCTACAAGACGGTGAACTCCATCGAAGACCCTTCGGGCTGGGACATCATCGCCGAGAGGATGCTGCATTCCCATGACGACGCCGTGCGCCGCGTCGCCGCCGAGATGGACTTCAAGCGCCGCGAAGCGCCGAAGGAATACAGCGGGATCATCGGAACGATCTACGAGAACGTCGGGTTCCTGAGCGACGCAAACGTCCGGCACGCACTTAGCGGCGCGGACTTCTCGCTGGAGGTCCTGTGCAAGCAGGACTGCAACATCTACGTGATGATCCCCGCCGAGTACCTGGACCTCCTCGCCCCGATGCAACGCGCAATCTTCGGTTCCGCGATGCTCTACAAGAACCGGCATCCTTCAGCGCCGCGTGTCCTTTTCCTCATCGACGAGGCGGCGCAGCTCGGCAAGTTCGACGCGTTGATGCGCGCTTACGCGTACGGGCGTGGCATGGGCATTCAGGCGTGGTCGTTCTGGCAGGACCCAGGGCAGATTGCGCGCAACTTCGGGCGCGACGCGGTTTCGAGCTTCCTGAATTCCAGCGTGAGCAGGCAGTTCTTCGGCGTGCGCGACTACGAGACAGCGCTCACGGTGTCCAAGATGCTCGGACAAGAAACGCTCGCGTTCGATGATCCGCTCCAGCAGGGGGGAGCGCGCGACGCCCGGAGGCGTGCGGCCATGGGTCTGCTCGAGGGCGGCGATCCCTATGTCATCGGCGCGGCGGTGGAGCATTTCCGACGCATGTCGGAGAACAGGATGCTGCAGGCACGGGCGCTGATGACGCCCGAAGAAGTGCTGAACATGCCGGACAGCAAACAAGTGCTGTTCGTTTCCGGGCTGAACGTGAAGCCGATCTTCGCGGATAAGTATCCGTACTTCACGCGCCGCGAGATGGCGGGCGCGTATCTGCCCAATCCCTATCACGGCTCGCGCGACCGGGTGCGCATCGCGGCGCGGTGGCGCAAATCGGCGCGTGTCATCACGGAGCGCGTTCCCGCGCACCTGGCGCACTGGCCGCAGCATCAATCCGGAGAGTGGTCGTATGTCGAGGGCTATAGGCCCATTTAAAGGAGAGGTGTATGAGCAAAGAGAAGAAGCAGCCCAGCCATCAGGTTTCGTTCGCCCGCGTCAACGGGCGGGATGAGAACGGCAGAGAGGTTCTCGGACCCGCACGCCAGATCGGAGCCATCTGGCCCCGCGAAGGCAAGGACGGCGAAGGCATCCTGCGCCTGGATCATGTGCCCGAGGAATTGCGCGCCCAGGGCGGCGGCGTCCTCTTCGTGCGCAAGATCGACGCGTTGCGTGAGCAACGGACGAACGGTCAAAGCACGGACAAGGAACAAGGGCACGAGCGCTAGGCGTTCACGGACGGGGCCGCACCGCTGCGTGCCCGGCGATGCGGTCGCCGTCCTTCCAGTTCGGTTCATCTTGGAGAAAGCAATGGCCGACGACACCAAAGAAAGTCTCTTGCAGAAGCTCCGCGCGAAATCCGATCGACCAACAAAAGCGCGTGAGCATGACATTGCCACGAAGCGCGAGCTTGACGCGCTGGAGGAGCGCGAACGCAAACCGGCCTCCTCCCTCGACTACAGGATCGACGGCAACACGGAGCGCGCGGTCCATGAACAGGTGGAGCAAGAACTCAATGGCCGCAAAACGGAGATACGCGGAAGACTCACTGCGCTGCGCGAAAAAGCGACCAAGGACTTCGCCAACGCCAAGAACCAAGACCGTGCAAAGCATGACTTTGACCGGTCGAAATAATTTTCTTGCACACCATCGCGTTTATGGATTAACGATGAAACATGAGTGGATTTTTCATCACCGAGAAGGAAACGGAAGCGCTGCTCGAGCGCGAGACACGCGCGGTCAAATTACCGGACGGGACCTCGCGCCAGATCACCGATTTCAAGGTGATGTGGGAGAACTTCGACTTTCTTACGAAGACAACGGGCTTCAGCGAAGCGCGACTGGTCGAGCTGGCGTTTATGTCCATCAAGGAAAGCGGGCGCTCGTTCGAGGAAAGCTTTCCCAACATCGTCGCCTACACCGCGCAATGCGCGAAGGAATGCCTGTCACGCGACAAGCCGGACTGACCCCGAAAGAGATTATCGAAAGACCAAGAGAGGAGCGACGGAAATGTTGCTGCACCCGCGTAGTCCTTTACGAGTTGTTAAGAGCCTCGCCTGTACTATGGAAATAGATACAGCTGAAGGTGGTGACACTTTGGCTCTGCGGCACCGCCAAGGTGGGTGCTGTAAGAAAGGGGGTGCGTATGGATGAGAATGACGTGCGGAGCATGCAAGCGCCGCAAGCACCCGCGCCCCCTGCCGTCCCGGTCTTCGATGCCAGCAAGTACAGCCACTACATCGAAGACCCTGACCTAACGGATGCCCAAAAGGAGGAATTCCTGCGAACGCTGTGGTGGATCATGGCCGCCTTCGTGGACCTCGGTTTTGGCGTAGATTCCGTCCAGCGTGTCCTCCCTGGATTATCGGAATTGACTTCGGAATTCACCGCAAACGCGCTAGAACCAATCAACGCTCAACGCAGCGATGAATTCAACGAGACCGCCGCTCTGGAGGCGGCGAAGAGAGGCGACGATGGCAACGGAAGTTAAGAGAACGGCGGTGATCTATTGCCGCGTGTCCAGTAAGAAGCAAAAGGTAGACGGCAGCGGGCTCGATAGCCAGGAGCATCGGTGCCGCGAGTACGCCGCCGCACGCGGCTACGTCGTGGACGAAGTGTTTTTCGATGACATGACGGGGGGCGGCGACTTCATGAACCGTCCCGGCATGGTCGAGCTGCTTCGGTACTTGGGACGCGGTTCGCGAGCCGACGGCTATGTTGTCATTTTTGACGACCTCAAACGATTCGCGCGGGATACCGAATTTCACATCCGACTGCGGCAGCGCCTGGCGGCGCGAAACGCGACTGTGGAATGTTTGAACTTCACTTTCGAAGACACGCCGGAAGGAAAATTCGTCGAAACGATCATCGCCGCCCAGGGCGAGCTGGAGCGGCTGCAAAACAAGCGGCAGACACTGCAGAAGATGAAAGCGCGGCTGGAGCGCGGTTATTACGTTTTTTCCTGCCCGACCGGCTACAAATACAATAAGAGTGAAAACGGCAACGTACTCGTTCGAAACGAGCCGTTGGCGTCGATCATCGCCGAGGCGCTCGATGGGTATGCATCGGGGCGGTTTCAGCTTCAGGCCGAAGTGAAACGCTTTCTTGAATCGCATCCGGAATATCCGCGCGACAGAAGCGGCGTTGTCCTCAATCAGCACGTCGCTAACCTTCTGACGCGAACGGTCTATGCCGGATATGTCGAAGCGCCGAAGTGGGGAGTGTCCTTGCGGAAAGGTCACCACGCACCGTTAATCAGTTTCGAGACGTTTCAGAAAATTCAGGACCGTCTCAATGGGAAAGCGAGGGTCCCCGCCCGCAAGAACCTCAACGCAGACTTTCCACTGCGCGGCGCGGTCATTTGCGGTCATTGCAGCACGCCACTGACAGCCTGCTGGGCGAAGGGAAAGACCGCCCTTCACCCTTACTATCACTGCCCCAAGCGCGGCTGCGAGAGCTATGGAAAATCAATCCGACGCGCAAAGATCGAAGGCGAGTTCGAGAGCATGCTTATGGAATTGAAACCCGCGCCCGGCGTGTTCGCAGTCGCTCGCGCGATGTTCAAAGACCTCTGGGACCATCGCCTCGCGTCAGCCGAGGCCCGAACCAGTGGGTTGAAAGCGGAATTGGCAAAGATTGAGAAACAAGTAGAACAGTTTCTTGACCGAATCGCGGACGCCGAAACGCCGTCCGTTATCGCCGTCTACGAAAATCGCATTCGTAAGCTCGAGGAGCAAAAGGCTTTGATCGCCGAGAAAGTGGCGAGCTGCGGTCGCCCGGTGCGAACCTTTGAAGAAACACTTAGAACTTCGCTCGATTTCTTGGCAAACCCGCAGAATCTCTGGGCTTCTGACCATCTGGAGGACAAAAGAGCGGTGCTGAAGCTGACGTTTGCGGATCGACTCGCCTACGTACGAAATGAGGGATTTAGAACTCTGAATCTGGCCTTTCCGTTCAAGGCTTTAACGGATTTTTCGGGGGGCAGATTGGAAATGGCGCGCCCGGAGAGATTCGAACTCCCGACCCCCGGCTTCGTAGGCCGATGCTCTATCCAGCTGAGCTACGGGCGCGTGCTGTTGGACCGACTGAGCCAGACTGCGAGCTGGCTAGGGGCCGGTATTCTAGCGTAATGCCGGCCGGCCTCGACCACTTTTTTCCGCGCCGAGCTGCCTCCGGGGCCGACGGATCTCGTCCATTCAGAACAGCGACAAGTGCGCGTGCGCCCGGACGTACTCCGCGACGTACTCCTTATAGTAGGCTGCCACCCGCCGCGTGACCGGCCCGCCGCCCTCCGGAAACGCGATCATCGAGCCGTCGAGCAGCCGCAGGCTCGCCACCGGCATGACCTCGCGCGTCGCACTCGACACGAAGCACTCAGTCGCCCGCGTCAAGTCCGCCGCGGCGACGTCGACCTCGTCTGACTCGAGTCCCCGCGCCTTGCACGCCTCGTGGATCGCGGCCTTCGTGAGCCCGCGCAGGTTCGCGGCGGTCTGTCCCGGCGTGACCAAGCGGTCGTCGACGACGAAGAACACGTTGCTGTTCGACGCCTCGGTCACGAAGCCGGCTTCGTTGAGCATGATGCAGTCGTCCGCGCCGACGGCGCGCGCATCCATCACGCCGAGCACGTTGTTCAAGTAGTTGCCGCCCTTGATGTTTGGGTCGAGCGCCCTCGACGGGTTGCGCAGCGTCTGCGCGATCGCAACCCGGACGCCGCGCGCGTAGAGCTCGGCGCCCCAATTCGGCACGGAGCGCACGATGATCACGTAGCGCGACTTCAAGTCGGGCGACGGAAAGAGGTCCACCGGCCCTTCACCGCGCGTCACGACATAGCGCACGTACACGTCGGTGCGCGACCGCGGCGCGCCGGTCGCGGCGACCGTCGCGCGGATCGCCTCGGTGACTTCCGCGAGCGATAGCCCGATCTTGAGACGGATCAGCGACGCGGAGTTCTCGAGCCGCGCCCAGTGCTCGTCGTAGAAGAGCGGCACGCCCTCGTAGGTGCGGAACACCTCGTAGATCGAGTCGCCGTAGAGGAACCCGCGGTCGAGCACCGGTACGCGCGCGTCGGCCGTCGGCGTGATCACGCCGTCCACGTTGGTCATGCTTTGAAGGCCGGCCATTGCGCTAGCGTGTCAGCTGCGGTGCTCGCGATGCAAGCGCCGGCCGAGCCCGGTCAGGATCTCGTAGCTGATCGTGTCCGCCGCTGCCGCGACCTTGTCGATGCCGATCTCGGTGCCGATGAGCTCCACCCAGTCGCCGACGCGCGACTCGGCCGGAGGCACGTTCGAGACGTCGACGGTGAGCAGGTCCATCGACACGCGCCCGACGACCGGCACGTGCCGCCCCGCGATCGCCCCGGCCCCGCGGTTGCCCAGGATCCGCGGATAGCCGTCGGCATAGCCCACGCCGACCACGGCGAGCCGCGTCGGCGGCGCCACACCATAGGTCGCGCCGTAACCGACCGTGAGCCCCTCGTCCACCGGGCGAATCTGCAAGATCCTGCCCGCCAACGTGACGACCGGCGCCATGGGATTCGCCCGGTCGAGGAACGGATTGCCGCCGTAGAGCGCGATGCCCGGCCGCACGAGGTCGCCGCGATGCTGCTCGTCGATAAAGATCGCCGCCGAATTGCCGATCGAGGTCGGCGCCGGCGGCAGCTGCGCGCGCAGATGGTCGAAGCGCGCGAGCTGCGAGCGGTTGAGCGGATGGCCCGGCTCGTCGGCGCAAGCGAGATGCGTGAGCACGTAGTCTACGTCCAAGCCGCGCAGCCGCGCGGGCTCGGCTGCGAGCTGCCGCACCTCCGTGGTGCTCAAGCCGAGCCGCGTCATTCCGGTGTCGACGTGCAGCACCGCGGGGCCGCGCGCGGCCCAACGCTCGATCTGCTCGAGCGAGTTAAGCACCGGGATCGCGCGCGCCGCGGCTAGCGCTTCGGCCTCGCCGCCGACCACGCCGTCGAAAACGTAGATCGACGCGTCGGGCACGAGCGCGCGCAGCTCCCGGGCCTCGGCGAGCGTGGCCACGAAGAATTTCCTGCAGCCTTCGCGCGCGAGACGCCGCGCCACCGGCTCCACGCCGAGCCCGTAGGCGTCGGCCTTGACCACGGCGGCGCACTCCGACGGCGCGGCCTGCTCGCGCAAATAGCGATAGTTGCGCGCGATCGCACCCAGGTCGATCACGACCGAGCCGGTGAAGGCCTCTTCAATCATCGAAGCTCAACCATCGACCCCCGCATCGACAGGTACGTCGACCTTGACGATGCTCGCGACCGGCGCGTCGGCCGCGACGCGATACGCGCCCACGCCGATCGGCACGATCGCGGAATCGCCGCGCGCGAGCCGGCCCACCAGCGCGCCGTCGGTCGCATAGACGCTCACGGCGCCTTCGAGGGCGTGCAGGCAGTGCGGTGGGCTCGCGGGCACGTCGACCGAAGCGACGGGCGTCGGCTCGAGATGCTCGATGCTGAAGTGCTCGGCCACGACCGAGCGCTTCACGCCGGGCCGTCCGGCCACCGGCTGCGGCTCGACGATGTAGTCCTCGGGCGCCGTGCGCCGCAGATTCAGCGCTTGGACCGCGGCCTCGACGTCGACGTCGCGGATCGGAAAGCGCACGTTGTCCCACGCGCGAAACGTAACCCCGGGCCGCCGGATCTCGAGAGCGAGGATCTCGCGCCCCTCCGTGTTGCCGAGCGCGTGCACCTCGGCGGAGGGCGGCCTGCCGGTCGCCGCCAGCAGCCGAGCGGGCGTCGAGTTGTTGATCACTTGACCTGCCCGCGCGGGCACGGCGTTCATGAGGTCGAGCACGTGCCAGTACACCGCGTGCAGCGAGCGCAGCAGCGCGGCGGCCTCGTTCCAGCGGACTTTGCCGAGCTTCGCGCCGAGCTGGCGCTCGAGCGTGTCGAGCCGAGCGCCGCGGCTCGCGAACCACGGTTGCAGATGACTCTGGAGCTCCTGCGCCGGGACATCGGCGCCGCACAGGTCGAGCAACCGCTGCTGCGTGCGCCGGCCGGCGGCGCACCGCTCGGCGAGGTCGGCGCCGTCGACGTCGGTGTTGAACCCGAGCCTGAGCGTCGCCCCCTCGTCCGCGGCGATGATCACGTAGACTTCGGTGTTGCCCTCGGGATGCCCCTGCACGGACAGGAGCTCGGCGACGTCGAGCGTCTTCGGCAACAACGGGAAGCGCCGGCCGTAGCGGCGCACGAAGTCCTCGCCGAGCAGCGTGTCAGCATGCGCGTCGAGCAGCGCCGGCAGGCTCACCTCGGAGCCGTCGTCGAGGCGGATCACGCTCGGATATTGCCGCGCCTCCGCGTCCGAGTCGTCGGCCGCGATCTCGAAGCACTCGCCGAAGCGTTTGACGCCGTCGGCGACGCCGGCTGCACCATTCTTGAACGTCTGCATGCGCCGGCCTCCCCAAGGACGCTCGACGAAATTATTGTTCAACGGCTGCAGCAATCTGGTCGCGAGTTTCGCGGCTATGCCGCGGTCCCCCGCGAGCAATGCGCGAGCCAGCGTCTCGGTCGGCACTAGCTAGTTCCCATGCGGCGATTCGTGGCAGTATGCCACGACGGTTTATGTCAAAACGTGACTGAATACCGCGTTGATCTTGGTCAAGCAGAGTAGGCTTCCGGGCAATTCTGTTCACTAGCTTCGAGCAATGGCTAACCCGCGCGAATTAGCCGAACAGGCCTTCGCTATCCTCCAAAACGCGCTGCGCGACTCTGAGGCCCGTGCGTCCGACCTGGACGAGCAGCTCAAGCGCAAGAAGGCGCCCAAGAATCAGCTCGAGGAATCGCTCGAGGTCCTCACCCATCGGCTCGAGACGGTCGAGGCCGAGCGCGTGCGCTGGCAGCAGGCCGCGAGCCATCTCGAGGAGATCGCCGAAGCCGAGCGCGCCAAGGTGGCGCAGCTCAAGAAAAAGCTCGAGATCGCCGAGTCCGGCCCCGAGAAGCTCACCAAGAAGGAGATCAACTTCTGGCGGGCCAAGGCCGAAGACATCGACACCGAGACCAAGGAATACAAGACGCGCCTCGCGAACCTCCGCAAGGAGCTCATGGAGCGCGACGCCCTCATCGAGCGGCTCGGCGAGGCGCAACAAGGTAGCTCCGCCGCGGACGCGGCACAGCCCGCGGCCGCCAATTCCTCACCTCCCCGAGTCGCCGACGTTTCGAGCGAGATCGAAGCGCTGCGCCTCGAGCTCGAGGGACGCGAGCGACGGATCGGCGAGCTCCAGGTCGAGCTCGAGGAGATCCGCGACGTCCCGTCCTCGAACGGCCACGCCGAGCCCTCGATCGAGACGCTCACGCAGATCGAGAATCTCAAGCGTCAAACGGCATCGTTCGAGCACGCACTTACCGAAGCACACACCTCGCGAGCCGCGCTCAAGGGCGAGCTCGCGCAAACGAACGCCGAGCTCGCGGAGCAGCAACGTGCGGCCCGCGAGGCGCAAGCGAATGCGGAGCGCGCGCGCGCCACGGTGAGCGAGCGCGAGCACAGGATCGTCGAGCTGACCGCCGAGGCGGAGCACCTGCGGGTGCAGCTCGAGCAGCGCGAGCAGCAGCTGCGCAGCGAAGGCGCGGAACGCGACCAGCGCATCGCGGCGCTCGCGCACGATCTCGAGTATCTGCGCGACCGCGCGGAAGGCAATGCCAACGAAGCCGCGCACGCGATCGCGGAGCGCGAGCAGCTGCGCGAGGCATTCCGCGACTCGCAACAGCGCCTCGAGCAAGTCAACGCCGAGCTCGACCGGCTGCGCGGCACGCTCGCCGCGCTGGAGCGAGGCGAGCGCGAAGCCGCGGCTGCGGCGCGCAACCTGGAAGCGGCGCTCTCCGACCGCGACCAGCGGCTCGCCGACGTCGATCGGCGGCTAGCCGACCTCGACGCGACCGCCGCCGCCGCGCAAGACCAAGTGGCCGAGAGCGACCGACAACTCGCCGAGATCCGCGAGCAGCTCGCGGAGCGCGACGGGCGCCTCGCCGAAGGCAGCGACCACCTCGCCGAGCGCGACTACGAGCTCGAGCGCAACCGGCAAGAAGCCCGAGCCCGTGAGGTGTACCTCGCCGAGATCTCGGCCGAGCTCGAGCACGCACGCACGGCCGTGCAGGCTTCCGACCGCGAGCTCACGAGCTTGCGCGACACGCTACTCGCCTCCAATCGCGACCTCGACCAGCTGCGTACTCACAAACACCGCCTCGAGGACGAGCTGTCGAGCATGCTCACGCGCGTCGATGCGGCGGCCGCCGACGCCGGCGCGAAGGACGACGAGCTCCACCGCCTCGGCGCGGAGCACGCCGAGCTCCTGCGACAGCGCGACCAGATGCGCGAGCAGATGGCGGGGCTCGAGGTGGAGCTCAAGGAAGAGAAGGACAACGCCGAGAACCTCACCGAGCTCGTGAACGAGCGCCGCGAGCACATCACGAAGCTCCAAGAAGCGGTCGAGGAAGTCGAGGAGCGCTACGAGGAAGCCAAGTGGCGCCTCGGCAAGGCGCAGTACTTCGAACGGCTCGTCAAGCGCCGCAAGGGCTTGATCGTCGCGCTAGTCGCGGCCCTGCGCACCAAGATGAAGGCCAACGTCGCGCTCAAAGCGGGGCTCGACGGGCTGCGCACCTACAAGGCGGCGGCCGAAGGCAATCAGCAGAAGCTGTTGCAGCGCATCGACGCGCTCAAGGTGGAGATCAAGGAAGCCGAGGAGGCGATCGAGGGGCAGCAGGGTACGACCCACACGAAGGAGCAGCTCGTCCAGTCGCAGTCGCATGCGATCACGCTCGAGGAGCGGCTCAACACCCAGGCCGAGATCATCCAGTCGCTCGAAGCCGATTTGAAGGCCGCGCGCGCGACGCAGAAGACCGGCGACGAGAAGAACCACGAGATCGAGCGCCTGCACAAGGAGCTCGAGCTGAAGAACCAGGCCATAGGGAAGCTGCAAGCGGACGACGACGAGCGCGAGCGCCGGCTCTCGAAGCTCCGCGGCAGCGAATCCGAAACGGTGCGCCTGAGGGCGCTCTCGGAGAAGGATCGGACGTCGATCGACGCGCTCGAGCACGAGGTCGCGCAGCTGCGCGAGGCGCTCGCGAAAGCGACCGCAGGCGGCGGCTCTCCCGCCGGCGGCGACTCGCGCACCGCACCGAGCCCGGACCTCGAGACAAGGCTCAAGGAACGCGAGACCACGGTCACTCGGCTCATGGGAACGATCAAAGAGCACGAGGCCACGATCAAGAAGCTCACCGAGTCGGCCGACTCTTGGAAGCGCAAGTACAACTTCCTCGCCACCGACTCCCCCGACGCCTACAAGACCGCGGCCGAAAAGTAAGCCGCCCGCCTCATGCAACCGTTCAACGGTGCGTTCGACTTGACGGCCGCCCTTGCGGAGCGCGGCATCGATCTGGGCACGCTCGGCGCGGCCTACCTGTTCGTGCTCGCGACCCTCGCCGCGACCGCGGCTGCGTTCGTCGCGGCGCGCGCCTACCTCGTGATCTCGCCGAACCGCTTTGCTCGCGACTACGCGATCTACGTCTCGGCGCTGCTCTTGGCGGTGCTGATCGCGATGGCGCTCGAGAACGAGATCCTGCCGCGGCACATGGCCACGCTGCAGTACGCGGCGGTGCCGCAGATCCTGCTGCTGTTGCTGATCCACTTGACGCTCGCGCGCACGCAGGAACCGTGGCTCGTCGCGCTCGGCGCAGCGTCGATCGTGGGCACGGTGGCCGTGACCGCCGTCGCCGGCGTCGCCACGAACCTCGTGCACCCCGCGCATTGGCTCACGCTGTTGTCGTTCGTGACGCTGCTCGCCTTCCTCTGGCTCAAGTCCGTGACGACCAAGCGCGGCTTCGTGACCGCGAAGTCGATCTACGTGACCTCGAAGGAAGGCGTAAACGCGCCGGCGGCGCCGCAGACACCTTGGCTCGGCCTCAAGCAGTGGGTAGCGTTGATCGGAGCGAGCGTGCTGCTCGCGATCGTCAACGCGTCGCTTCGCGGCCTGGGGCTCGAGCAGATTCCGGTCATCGACGTCGCGATCCAATCGGCGCTGTTGCTGACCGTCACCGCGCTCATCTGCGGCGTGCCCGCGCTCAGCTATTGGCTCGCCCGCAAGTCCTGGATGCCGGAGCTCACGCGCTTCGCGTGGCTCGTCTGGATCGTGGTGAGCTTCGCGTTCACGTACAGCAGCTACCTCGGCTTCAGCCGAGTCTAGCGACTGGGGCGACCGGGGCGTCCGCCGGCGCGAACCGCGCCGCGAGCCGCGGCGCGAGGTCCGCCCCCACCCGAGCAAGATCCGTCACGCCCGCGAGACGCGCGAGGTCCGTCGTCTCGAGGTCCGGGAAACCGCACGGATTGATCCGCCCGAACGGCTCGAGGTCCATCGACACGTTCAACGCGAGCCCGTGGTAGGAGCAGTAGCGCTTCACGCGTAAACCAACGGCGGCGAGCTTCCTGCCGCCGACGTAGACGCCCGGCGCCTCGCGGCGCGCGCTCGCCTCGACGCCATATCCCGCCACCGTCTCGATGACCGCGTCCTCGAGCGCCTGCACCAGCTTGCGCGGCGTCAGCGCGAGGCGGCGCAGGTCGAGCAGCACGTAGGCGACGAGTTGGCCGGGGCCGTGGTACGTGACCTGGCCGCCACGGTCGATCTGCACCACCGGAATGTCGCCGGGCGCGAGCACGTGCGCGCGGTCGGCGCGCATCCCGAGCGTGAACACGGGCGGATGCTCGACGAGCCAGATCTCGTCAGGCGTGACTGCGGTGCGTGACGCCGTGAAGGCCTGCATCTCGGCCCAGACCTCGGGCAGCGCACGGAACCCGAGCTCGCGAATCCTCAACGGCGAAACGTTCGAGATCACGCCACCTAGGCTACTCGAGCCCGAGCGTGCCGACGAGCTTCGTCCAGACGCCGCCTTCGGTCACCGGCTTGAGCGTGACGAGCGAGGCGTGCGACAGCGGCGCGCCGCCGAGCGAGACGTTGACGGCGCCGACCGCGGTGCCCTGCGGGAGCGGCGCCACCAGCTGCTCGCCCACGTCCATGCTCGCCGCGACCGCGTCGTAGCTGCCGCGCGGAATGGTGACGTAGAGATCGTTGGTGAGGCCCAAGCCCGCGGCGTCCAGGCTACCGCCCGCCACGCGCGCGACGCCGAGCTCCTGACCCGCCGCATAGAGCTTGTGCGTCTCGTAGTTCGCGAATCCGTACTCGAGCAGCTTTTGCGCGCCGTCGTTACGCGCCTTCGGCGTCGTCGCGCCGAGCACCACCGCGATCAGCCGCATGCCGTCGCGCTGCGCCGAGCTCACGAGACAATAGCCCGCGGCCTCGGTGTGGCCGGTCTTCATGCCGTCGACGCTCGGGTCGCGCGCCAGAAGCGCGTTACGATTGTGCTGCGTGATTCCGTTGTAGCTGAACTCGCGCTCGGAGTAGAGGCCGTAGTAGGCCGGAAATTCCCGGATGATCGCCTTCGCCACGATCGCGAGGTCGTGCGGCGTGGTCAGGTGCCCCCGCGCAGGCAGCCCCGTGGGGTTGCGAAACACCGAGTTGCGCATGCCGAGCGCCGCGGCCGTCGAGTTCATCCTCTCCACGAACGCCTCGACGGAACCCGAGACGCGCTCGGCGAGCGCCACGCTCGCGTCGTTGCCCGACTGGATCAGCATCCCGCGGATCAAGTCTTCGGCCTCGACACGCGAGTTGACGTCGATGAACATCCGCGTGCCGCCGGTCTTCCACGCACGCACGCTCACCGGCACTTGCTCGTGCAGGTCGATCTCCCCTGCCTCGAGCGCCTTGAACACGACGTACGCCGTCATGAGCTTCGTCAAGCTCGCGGGCGGGACCTGCTCGTCGGCCAGGCTCTCGGCGAGGACGCGGTCGGTGGCGTAGTCCACGAGGTAATAGCTGCCGAACCCGAGCCGCGGCGGCGCGGGAACCTGCGAATCCTCCGCATGCACCAGGCAACCAAAGAGCGCGCAGAGCGCCGCGAGCGACGATCGAAGCATTTACGTAAACCCCCGAAAACCCCGGAGCCTATCCCACTTCAACGAACGGCGACGAGACGCGAGTCAAGAACTCCCACGGTTCGCAATCTGTCGCTCACCTGATCGAACTCGTAGGCGTCGCGCAGCGGTCCGATCCGCACCCGATGCAGCGCCCGGCGGCCCGTGCCGTCGCTGACGACCGTCGAATTCGGGAAGCCGCTCGAACGCAGCCGCTCGACGAGCCGCTCCGCGTTCGCCTTGTCCGCGAACGCCCCCGCTTGGACGAAGAGCTGCGGCTGCAGCCCTGGCGCGGCGGGCAGCACCGCGGGCGGAGGCGAGGCGGACGCGCTCGGCGCGCCTGTCGCGGCCACGCCGGCCACCGCGGGCGCGGCTCCGGCCGGCGCACCCACACGGGCCACCGCTCCGTCCGGCGAGACGGGCGCCGCGCCGAGCGCGCGCACCTCTACGCGCGTCGTGCCCGTGCGGATCATGTCGAGCTCCTTGGCCGCGGCGTACGACAGGTCGATGAGCCGGCTGCCCACGAACGGGCCGCGGTCGTTGACCTTCACGATCACGGTCTTGCCGTTCGCCAGGTTCGTGACCTCGACCCAGGTCGGGATCGGCAGCGTCGTGTGGGCGGCCGTGAGCGCGTGCATGTCGTACGTCTCGCCGCTCGAGGTCGACAGGCCATGGAAGTCGCGGCCGTACCACGACGCGATCCCCTTCTGGTCGTAACCATCGGCCGTCGCGAGCACGTAGTAGCGCTTGCCGAGCACGTCGTAGAACGGCGGATTGCCGCGCTCGGAGCGCGGCGGGTTGACCGCGCCGCCGTCGACTGCCCCTCCGTCGACCGCTATTGGCGCCGGCGGCGCCTCGCTCGACGGCCGCACGATCTTCTGATACGTGCCGCCGCCGCAGCCCGCGAGAAGAGTGAGCGTCGGCGCTGCCGCACAGGCGAGCAGACCGCGCCGGAGCGCCGTCCTCACTCCACGACGCTCCCCGTCGTGGAGGAGGTCAAATATTGGGCGCGGATCGCCTGCCCGAGCTGGTGCGCCGCGAGCGCGTACTTCGCGCTGCGGTTGTAGCGCGTGATCACGCTGAAGTTGTGATAGCCGACCCAGTATTCCGTGCCGCCGCCCTGGGCCTCGAACGCGAACACGCCGGCCCGCGCGTCAGCGGGCTCCTTGGTCTTGAACACGTAACCTTGTTTCGTCACGGCGCCCACCGTGGCGTCGAGGTCGAGCTTGTTCGCGGGCTCGGCTTGGGTCCACTTCTTGGGCCGCGTGGCCTTGTCGATCACCGGCTCGCCGGTGCGCCAGCCGCTCTGCTTGAAGTAGTTCGCGACGCTGCCGAGCACGTCGTCCCAATCGGTCCAGATGTTGCGATGGCCGTCCTCGTTCTCGTCGACGGCAAACGAGCGGTAGCTCGACGGCGTGAACTGGCCCGCCCCCATCGCGCCCGCGTACGAGCCGAGCGGCTGGAACACGTCGACCTTCTCCTCGCGCGTGAGCAGCAGGAACTCCTCGAGCTGCGACGCGAAGAACTTGGCACGCGGCGGATACGCGAACGCGAGCGTCGACAACGAGTCGATCACACGATAGCTGCCCATCCTCTGGCCGAAGTAGGTCTCGACACCGATGATCGCGACGAGCATCTCGGGCGCGACGCCGTACTGCTCGGCGGCCCGGTCGATCGCTTTCGCGTTGTTCTTCCAGAATTGCACGCCGGCGCCGATGCGCTCCGGAGTGACGAAGATGCCGCGGTACTCGTACCACGGCACCACACGCTCCGCGGGCTTGGCGATCGCGTCGAGAATTTTCTGGTTGATCTCGGCCTTGCCGAGCACGGCCGTGAGCTCGGCGCGGTCGAAGTCGTGCGTGCTGACCATGCGGTCGACGAACGCGCGGCGCGCCTGCGCGACCGCCGCCTGGTTGTCGGCCTCTTCGTTATTGGCTTGTGCGCCGCAGGTGACGCTGATCGCGAGCAGCACCGCCGCTGCGGCTGCCGTCCTTGGGGCCATCCTTGGGCTGCGGAACCTCACGGCGCCATCAACTTCCGGTGTCCATGAATCGAAGCGAGCATACCGAAACCGGCCATGAGGGTCACCATCGACGTGCCGCCGGCGCTCACGAGCGGCAACGGCACGCCCACGATCGGCAGGAGCCCGGACACCATGCCCGCGTTGACGAATACGTAGAAGAAGAAGGTGAGCGACAACGCTCCCGCGAGTAGCCGCGTGAACGTGTCCTGCGCCTCGGCGGCGATCCAGAGCCCGCGGCCCACGAGCGCGAGGTACAGCACGATCAGGAGCAGCAGGCCGAGCAGGCCGAACTCCTCGCCCATGACGGCGAAGATGAAGTCGGTGGACCGCTCCGGCAGAAACTCGAGGTGCGCCTGCGTGCCGTTCAACCAACCCTTGCCGAACATCCCGCCCGAGCCGAGCGCGATCTCCGCTTGAATGGTGTTGTAGCCCGTGCCGAGCGGATCGGACTCGGGATTGAGAAACGTGAAGATGCGATTGCGCTGGTAGTCGTGCATGAACATCCAGACCAGCGGCAAGGCACAGAGGCCGAGCACGCCGACGGTGAGCATGATCCGAATGCTCAGTCCCGCGACCAGGATCGTGAGCCCGCCTGCGGCGATCACGAGCAGCGCGGTGCCCAAGTCGGGCTGCTGGGCGATCAAGCCGGCCGGCACCAACACGATCAGCACCATCACGATGGTCTGGAGGAACGTCGGCGGCAGCCGGCGGTCGTGCATGAACCACGCGACCATCATCGGCGCGGCAAGCTTCATGATCTCCGACGGCTGGAACCGCACGAAGCCCAAATCGAGCCAGCGCTGCCCGCCCTTGGCGATCTCGCCTTCGACCATCACTACGAGCAGCAAACCCAGGCCGGCGAAGAACACCCACGGCGTGAAGATCCTGAGATAGCGCGGCGGCACCTGCGACAGCACGAAGAACGCGACGAGGCCCGCGGCGAACCGCAAGCCTTGGCGCATCAAGAGCCCCGCGTCGGCGCCGAGCGCGCTGTACAGCACGACGAACCCCAGGCCCACGATCATGAGCAGCAGCGCCAGCAGCGGCACGTCGATCACGAGCCCGCTGAACGGCAGTCTCCGGCGGCCGCCGCCGACGCTGCCCCACTCAAGGCTCGCGAGCGACATAGCCCTCTGCCTTGAAATACGCGTCGAGCACCTTGCGCACCACCGGCGCGGCCGAGCGCGCCCCGCCGCCGGCGTTCTCGACGATCGCCGCAATGGCGATCCGCGGCGCGTCGGCCGGCGCGTACGCGACGAACCAGCCGTGATCGCGCAGACGCTCGTCGACGTCGGCCTCGCGGTACTTCTCGTCCTGGCCCACGGTGAACACCTGGGCCGTGCCGGTCTTGCCGGCCACCTTGTAGGTCACGCCCTTCATCGCCGCGACCGCGGTGCCGTGAGCCTCCGAGGTGACGCCGACCATCGCGTCGCGCACGAAGTCCCAGTGCTCGGGGGCGGGCCCTTCGACCGGCGGCAGCGTGGTCGGCTCGTTGTACGTGACCTTGCGCGTGACGGCGTCTTCGACGCCGATCAAGAGCCGCGGCGGGTGCCCCACGCCGCGCATGGCGAGCGTGGCCTCCGAGTGCGCGGCCTGCAGCGGCGTGACGAGCATGTAGCCCTGCCCGACGCCGGTGTTGATGGTCTCGCCGGGGAACCAGATCTGGTCCTCGCGGCGCGCGTAGTTTCTCTTCTTCCATTCGGGCGACGGCACGATGCCGGCTTTCTCGCCGCCGATGTCGAGGCCGGTGGGTGCGCCGAAGCCGAATGCCTTCAAGCCGTTCGCGACGTCGTCGATGCCCATCGCGAGCGCGAGCTGATAGAAGTACACGTCGCACGAACGGACGATCGCCGTGTGCAGGTTGGTGGACCCATGCACTCCGCCGCGCCCCTCTCGGTATTTGTGCGTCTGGCCGGGGATGTGATATTCGCCGGGGCAATAGAGCTCGCGTGCCGGGTCGATGCTCTCGTGCTGGAGCGCGGCCAGGGCGATGTACGGCTTGACGGTCGAGCCCGGGGGGTAGAGGCCGGAGAGCGCGCGATTGAGCAGCGGCTTGTCGAGGTCGGTGTTGAGCGCCACGTAGTCCGCGCGGCTGATGCCGGTCGCGAAGCTGTTCGGGTCGAACGACGGCGTGCTCACGAGCGCGAGCACGTCGCCGGTGCGCGGGTCGATGGCCACGAGGGCGCCGCGGGAGTCGCCGAGCGCTTCCTGCGCCGCGAGCTGAATGCGCATGTCGAGCGACAGCACGATGTTGTTGCCTTGCACCGGCGCCTTGCTCTCGATGCCGCCGATGAAGTTCGCGACGTTGTCGGCGTGCGAGTCGACCGTGGGGTCGAACAGCACGCGGCCCTGCGCATTGACGACCTGCTGGCGGTAGCCGACGTGGCCGTGGAGTATGGTCTCGTAGGCGCGCTCGACGCCCTGCTTGCCGATCTGCGAGGTTGCCGCGTAGTCGCTGCGGTCGATGCGCTCGAGGTCCGCCAGGCTGATGCTGCCGACGTAACCGATCGCGTGCGCGCTCGCCTCGCCGAACGGGTAGTAGCGCACCAGCGCCTCTTGGATGTCGACGCCCGGGAAGCGGTGCCGGCGCACGGCGAACGTGGCGGCCTGCGCTTCGGTGAGGTTGCTCAACTTCACGCGCTCGAAGCCGCGATGCGAGCGCACGAGATCGCGCAGAACCGTGTGCTCCGACGGGTCGACGAGCTCGAGCTGCTCGAGCGCCTTCAACGTGGCGTCGAGGCTCTCGATTTCCTCGGCGACCGCAACGAGCTCCCAGTTCGGGGTGTTGTCGGCGATCACGAGGCCGTTACGGTCGAAGATCAGGCCGCGCGTCGGCGGTTGCGGCTCGATCCTGAAGCGGTTGCCCCGCGACAGCTCGGCGAACCGCTCGTAGTTGACGACCTGCAGCACCACCAACCGGGTGACGAGCAGCGCGGTGAGGAGCAGCACGACGACGCCGGCCGCGATGACGCGCGACAGGAACAGCCGTTGCTCCTGCCAGTGATCCTTGATCTGCGTCGATGGCCCCGCCATGTCAGAGCCTCGCGCGCGCTTCGCCGCGGCGGCTGTCGAGCAGTGCAAGCAGCACTAGCCAGGCGAGCGTGCCGGTGAGCGGCGGCGCCCAGCGCTCGATCAACGGCACCGTGCGGCCGGCCACGCCGTCGACCCAGAACAAGATGAACTCGTACAGCCCGAGCAAGATCAGCACGGTCAACGCGAGCTGCGACACCGGGAACACGCGCAGCCGCAGGTGGAAGCGCTCCGCGACGTACACGATCACGAGCAGCGCGAGCGCGTGCTGGCCGAGCAGCGAGCCCGTGAGAGTGTCGAGCGCCACGCCCATCCAGAACGCCGTGAGCAGACTGAAGCGGCGCGGCGCCATCAGCGACCAGTAGAGCAGCACCACGGCCACCCAGTCGGGCCGGAACGGCGCGATCATCCGCGGCAACGGCACGACCGCGAGCGAAAGCATCAGCACGAGGCTCACCGCCGACACGAGCACGCTGCGCTCCCGGCCTTGCATCAGTGCGGGTCCGCGAGATTCGCGGCCTCCGAAGCGCGCGGCACTTCGTCCGCGGCGTTCCACACGAGCAGCACCTCGCGGTCGCGGTCGAGCGCGGACGCCGGCTCCGCGACGACGTCGGCGAACTGCTGGTCGGGGCGCCGGCGCACGTCGGTGACGCGGCCGACCGGATAATCGGCAGGGAACACGCCCCCGAGACCCGACGACACGAGCAGGTCGCCCACCTCGACGTCCGCGTTGTTGGTGAGATACGGCAACCGCAGCCGGCCGCTACCTCCCATGCCGAGCGCGATCGTGCGCAGCCCGTTGCGGTTGACGCGCACCGGCATCCCGGCGTCCACGTCCGTGACGAGCACCGCCTCGGAGGTCAGAGGCCCGACGCTCACGACTTGGCCCACCACGCCGTGCGCGTCGAGCACGGCCTGGCCGACGTACACGCCGTCGACCACTCCGCGGTTCAGATTGAACCGCTGTCGATACGGGTCGAGGTCCACCGAGAGGATCTCCGCGATCAGCGCGCGGCTGCCCACGCGGGCAGTCGAATCGAGGAGCTCGCGCAGGCGCGCGTTCTCCATCTCGAGCGCCGCGAGCCGCTGCAAGCGGAACTCGGAGTTCAGCCGCTCGCGCTTGAGCTGCTCGTTCTCCGCGATCAGCGAGCCGCGCGCGGCGAACGTGGTGCGCAACGACGACCAGGCGCTGAACGGAAAATCGACCACGACGCGGACGGGATAGACGACGAGATTCAGGGCCCCGCGGACGCGGGAGAGATGCTGATCGCGCTGATCGAGGACCATCAGCGCCAGACAGAAGACGGACAGCAGCAAGAACCGCACGCCCGCGGAGACCCCACCCCGCCCCGGGCCGCTGGTGGTTCTTCCTGGGGCACTCATCCGTATCGCTCCTGCGTGTCAGCTCCGGCGGGCCGCCCTACTCCGGCGGGCTTCCTTCAACGAAGAAGGGCCCGCCGAAATCGGCCTCAGCGCCGATCACTCCACGGAGAAGGCCGAAGGCCCGTACTCGTCGAGAAGCTCGAGCACGCGACCGCCGCCGCGGGCGACACAGGTCAGCGGGTCGTCCGCAATCACGACAGGTAGGCCGGTCTCTTCCGTGAGCAATTTGTCGATGTCCGTGAGCAGCGCGCCGCCGCCCGTGAGCACGATGCCGCGCTCGGCCACGTCCGCGCCGAGCTCCGGAGGCGTCTGCTCGAGCGCGACCTTCACCGCGCCGACGATACCTTGCAACGGCTCCTGCAACGCCTCGAGGATCTCGTTGCTGTTGAGCGTGAAGCTGCGCGGCACGCCTTCCGAAAGGTTGCGGCCCTTCACCGAGATCTCGCGGACGTCTTGTCCCGGATACGCGGAGCCGATCTCGTGCTTGATGCGCTCGGCGGTGGCCTCGCCGATCAGAATTCCGTAATTGCGGCGCACGTAGTTCGTGATCGCCTCGTCGAAGCGGTCGCCGCCGATACGCACCGACGCGGCGTACACGATGCCGTTCAGCGAGATCACGGCGACCTCGCTCGTACCGCCGCCGATGTCGAGCACCATCGAGCCGCGCGCCTCGTGCACCGGCATGCCGGCGCCGATCGCGGCCGCCATCGGTTCCTCGACCAAGTAGACCTTGCGCGCGCCGGCGCCTTCGGCCGACTCGCGGATCGCACGCCGCTCGACCTGGGTCGAGCCGTACGGCACGCAAATGAGAACGCGCGGGCTCGGACGGAAGTACCGGGAGCCGTGGGCCTTCTTGATGAAATACTGCAGCATCTTTTCCGTGACGCTGAAGTCCGCGATCACTCCATCCTTGAGTGGCCGAATAGCGGTGATGTGCCCCGGCGTTCGGCCGAGCATGTTCTTCGCTTCCTGGCCGACCGCTTCGAGTACTTTACCCCCGCGGCCGGGCTCCTCGCGAATCGCGACGACGGACGGCTCGTTCAGAACGATGCCGCGACCCCGGACATAAATCAGGGTGTTGGCCGTACCGAGATCGATGGATAAATCGTTGGAGAAGTATCCTAGAAGACTCTTTAACATTGAGGCCCAAGGCCGCTTGGAGAAACAGCGCGGACTTTAACATAGGTAGGCCCGTCCACAAGCGACGTGTATAGTCTAATGAGAACTACCGCACGTCTCCGAAAGATGATTCGTCGGGCGGCCTTCGCGGCCCCCAGTGACACATAATTCGACGCGACGCGCGCACCCCCGACCAACAGAGTTTTTTGGACCGAAAGGCAGCCGCCCACCGTGCTCAGCCAAGACGACATCCGTCAGTTGTGCCGGCTCGCCCGGCTCGAGATCACGGCCGGCGAGATCGCCGACGTGCAGGCCAAGCTGTCGAGCATCGTGGCCATGGTCGACCAGCTGCAAGCCATTGACACCGAAGGCGTTACCCCCATGGCACACCCGCTCGACCGGCCGCAGCGGCTGCGCCCGGACGAGGTCACGGACAAAGACGCCCACGAGCGCTACCAGCGCAACGCGCCGCTCGTGGAGCGCGACCTGTATCTCGTGCCGAAGGTCATCGAGTAGCGGTACGACGAGCGGCGCGCCGATGCAGGCGCAGCTCTCGAGCGCGGCCATAGAAGCATGCACACACGGACTCTCGCACAGCTCGTCCAAGACCTGCGGGCGCGGCGCGTGTCGGCGACCGAGCTCACGCAGCATTTCCTCGGCCGAATCGAACGCTTCGCTCCGGCGCTGAACGCGTTCGTCACGGTCACCGCGGAGCAGGCGCTCGCGCAGGCGGCAACGGCCGACCGCAGGCTCGCGGCCGGCGACGCGCCGCCGCTCGCGGGCGTGCCGATCGCCCACAAGGACATCTTCTGCACGGCCGGCGTAAAAACATCCTGCGGCTCGAAGATGCTCGACAACTTCGTCGCGCCGTACGACGCAACCGTCGTCGAGAGGCTCGCCGCGGCGGGCGCCGTGATGCTCGGCAAGACCAACATGGACGAGTTCGCGATGGGCTCGTCGAGCGAAACGAGCTACTACGGCCCGGTGAAGAATCCGTGGGACCACTCGCTCGTCCCGGGCGGATCGTCCGGCGGCTCGGCGGCGGCGGTCGCGGCGCGGCTCGCGCCCGCGGCCACCGGCACCGATACGGGCGGCTCCATCCGCCAGCCGGCCGCGCTGTCCGGCATCACCGGCCTCAAGCCAACTTATGGCCGCGTGTCGCGCTACGGAATGATCGCGTTCGCGTCGAGCCTGGACCACGGCGGCGTGCTCGCGCAAACGGCCGAGGACTGCGCGCTCGTGCTCGAGGCGATGGCGGGCTTCGACGCCCGCGATTCCACGTCTCTCGACGAGCCGGTGCCGCCGTACGGGAAGCTCGTCAACGAGCGCTGGGACGGCGTGACGATCGGCGTGCCCGAGAGCTTCTTCGACGACGGGCTCGAGCCCGGCACCGCGGCCGCCGTGCGCGCGGCGCTCGAGGATCTCGCGAAGGCGGGCGCGAAGTTGAAGAGCGTCGAGCTGCCGAACATGCACATGTCGGTGCCCGCGTACTACGTCGTGGCGCCGGCGGAGGCGTCGTCGAACTTGTCGCGCTACGACGGCATCCGCTTCGGCTACCGGTCACCGAACGCCGACGGCGAAGACCTGCTCACTTTCTACATGCGCAGTCGCGGCGAAGGCTTCGGCGCCGAGGTAAAGCGCCGCATCTTGACCGGCACCTACGTGCTGTCGGCGGGGTATTTCGACGCGTATTACTTGAAGGCGCAACGCGTGCGCAAGCTGATCGCCGACGACTTCGCGCGCGCATTCCGCGAGTGCGACATCGTCGCGGGGCCGACCGTGCCGTCGCCCGCGTTCCGCATCGGCGACAAGACCGACGATCCGGTGCAGATGTACCTGAACGACATCTACACGATCGGCGCGGACCTCGCCGGCCTGCCCGCGATCTCGGTGCCGTGCGGCTTGGTCCGCGGCCTGCCCGTGGGCCTGCACCTTGTGAGCCCGCCGCTCACGGAAACGAAGCTGCTCAAGACCGCGCACTACTATCAGCGCGCCACCGACTGGCACACGCGCGTGCCCGCCGCGGCGGAGTACGCGCGATGAGCTGGGAGATCGTGGTCGGCCTCGAGATCCACGCGCAGCTCGCGACGAAGAGCAAGATCTTCTCCGGCGCGTCCACGCAGTACGGCGCGGCCCCGAACAGCCAAGCGTCGCTCGTCGACCTCGGCTACCCGGGCGTGCTGCCCGTGTTGAACGGCGACTGCGTGGCGATGGCCGTGAAGTTCGGGCTCGCCACCGGTTGCACGATCGCGCGCCGCTCGGTGTTCGCGCGCAAAAACTACTTCTACCCGGACCTCCCGAAGGGCTATCAGATCAGCCAGTACGAGCTACCGATCGTGCACGGCGGTCGCGTGGAGATCGTGCTCGACGACGGCAGCACGAAGACCGTGCGGATCACGCGCGCGCATCTCGAAGAGGACGCCGGCAAGTCGCTGCACGAGGACTTCGCGGGCATGTCGGGCATCGATCTCAATCGCGCGGGCACGGGCCTGCTCGAGATCGTGTCGGAGCCGGACTTGCGAGGCGCGGCCGAGGCCGGCGCTTACATGCGCAAGATCCACGCACTCGTGCGCTATCTCGAGATCTGCGACGGCAACATGCAGGAAGGCTCGTTCCGCTGCGACGCGAACGTCTCGGTGCGGCGCGTGGGCGAGGCGAAGCTTGGGATCCGCGCCGAGCTCAAGAATCTGAACTCGTTCCGCTTCGTCGAGAAGGCGATCGAGATCGAAGCCGCGCGCCAGATCGAGATCATCGAGGGCGGCGGAAAGGTCCGACAGGAGACGCGGCTCTACGACCCCGACCGCGACGAGACGCGGCCGATGCGAAGTAAAGAAGAAGCGAACGACTATCGCTACTTCCCCGATCCCGATCTGCTGCCCGTCGTGATCGACGACGCGCTGATCGCCGGCATAGAGTCGACGCTGCCCGAGCTGCCGGACGAGAAGCGAGCGCGCTTCACGGAGCAGTACGGGTTGTCGGCGTACGACGCCGGAGTGCTGACGGCGCAGCGCACGCTCGCGGAGTACTTCGAGCTCGTCGCCGTGAAGACCCGCGCCGCGCCGAAGGTCGCGGCGAACTGGGTCATGGGCGAGCTCACGGCGGCGCTCAATCGCGACGGCCTCGAGATCGGCGCGGCGCGCGTCGCGGCGCCGGCGCTCGCGGGCCTGCTCGACAAGATCGAAGGCGGCACGATCTCGGGCAAGATCGCGAAAGAGGTCTTCGAAGCTTTGTGGGCGGGCGAAGGCACCGTCGAGGAAATCATCGCGAAGCGCGGCCTCGTGCAGATCTCGGACTCGAGCGCCATCGACGCGTTCGTCGACCAGGTGATCGCGGCCAACCCAGCGCAGGTCGAGCAATTCCGCGCGGGCAAGCAGCAGGTGCTCGGCTTCCTCGTGGGCCAGGTGATGAAGGCCTCGAAGGGCAAGGCCAACCCGCAGCAGGTCAACGAGGCGCTGCGCAAAAGGCTACCGATGAGATAGCGTCGCGCCCGCCGCGGCTCAGCGCGGGATCTCGGCCTCGACGAGCTTGGTGAGCACGAACACCGGTACGGCGGACTGTCGCTACGTGGGGCAGTAGAATGAGAAGCGAAGGACAGGACCGTCGATGAACGAGGTACAGGGATTTCTACTCGAGGACCGCGGCATCCGCGGCGCGCTCGTGCGGCTGGAGGAGACTTGGCGGCAGGTGATCGCCGAGCACAACTACACGCCGCAGGTGCGCACGCTGCTCGGCGAGGGCGTGGCCGCGACCGTGTTGCTCGCGAGCGGCTTGAAGGCGAAGCCGAGCGTGTCGCTGCAGCTCCAGGGCGAGGGCCCGCTCAAGCTCATGCTGATCCAGTGCACCGACGGCCTGCGCGTGCGCGGCATGGCGCATTATTCGTCGGCCCCGCCCGCTCTTCCGCTGCTCGGCCAGGGCAAGCTCGTGGTGAATCTCGACACGGGCCGGCCGAACGGTTTCTTTCAGGGCATCGTGCCCATGGCGAGCTCGAAGCTCGACGGCTGCTTGGAAGCGTACTTCAAGCAATCGGAGCAGCTCGCGACGCGGCTCATTCTGAAGAGCGACGAGCGGCGCGTTGCCGGGCTGCTGCTCCAGGTGCTCCCGGGCCACCAAGAGGACAGCGCCGACGCGGTATTCGACGACGTCGCTGCCTGCGCCTCCGCGGTCTCGACGACCGACCTCACGGAGCTCGCCGCCGAGGACCTGCTGCCGAAGGTGTTCGCCGGCCACGCGATCCGTCTGTTCTCGCCGAAGCCCGTGGCCCACGACTGCCGCTGTACGCCGGAGCGGCTCGCCGGCGTCGTGCGGATGCTCGGAGCCGACGAGGTGAAGAGCCTGCTCGCCGAGCAGGGCCACGTGGAGCTCACCTGCGAGTTCTGCAACCGCGCGTTCCGCTACGACGACGCCGCCGTGGACACGATTTTGCGGGGCGGCGCGCAAGACTCGTCGTCGGTGCATTAGGGAACCTGGAGCATACGAAGATGAACTCCGACGGACCGCACGCAAACGTTCCAAAGCCGCCGGCCTCGAGCCCGAGCGCCGACGACGCATTGCTCGACTCCGAGCTCGAGCAGACCTTTCCGGCGAGCGACCCCCTGCCGTGGACCCACGACGTGCCGGTGCACGACCTCTATCTCGAGGACTTCACCGTCGGGCGCCGCTTCGTCACGGCCACGCTCGAGGTCAAAGCGAGCGAGATCAAGGCCTTCGCCGCGCGTTTCGATCCGCAGCTCTTTCACCTCGACGACGACGCGGCTCGGAGTAGCGTGTTCGGCGGGCTCGCCGCGAGCGGTTGGCATACCGCGTCGATGACGATGCGGCTGCTCGTCACGAGCCCGATGCGCGTGCCTGGCGGCCTGATCGGCCTCGGCGCCGAGATCAACTGGCCGCGGCCGACGTACACGGGCGATGTGCTGCGCGTCGAGAGCGAGGTCATAGAGGCGAAGCGCTCGCGATCGAAGCCCGACCGCGGCGTCGTCACGATGCGCCACGAGACGAAGAATCAACGCGACGAGATCGTGCAGACCGCTGTGATCAAGATCCTCGTGCCGAGCCGCGGCTGAGCGCGGCACCCCGGCTCGGACGCGCTGCCATTGCCGCGTGATCCTTGTTCATTTCCGGTGCATGCGTGACCATACGCCGGGCACGCCACGCTCGAGTCGTACCACAACATGCAAAACAACAGGGTCGGCGCCCGGCGGCGAAGGTTTCTCCGGGGCGCAGCGGCCGCCGCTGCCTCCGCGCTTTGGCCGGGGCTCGGACCCACGCAGCCGGCCCCGACCCGGCTCATTCTCCTCGGCACCGCCGGCGGCCCGCGGCCGCGCGTGTCGCGCTCGGCGCCCGCGCAGGTGATCGTAGCGAACGACACGGCATACGTCGTGGACTGCGGTGACGGCGTCGCGCGACAGCTCGTGGCGGCGGGAGTGCCGCTGCAGAAACTCCGCCACGTCTTCTTGACGCACCACCACTCCGACCACAATGCGGACTACGGCAACCTGCTGCTGCTCGCGTGGACTGCGGGGTTGCGAACGCACGTCGACACGTGGGGCCCGCCGCCGCTCGCGGAGATGACCCGGCAGTTCCTCGCGATGAACGCCTTCGACATCGCCACCCGCATCGAAGACGAAGGCCGGCCTCCGCTCGAGCCGCTGATCGGCGTGCACGAGATCGCGGCTGGAGGTCTCGTGCTCGAGGACGAGAACCTGCGCGTCACCGCCGCCCTCGTCGATCACCCGCCCGTCGTACCTGCGTTCGGCTACCGGTTCGACGCCCGCGATCGCTCGATCGTGATTTCGGGCGATACGAAACCCAGTGAGCGGCTCATCGAGCTCGCGCGCGGCGCCGACGTGCTCGTGCACGACTCGCTCTACCCTGAGGCGGTCGACCGCCTCGTCGCAGGAGTCGCGAACGCATCGAAGCTCAAGGAGAGCATTCTGTCGCACCACACGACGGCGGAGGATGCGGGACGCGTGGCCGCGGCCGCCGGCGTCAAGACGCTCGTTCTCTCCCATCTGGTACCGGCGGAGGACCCGGCGGTCACGGACCAAATGTGGATCGACGCCGCGCGCGCGCACTTCAAGGGCACGATCATCGTGGGTAAGGACCTACTGGAGATCTGAGATGCAGAACGGGACCAAACCGCCCCGCGCAGTTGCGGCCGACGAAGATCGCAGCGCGATCGACTGGGAGCGGCTCGCCGCCACCGCGGAGTTCAAGTCGCTGCTCGCGGCGAAGGCGCGGTTCATCGTCCCCGCCACCGTGTTCTTCATCGTCTACTACTTCTCGCTGCCGCTGCTCGTGGGCTACGCGCCCGCGCTCATGGCGCGAAAAGTATTCGGCGTGATCAACGTGGCGTATCTCTTCGCCCTGTCGCAATTCTTCATGGCCTGGATCGTGGCGTGGCTCTACGTACGCGCCGCCGCCCGCTTCGACCGGAGCGCACGCGCCGTCATCGACAAGGGAACGCGCTGATGTCCCACGCACTGCTGATGTTCTTGGGATTCATCGCGATCACGCTCGGGATCACGTGGTGGGCCGCACGTAAGAGCTCGGGATCGAGCGCGTTTTTCGCCGCGGGACGGTCGCTCAAGGCCTGGCAGAACGGCATCGCCGTGGCCGGCGACTACATGAGCGCGGCGTCGTTCTTGGGGATAGCGGGCATCATCGCGTTTCAGGGCTACGACGGGTTCATGTACTCCGTCGGCTGGCTCGTGGCCTACCTCACGGTGCTGCTGCTCGTGGCCGAGCCGCTGCGCAACGCGGGCAAGTACACAATGGCCGACGTGCTCGCCTACCGCTTGAGCCCGCGGCCCGTGCGCGCGTTGGGCGCAGTGTCGACGATCACGGTGAGCACGTTCTACATGATCGCGCAGATGGTCGGTGCAGGCGCGCTCGTATCGCTGCTGCTCAAGGACACCGGCGTCTCGTATCAAACGGCGGTGATCGGCATCGGCGTGCTGATGATCGTCTACGTGGTGTTCGGCGGCATGCTCGCTACCACGTGGGTGCAGATCGTGAAGGCGATCTTGCTGATGGCGGGTACGGTGCTGCTCAGCATCCTCGTGCTGGGGCACTTCGGTTTCAGCCTGGGCGCCTTCTTCGACGCGGTCGGCGAGGTCACGTACACGAACGCGCAAGGCGTCCGTGTGACGCAGGACTTCATGACGCCGGGGCTCCGCTACACGCCGCCCTACGGCGCGCTCGACCTGGTCTCGCTCGGCATGGCGCTGATCTTCGGCACGGCGGGTCTGCCGCACATCCTCGTGCGCTTCTACACGGTTCCCGACGCGCGCACCGCCCGCAATAGCGTGGTGTGGGCGATGTTCATCATCGGCGGCTTCTACATCTTGACCACGTTCCTGGGCTTCGGCGCCGCAACGATCGTGGGCCGCGACTTCATCGCCGCGAACGGCGGCACCAACATGAGCGCGCCGCTGCTCGCTCGCGCGCTCGCCGGCGATCTGTTCTTCGCGTTCATCTCGGCGATTGCGTTCGCGACGATTCTCGCGGTGGTCGCGGGCCTCACGATCTCGGCGTCGACGTCGTTCGCCCACGACTTCTGGACCAACGTGCTGCACCACGGCCGCGAGCGACGTGAGGGCGAAGAGGTGCGCGTCGCGCGAATCACGGCGTTCTTCGTCGGCGCGATCTCGATCCTCATCGCGATCGTGCTCGGCCCGACCGCGAACGTCGCGTTCCTGGTGGCCCTCGCGTTCGCCGTGGCCGCGTCGGCGAATCTGCCGGTGATCGTGTTGTCGCTGTTTTGGCGCCGCTTCAATACGGCCGGCGCAGTCTGCGGGTTGGCGACCGGGCTCGCGTCGTCGTTGGTGCTGATCGCGCTGAGCCCGAGCATCCTGAAGGCCGATGCGATCTTTCCTCTCGAGAATCCCGGGATCGTCAGCATCCCGCTCGGATTCTTGGGCGCCGTGCTCGGCACGCTGCTCAAGCGCGAGCCGGAGGCCGAGCGCAAATTCACGGAGCTCAGCGTGCGCGCCAACACGGGTCTCGGCGCCGAGCGCGCGGCCTCGCACTAGCTCGCGCTCGATCGACCACCGGCCGGCGCCGGGGCGGCCCGGGTAGGGTGTCACCGCACTCCGCACGTCCAACTTCGAGCAGGAACCACTGCGAGCGAGGTTGGCGCCGATGTTCTCGATCCGTATCGACCGGGCGCGCACCCCACGGTGCGTCGCCGCAGTCATCAGCATGCTTGGACTCACGTTCACACTCACCGGTCCGGCAGCCGCGGCCGGCAAGAAGTTTCACCTCGAGGAGGCGACGATCGCCGACATTCAACAGGCGATCCAGAGAAGAGAGATCACCTCCACCGAGCTCGTGAAGCTCTATCTCGCCCGCATCAAGGCCTACAACGGTACGTGCGTGGCGCAGCCGGCGGGGATTCTCGGCCCCGTCGAGACCATTCCGCACGCCGGCCAGATCAACGCGCTCTCCACGCTCAATCTGCGCCCCGCCGCGCGCAAAGCCATGGGCTTCGACGACCGCAAGGCGCGCAGCATGACCGATGCCGCGGACAACGATCCGAAGATGCCCGACGCGCTCGAGATCGCGGCCGCGCAAGACGCCGAATTCGCACGTACCGGGAAGCTCGTCGGGGCGCTGCACGGCGTGGTGATGGCGATCAAGGACCAGTACGACACCTTCGACTTGCGCACGACGTCGGGCGCCGACGCGTTCTACGCGAACGATCGTCCGCCCGCAGACGCGACGTTCGTCGCCCGGCTGCGCGCGGCCGGCGCGATCATCGTCGCGAAGTCGAATCTCGGCGAATATGCGTCGGCGACGCCGCGAAGCTCGTTCGGCGGCACGTTCTGCAACCCGTACGATACCGAGCGGATTCCGCGGGGCTCGAGCTCGGGCTCCGGCTCGTCGGTGGGCGCGAACCTCGTGACCTGCGCGATCGCGGAAGAGTCCGGCTCGTCGATCCGCGGACCGGCGAGCGCCGCGAGCGCGGTCGGCATCGCCGGCACCGAGGAGCTCGTGAGCCGCAAGGGCATGATCCAGATCGGCATCAACACCCGCGTCGGCCCGATCTGCCGCACGGTGGAGGACGCCGCGAAGATTCTCGACGTGATCGCGGGCTACGACCCGAAGGACGAGCTCACGGCGTTCGCCATCGGGCGCATGCCGAAGCAGCCGTACGCGAGCTTCGCGCGCGAGACGAGCCTCGCGGGACTCCGCGTCGGCGTGGTGCGCGAGTACATGAACAAGAAGCTGTTCACGAAGGAGGACGAGCAGACGATCGACCTCGTGAGCGCCGCGGCTGCGCAACTCGGCAAGCTCGGCGCCACCGTCGTCGACCCGGGCCCCGAGGGCGAGCTCTTCACCGAGTGCCTCGCGAAATATGCGCCCCAGGACGACAACACCCTGTTCACGAGCCGCTACAAGGAGCTGTTCCCGGTCGGCGCCGACGGCAAGCCCACGATCGACCACGTCGGTAAGCTGCTCGACATGAAGCTCGACCCGTCGCAGCTGCCGGAGAAGCTCACGCTGCGCGACTTCGGCCAGAACGGCGCCGAAGGCCAGGCGAAATACATGCTGAACCTTTACTTGCGCGAGCGCGGCGACGCGAACATCAAGAGCAACGCCGACCTCGTCGCGAAGGCGAACTACTACGACGAGCCGAAATTCCGCACGCCGAAGCGCGGCCGCGAGAACGCGGAGAAGGACATGCAGTACGACATGTCGAAGCGCCTGCTGCGCCGCTTCTCGATGCAGCAAATGATCTTGCAGTGCATGGCGGAGCAGAAGCTCGACGCGCTCGTCTACCCCACCTCCAATCTGCCGCCGACCAAGCTCGGCGCGCCGAGCGGCCCGCAGGCCAACGGCCGCAGCGGCGTCTGGAGCTATCTCGGCGCGCAAGGCTTCCCGGTGATCACGGTGCCGGCGGGCTTCACTACGGAGATGTACGACTGGGTCCGCGATCCGAGCGCGCCCGAGATTCCCGAGGCGGAGTTCCGCAACCCGAACGCGGACGGCGGCGGCGGCGGCGGTGCCGAGCGCACCGTGGAGGATCGGAAGATCCGGCTGGTCGGCCCGATTGCGGCGGTGCTGCCCGTCGGCGTGGACTTCGTCGGCAGGCCGTTCGACGAGCCGCTGCTGCTCAAGATCGCGTCGGCGTACGAGACGTCCACGCGGCACCGCAAGCCGCCGCCGGAGTTCGGTCAGCTGGCGAACGAGCCTTAGGTCAGCGAAACTCGATGTCCACGGCCTCCTGCACGAGCTCGTAGCCGAGCTTGCGGCAGATCCTGGTAGCCGTCGCGTTCGCGGCGTCGGTGAAGAAGAGGCAACGGGTGCCGCGCTCGAGCGTTTCGTGGCTCCACGCGGCCACCGTTGCAGTGCCGTAGCCCTTGCCGCGCCAATCCGGGGGCGTGTAGAGCACGCCGAGCGCGGCCGACCGCTGGGTCCGCACCTGCACGCCCGCCATGCAGCGCGGCGCGCCGTCGTCCCAGAAGTAGAGCTGCTGGGCGCGGAGCAGCCCCGTGCAGAACCGGCCGTCGAGCGGCACACCGGTGTCGCGCGCAAGCGCCGCGCCCCACTCCCACACGACGGCGGCGTCCGCGTCCGTCGCGAGCCGCAGCGCTCCCGCGGGCGCCGCGTCGAGCGGCTCGACGGCCGCGATCGACCAGAGCCACTGCCGCGACGTCACGCGCCAGCGGTTCGCGAAACTGACCGCCGCGAGCGCGCTCGCCGTCGGCTCGGCGCCGCTGATGCCGGACATCACCGTGTAGGTTTCCTTCAAGCTCTCGAGCAGCAGCGGGATCGCCTCCGGCGGCAGCCGCGTGACCCCGACGTGATGAGGCGGCGTGCGGAACGCACAGCCGACGATCCGGCCGTCCTCCTCGAACGTGGCCCAATAGGTGGGCTTCTCGTAACGCCACTCGTCGACGCGCGCCTGCCGCGCGCCCTGCAGCGCGAGCGCGCGCTCGACGTCGGCCTCGAGCAGCCAACTCTCCGCGCGAGCGAGGAAGGCGCGCGCGTCCGCGTGACGGCGTAGCTCGAGCGTTGCCATCGGGCCTGCCTGCGCCGCTGCTAGCCGGGCCGCCGGGTGTTAGCCCAAACGATTTCCGCGACGCCGACCACGGCGAGAATCGCGCCGTAGTACGTCCAATGGACGTCGTTGACCATGAAGCCTTGCATGATCGCCGCCGGCCCCACGCCGAGCCCCTGCATCATCCAGACGCTGCCGGAGACGAGCATCAGCAAGCCGATGAGGCTGCTGACCCCGCGCATCACGATGTCGAACGCCCGCCGCATCTGGATCCCCTTCCCCGCCCAAAGTCGCCGAGTTTACGGCAGCGGCGCGGCTAGCGCGCGCTCACCGCGGTCGAGGCCGGGTTTTCGGGCACGTAGTAGCGCACGACGACCGGCGCCGAAGCGGCCAGCTCGCCGCCGACCGCGCGCGGCCGAAAGCTCCCGAATTTTATCGAGCGGATCAAGTCCGTCTCGTCCGCCCGTGTCGCGGCTTCGCTCCTGGTTAGGATCTCGATCCGTTCGGCCTTGCCGCCGCTGGTGATCGCGAACGCGACGTCGACGTAGCGCGGCGACTCCGTGGACGCGAACGGGTTCGGCGCGTACGTCGGCAACGTGACGGGTGGCTCGGGCGAAAAAATCCGCGCCGCCGGCTCGGTTGCATCGTCGCCTTGCCGGAGCTCCGCCAGGGCCTGCCGATAGAGCGCGAGCGCCATGTCGCCGGCGGGGCTGAACTTACGACGAGGATCGATGTGCTCGAGCCGCAGGTACCAGTCCGCGAGCTCGGCGAACGCGTTGGCGCGAGTGGCGGGCGTGCCGCTGCGGACCTCGTACGCGAGCAAACGCATGAGGCTGGGCCAACCGCCTACGCTCACACGAACCGGTTCCAGACAGCTGCCGACGATCTCCAGCGTGAGAATCTGGTTGACCGTTCCACCCGAGCAGCTCTCGAATCTGTCGAACGGAACGAGAACAAGGGCTTGTTTCTCGAGACCCCGGAGCTCCTGGCTCGCGTAGTCGCCGTTCTTGACGATGACCTCGATCGCCTCGGCGTAGAACGCCCGGATTTCCGAGTGAAGGCGGCCGACGACCACTCTATGGCTGCCGAATGGGCAAGCGCGGGCGTCCGTGGCAACCACCCGCCGAACGACTTCGTCGCCATAGCGCTCTGCGCGCACGGCGTCAGGCAAGCAAGGAACGTAGGTTCCCGCGCCCAACTCTACGAACTGGGTGGCGCGGTATTCGTCGAGCAGCTCCGTACGGTCGTCGATGAGCTCGACGAAAATCGGCAGCATCCGCAGGTCGTCGCGATGTTGCCTCGCGATCGTCAGCAGGTCCTGCTGGAGGTTCCATGCGCGCTCGGCGTTGCCGAGCGCTTTCTCGCTGCGGATCTGCTGGCGCAGCAGCAGAGCCTCGTCGACGGACGCGGAAAACAAGCCGCCGTGGACGCGCATGATCTGCCTTGCTTCTTGGAGCGCGATCGCCGCCCGAGCGTGCTCGCCGGCCTCTTGATACAGGAAGGCCAGGCCGCGCAACGGCTCGATTAGCCCCTCGGCGGTGGGGCCCCCTTCGGCCTGCACTTCGCCGATCTGCCGGAGCAACTGTTGCTCGGGATCGAGCGGGGCGGGCTCGGCCGCGGGCTGCGCGAGCGCGGCGCCGCAAGCGGCCGCGGCGACGGCGACGAGAAGCCTGATCTTGTTGGTGATCATCGACCTCCTCCGCCCCAAAGGCTGGCAGCTCCCGGTCCGAGGCGCAAGCGGGCAGCGGTGGCCTCGACGCTAGCCGCAGACCTCGCAGTCGGGATCGCGCTTGAGCGCCACGCGTTGCCAGTCCCCGCGCTTCGCGTCCCAGAGGAGCAACGCGTTGTGCAGGGACGACGGCCAACCGAGCACGAGCTTGAGCGCCTCCTGCGCCATCAGCGTGCCGATCACGCCCGGGACCGGCGCGAGCACGCCGTTGCCCTGGCAGTCGCCGAGCCACTCGTCCTCGTCGTCGTATAGACATGAGTAGCACGGGTCGCCGGCGCGGTTCGGGAACACGGCGAGCTGGCCTTCGACGCGCACCGCCGCTCCCGACACGAGCGGCTTGCGCGCGGCGACGCACGCGCGGTTCACGGCGAAGCGCGCGGCGAAGTTGTCGGTTCCGTCGAGCACCACGTCGACGGCGTGCACAGCGGCCGCGAGCGCGGCCGCGTCGAGCCGCTCCGACGACGTCGTGACGTCGACCTCCGGATTGAGCGCGCGCAGACGCGCGCTCGCGGCGTCGACCTTGAGCTTGCCGACGTCGTCCGCGGTGAACAGGATCTGGCGCGGCAGATTGGTCTCGTCGACGCGGTCGAAATCGTTCAGGACGAGGCGGCCGACGCCGCTCGTGGCGAGGTACTGCGCGGCCGGGCAGCCCAGGCCGCCGAGCCCGACGACGAGCACGCTCGCGCCGGAGAGGCGCGCCTGCCCCGGCTCGCCGACGTCGGGGAGCGCCACCTGCCGCGCGTAGCGCTTGCTCGTCACGCGCCGCTCGCGAGCTCGAGCACGCGCGCGCGGCCCGCGAGGTCGTCGCGCTGCGCCGCGGCGCGCCAGCCGGCCGCCTCCGCGAGCTCGACGAGCGCCGCGCGCTGGTCGTGGCCGTGCTCGAGCAGCAGCAGCCCACCGGCGTTCAGGCGCTCGGCCGCACCCGCGAGCACGGCGCGCAGCGCGTCGAGGCCGTCGCGCCCGCCGTCGAGCGCGAGCCGCGGCTCGAACTTAAGCGCCGCGAACGCGCGGTCCGCCGACGAGACGTACGGCGGATTGCACACGATCACGTCGAACCGCAACGAATTGGAGTCCGCCGAATTAGGGTCAGACCCCGGGGCCAGACGCCGGAAGCCGACGTCTGGCCCCGGGGTCTGACCCTCTCTTCCATCCAGCGCAGCGAACCAATTCGATTCGAGGAAACGCACGGCGAGGCCCAGGCGCGCGGCGTTCGCGCGCGCGACCGTCAACGCGGCCGCGCTCACGTCGAGCGCGGTCACGTCGGCCGACGGCCGCTCGTGCTTGATCGCGAGCGCGATCGCGCCGCTGCCGGTGCCAACGTCGAGCACCGCACGCAGCTCGCCGGGCGGCAGCAGCTCGAGCGCCGCATCCACGAGCAGCTCGGTCTCGGGCCGCGGGATCAATACGGCCGGCGTCACGCGCAGCGGCAGCGAGTAGAACTCCTGCGAACGCACGAGATACGCGAGCGGCTCGCCGCGCAGGCGGCGGTCGAGCAGCCGGTCGAGCTCGTCGGCGAGAGCCACGCGCACGAGTCGCTCCGGAAACGCGATGATCGAGCTCCTCGGCGCACCCGTGACGAACGCGAGCAAGAGCTGCGCGTCGAGCAGCGGCGAATCGCTCGCGCCCATGAGCGCTCGGCCGGCGCCGGAGATCAGCGAGCCGACGGTGGTGGACCGGCGCATCGTGGTGGGCCGCTGCATTCGCCGCGCAACCATCGGTTACTCGGCGAGCCCGAGCGCGCCGAGCTGGTCGGCGCGATATTCATTCGCGAGCGGCCCGATCACGTCGTCGAGATCCCCTTCGACTACGTCGTCGAGCTTGTAGAGCGTGAGGTTGATGCGGTGATCGGTGAGCCGGCCTTGCGGAAAGTTGTAAGTGCGGATGCGCTCGGAACGGTCGCCGGTGCCGACCAGGCTGCGGCGCTTCTCGGCCGTCTCGGCGTGCCGCTTCTCTTCCTCCGCGTTACGCAGCCGCGCTCCCAGCAGCGACATCGCGCGCGCACGATTCTTGTGCTGCGAGCGTTCGTCCTGGCATTCGACGACGATGCCCGTGGGCAGGTGCGTGATCCGGATCGCCGAGTCGGTCTTGTTCACGTGCTGGCCGCCGGCGCCGGACGCGCGGTACGTGTCGACCTTCAGGTCCGCCTTGTTGATCTCGATTTCCCCCACGTCCTCGGGCTCCGGGAACACGGCGACGGTGACCGTGGAGGTGTGGATCCGGCCCTGCGCCTCGGTCTCCGGCACGCGCTGCACGCGGTGCACGCCCGATTCGAACTTGAGCTTCGAGTACGCGCCCTTGCCGGCGACGCGAGTGATGATCTCGCGATAGCCGCCGTGCTCGCCGGGATTCGAGCTCAACACTTCGACGTTCCACCCCTGCCGCTCCGCGTAGCGGCTGTACATGCGGAACAGGTCGCCGGCGAAGATCGCGGCCTCGTCGCCGCCGGTGCCCGCGCGCACCTCGAGGAACAAATTTGCGTCGTCGTCGGGGTCCTTCGGCACGAGATGCGCGAGCAGCGCGCGCTCGATCCCGTCGCGGCGTGCGACCAGCTCGCGTTGCTCGACATCCGCGAGCTCGCGCAGCTCCGCGTCGTCGCCGTCGCTGAGCTCCTTGGACGCGGCGATGTCCCTCTCGAGCTTCTGGTACGCGGCGAAGTCCTCGGTCACGGGCGCGAGCCGCGCGTATTCCTTCGACAGCTCGCGGAAGCGGTTCTTGTCCGCGATCACCGCGGCGTCGCTGAGCAGCCGAGCGACCTCTTCGTAGCGGTCGACCAGCCCCATGAGCTTCTCGCGCAGCGACTCCTTCACTTGCCGCCGGCCAGTTGCTCGACGCGCATGCGCTGGTACGGGATGCTGAAGCCCCGCTGCTCGAGCGCGGTCTTCACGCTCTCGAGCATGTCGCTGCGCACCGCTCCGAGCTCCGCGTTGGCCGCCCAGAGCCGCACCGCGATGCACACGCCGTTCGGCCCTAGCTCGTGGACCACGACCTCCGGCGCCGGCGCCGTGAGCACGCGCTTGTCGCCGCTCGCGAGATCGCGGATCACGTTCAACGCGTCCGCCGTGGAGCCGTCGTAGCTAGTCCAGACGACGAACTCGGTGCGACGGGTGCGCTCTGCGGTGAAGTTCTGGATCGTGCCGCCGTAGACGAGGCTGTTCGGCACCGTGATGACCACGTTGTCGGGCGTCTTGATCACCGTGCTGAACATGCCGATCGTGTCGACGACGCCCGTGACGCCCGCGGCCGTGATCGTGTCGCCGACCTGAAACGGCCGAAAGAACACCAGCATCACGCCGGAGGAAAAGTTCGACAGCGAGTCCTTGAGCGCGAGCCCGACGGCTAGACCGGCCGCGCCGAGCAGCGCGACGAAGTTCAGCGTGTCCACGCCGAGCGTCCCGACGGCCGTCACCGCGACGTACACCAGCACGCCGATATAGATGAGGCTCGCGAAGAAGCGCGCGAGCGTCTGGTCGATGCCCACGCGCTGCACCGCGCGGCTGAACCACTCGGCCAACAGGCGGGCCACGAACCGGCCGATCAGGAAAATCGCAGCCGCGGCGAGGACCTTGCCACTCCAGGTAAGCAGCGTCTCCCCGATCAACTGCGGGTTCAACCACTTCGAAATCGTCGCGGCTAGGTCGTCCATGCGTGGAATTGTCGGGGAATCGCGCAATGGCGACAAGCAAGGCCAAAGGGCATGGGACTTTCGCCCACCCCGCCCCGCCCCCGAGCGGGCCACGCGTCCCGATCGTTCGGCGAACGCCTGGGGTATATTGGCGGCCATGAAGCGTCTTTCGATCTGGCTGCCCCTTTTGATTCCCGTCGTCGCGCTCGCCGGCTGCGCGACGCTCCCGAAAACGGGCGGGGGCGACGCTCAAATCGACGTGGACAGTCACACGCTGCTCGGCGAAATCGCGTTCGAGCGCCAGCAGGTCGACACGGCCGCGCAGGAATTCCTCGCCGCGGCCCTCCTCTCGCCGGAGCCGGGGCTCTCGGAGCGCGCGACGCGGCTCGCCCATCAGCTCGAGAAAACCGACATCGGGCTCCAGGCGGCCAAACGCTGGAACGCGCTCGCGCCCACGGACGAGCGTCCGCTGTGGTTCGCGGGCGTGTTCGAGACGCGCTCGAACCGCATCGACCGCGCCACCGAGCAGTTCACCGCGTTCATGAGCGCGCTCGGCGACAAGGGCACCGGTTTCGCGCTCGTGCTCGAAGCGCTGAACGACGAGCCCTACACCGACGCCGCGACGGCGATCATGCGCTCGCTCAACGAGAAGTTCCCCGGCGTGCCCGCCGGTCAATACGCGCTCGCGCGGCTCGCGCTGCGCTCGGGCGACTTCGACCTCGCGCTCGAGAACGCGAAGGCCGCGAGCGAGTCGGACCCGAACTGGCTCGAGGCGCAGCTCATGTACGCGCGCAGCCTGCTGGTCGCGGGCCACACCGACGAGAGCCTCGCGATGGGCGCGCGGCTCGCGGAGCAGCACACCGAGGTCGAGGTGCAGCTCCAGTACGCCGAGCTCCTGCTGTCCGCGGGTAAGCCCCGCGACGCCGAGGCGCGGCTCAACCAGATCCTCACCGCGAACCCCGGTCTGCCCGAGGCGACCCGCGCGCTCGCGTTCCTGGCGATGACCGAGGAGCGCTTCGCCGAGGCCAAGCAGCGCTTCGGCGAGCTGCGCCAAGACCCGCGCTATCGCGAAGAAGCGTTTTATTACTTGGGCCGGATCGCCGAGACCGAGAAGGACTTTCTGGTGGCGACGCGCTCGTATGCGCGCGTCACCGACGGCACGCACGCCGTCGAGGCGCAGCGGCGCACCGCGCGCATCATGTTCGTGGAGCAGGGCGACCAAGAAGGCGCCGTGCGCCATCTGCACGACTTCGGCGAGGCGAACCCGCGGTTCGGGTCGGACATGCTGGTCGCGCAGAGCCAGCTGCTGCTGCAGATGAAGCAGCCGCAGGAGGCGATGCATCTCTTCGACGAGGCGCTCGCCGAGCATCCCGACGACCCGACCGTGCACGCGGCGCACGTGCAGCTCTACGTGATCCTCGCGCAGGACGCTTCGGAGCGCGGCGCGTTCCAAGAGGCGGAGACGCTGCTCGGCGAGGGCCTCTCGCGCTACGCCGGCAACTCCGCGCTGCGCTACTCGCAGGCGCTGCTCTACGAAAATGAGGGCAAGAATCGCAAAGCCGTCGACGTGCTCGCATCGCTCGTCAAGAAGAGCCCCGACGACCCGGCGATGCTCAATGCCTACGGCTACCTCCTCACCGACCAATTCGACCGGCACCAAGAAGCGCGCGTCTACATCCAGAAGGCGCTCGCGATGAACCCGGACAGCCCGGCGATCATCGACAGCATGGGCTGGGTGCTCTTCAAGCTCGGCGAGTACCCCGCGGCGCGCGAGTACCTCGAGCGCGCCTACCGTCTCGAGCAAGACCCCGAGATCGCGGCGCACTTGATCGACGTGCGGCTCGCGCTCGGCGAGCGCGACGCGGCAGTCGAGCTGCTCAAGACCTCCCTCGCGCAGCACCCCGACGACAAGCACTTGAAAGAGCTCGGCGCGCGGATCGGCCAATGAGGCCGGCGGTGGCGCTGCTCGCGGCGCTGGCCGCGCTCGCGCTGCAGGGTTGCGCACACAAGCTGCCGATCGGCGGGGATCGCGCTCCCGCGACCGCCGGCCTTCCGCCTTCCCTGGCGGTCGGCAGCGACGGCCTCACCTACGACGCGCGGCGCGCGCGGCTTACGGCCGTCGACAGCTGGGAGACCGGCGGCCGCCTCGCCGTCGACACCGGCGAGCGCGGATTCCAGGGCAGTTTCCACTGGCAGCAGCGGGGCGATGAGCTCGAGCTCGTCGTGCGCGGCTTTCCGCTCCGCACCGTCGTGCTGCAAGTGTCCGGCACGCCGCAGGCGCTCACGGTCACCGCGCGCGGCGATACGCGCATGCTCGACGATCCGGAGACGCAGCTCTCGGAGTTGCTCGGCTGGTGGTTGCCGGTCGGCAGCCTGCACGCATGGCTGCTCGGCCTACCGGACCCGCAATTCCCCGCCACGACGGAGCTCGGCGCGGCGGGCGCGCTCGCTTCGCTCGACCAGCGACTCTGGCGCGTCGACTACGCGAGCTATCAGCTCGGAGCGGACCGCGACCGCGCGGCTCCGTCGGGCGCGGCCGCAAACGGGAACGGCCCGCTGCTCGTGCCGCGGCGAATCGATCTCAAGCACGGCGAGCTCGGCATGCGTCTCACGATCGACGACTGGCACGCCACCCCGCGTTGAGCAACACGCTGCACCCCGGGCTACAATGAAGACTTGGGGTGTAGCCAAGCGGTAAGGCAGCGGGTTTTGATCCCGCCATACGTAGGTTCGATTCCTACCACCCCAGCCAGCGGCCCGTAGTAAGGAGCGATTTGTTGGATCCGATCTCCACGACGATCTTCGCGGGCAACGCGCATCCCGCGCTCGCGCGCGACATCGCCTATCACCTGAACTTGCCGCTCGGCCGCATCACGGTCGGCCGGTTCAGCGACGGCGAGGTGAGCGTCGAGATCATGGAGAACGTCCGCGGCCGCGACGTGTTCCTCGTGCAGCCGACCTGCCCGCCCGTCAACGAGAACCTCATGGAGCTCTTGATCATGGCGGACGCCTGCCAACGCGCGTCGGCGAGCCGCGTGACGGCCGTGATCCCCTACTTCGGTTACGGCCGTCAGGACCGGCGCCGGCGCGCCGCGCGCGTGCCGATCACGGCCAAGCTCGTCGCCAACCTGATTGCGACCTCGGGGATCGACCGCGTGCTCACGATCGACGTGCACGCCGACCAGATCACGGGGTTCTTCGACATCCCGGTCGACAACGTCTACGCCTCGCCGGTCTTGCTCGGCGACGCGTGGAAACAGAAGTATCAGGACATGGTAGTCGTGTCGCCCGACGTCGGCGGCGTGGAGCGCGCCCGCGCCCTCGCCAAACGACTCGACGACGCCGGCCTCGCGATCATCGACAAACGCCGCCCGCAACCGAACCAGGCCGAAGTCATGAACGTGATCGGCGACGTGGCGAACAAGACCTGCGTGCTCGTCGACGACATGGTCGACACCGCCGGCACGCTCTGCCAAGCCGCGGCGGTCCTGAAGCAGCGCGGCGCCCTCAAGGTCGTGGCCTACATCACGCACCCCGTGCTCTCGGGCCCCGCGGTCCAACGCATCCAGAGCTCGGCCCTGGACGAAATCGTCGTCACCGACACCATCCCCCTCAGCGACGCGGCAAAGGCCTGCCCCCGCATCCGCCAACTCAGCGTCGCCGAGCTCCTCGCCGAGACCCTCCGCCGCATCAACGAAGCCGAGTCCGTCTCCTCCCTCTACCTCGACTAACGACCGCCAGCTCGAATGCGGCCCGCGCTGCGGCCGCGCCTGGCACCGTTCCGCCCCTCAACCCCGCGAAGAGGTCTAGAGGAAATGGGGGCTGGCCGCCGTCTTTGGCCCTCTCGCGGCGCCGTGCCCCCCGCGCCGGCGGTAGCGACGAGCCGAGCCACAGCGCCGAGAGCCGCGGAGCCCGGGCGCGCAGCGCCCGGGTGCGAGCCGCAGGCGAGCACTCAAAACGCGGCGGCACGCCGTCCGGTCAA